>CAZIUA010000097.1:0-8277 GCA_964542315.1 uncultured Faecalibacterium sp. | reverse complement strand
AAGTACTTGGCTGGACACGGCCCGGTAGGATAGGTCGCTGCCGGTTCCCTCTTGATCCTCAGTAGCTCAATGGCAGAGCACCCGGCTGTTAACCGGGTTGTTGTAGGTTCGAGCCCTACCTGGGGAGCGTTAACCCGATCGCATTGCGGTCGGGTTTTTCGTTTGCAATTTAGTGCTTCTTGTGCTACACTTTTCTCATCAAGCGGAAGGGAAGGTGCCTGCGATGTCCGAAAAGCAAAAGCGCATCATTTTTGCGGTTTGTCTGGTCTGTGCGGCGTTGCTGCTGATCGTTCCGGCCATCTTTGCTGCCATTCCGCCTGAGCCTGATGAGTACACCTCCGTCCATACCATGCAGTCGCTTCCGACGCTGATGATGCTTTCCGCTGATTCCTTTCTCAATACGGCGGACGTTGTGGCCCTCGATGACCTGCCTGGTGTCGGCCCCGTCATTGCCCAGCGCATCGTTGACATGCGTGAGCTGATCGGTGCCTTCAAATTTCCGGAGGATCTGATCATGGTCAAGGGCATCGGCGAAAAGACGCTGGCAAAGATCATGGATTGGCTGAATGAGCCGCTTGTGGAGTTCGTCCGGCCGAGTGAAATGCAGCGCATCCCCGTTTTGGAGTAGTTTATTGGATATAAGTCGTGGATCGTCCCCTTCGCGTGACCGGATCATGCGGAGGGGACGCTTTATGTACGCGCAAGGGTGCCTAATCTTGCAATTTTCCTTGCCCTTTTCAGCAATCTGTGCTAATATATATGTTAGTCTATTCTCGGCAACGGAAACGGAGAGATCCGCCGCGCCGATTGGAGGTATGTACCTATGAGCGTCATCACCACCCTTGAACTCAAGGATCGCCTGGCGGAGCTTCAGGGCTCCACCGTCACGCTGCACGGTTGGATCCGCAACCACCGCAAGCAGAAGAACATGGGCTTCATCGACTTCTTCGATGGCACCTGCTTCAAGAATCCCCAGGTGGTTTATGATAACAATATCGCCAATTTTGAGGATGTGCAGGCCCTGCGTGTGGGCAGCGCCATCACTGTGACCGGCACGGTCGTTCCGTCCTATAAGGATCCCACGACCCCTGAGGTGCAGGCGGCTGAGATCATGCTGGAGGGTGATTGCCCGGAGGATTACCCCCTCCAGCCCAAGCGTCATTCCATCGAGTTCCTGCGTGAGATCGGCTATCTGCGTCCCCGCACCCGCCTGTTCCAGGCCGTTTTCCGTGTGCGCAGCGTCGCCAGCATGGCCATCCACACCTATTTCCAGGATCGCGGCTATGTCTATGTCCACACGCCCTTGATCACCGGCAACGACGCCGAGGGCGCCGGCAACACCTTCACCGTGACCACGCTGGATCCCAAGAACGCGGGCAAGTGGGATGAGGACTTCTTCGGCAAGCAGGCTTCTCTGGCCGTGACCGGTCAGCTGGAAGGCGAAACCTTCGCCATGGCGTTCTCAAAGATCTACACCTTTGGCCCGACCTTCCGAGCGGAGAACTCCAACACCAAGACGCATGCGGCGGAATTCTGGATGATCGAGCCGGAAATCGCCTTCTGCGACCTGGATCAGCTGATGGACGTGGAGGAGGACTTCCTCAAGGCCATTGTCAAGACGGTGCTGGAGAAGTGCCCGGATGAGCTGGCCTTCCTGGATACCTTCGCCGCCGGCGGCAAGGGCAAGTCCGGCCTGGTGGAAAAGCTGGAGGCGCTGGCCGATGCCAAGTGCGCCCGCATCACCCACGAGGAAGCTATCACCATCCTCAAGAATTCCGGCAAGGATTGGCAGTTCAAGCCCGAATACGGCCAGGATACCGCCAAGGAGCATGAAAAGTACCTCACTGAGGAATACTTCCATGGCCCGGTGTTCGTCTACAACTGGCCCAAGGACATCAAGGCCTTCTATATGTATCAGAACGACGACGAAAAGACCGTTGCCGCGGTTGACCTGCTCGTTCCCGGTTCGGGCGAGCTGATGGGCGGCTCCCAGCGTGAGACCCGCCTGGACAAGCTCACCAGCCGCATGGATCAGCTGGGCATCTCCAAGGACAGCCTGGACTGGTACATCAACCTGCGTAAGTTCGGCGGCTGCACGCATGCGGGCTTCGGCATGGGCTTCGAGCGCCTGCTGATGTACCTCACTGGTGTGGACAACATCCGCGACGTGATCCCCTACGCCAGAACCCCCATGAACTGCGAATTCTAAGCTGCGAATGATCATGGATTGTGAGTTCTAAGCGGTGTGTGCGAGGTCCCTTGTCCGCAGTCCCTCAATTTCTTATTCCTAATTGGCAAAAACGGCGCACAGGATGTTGCATCTTGTGCGCTTTTCTCACCATTGGAGGTCTCCATGCAAAAAAAGACATCCCTCGTGCGGCGCATCATTCGCACAGCCCTGATGGCGCTGCTGACCGTGGTGCTGCTGGCGGCGTTCTATATCGCCGTCATCATGGGCGATCCGCAGGGGGCGGAATCTGCCGCGCTCACTGCCCGGCAGGATCAGCCGCTGGTCAGTGCGCTGCCTTCGGCACTGCTGATCACCTCGGAAGGCGAGATGGGCGCGCTGCTCGAAGCGTTTCCGGCGCCGATGATGGCCGCCATGCGTTCCACGGTGCTGACGTTTGAAAAGGGCGTCTGCCGGGATGCCGCCTTCGAGGATGGCCTGGGGCGCATCGTGACCCTGACCTACCGCACGGCGGATGGTTCCAGCGTCACCGTGAGCAGCATCTACCCGGCGCGCGCGCTGTCCCTGCTGGAGAAGGGGGATTACGTCATTTCCGGGCTGACGGGGTTGCCGCTGGCCGGCCTGCGATCCGTCCGGATGGAAAACGCGTCCACTGTACGCCTGCATGCCCAGGGCAGCGACGCGCTCTATGCCGTTACGCTGCCGAGCATGTCCGATGTGGCGCTGCGCACCATGACGTCCACACTGCAGCTCTATCAGGGGGAATGAAGATGGACTTTGCTGAATGCCTCCGCGCCCAGATGGCGCTGCATCCGGCCATGCAGCCGCTGGATGTGCTGAAATTGTGCTATCAGGCGGCGCGCGGTGCGGAGCATCTGCTGACGGATGCGGATCGCGCCCGTGCCTATTTTGACCGGGAATTTGCCGCGACCACGGCGGACGCCTCGCAGCCTCTGTTTGAGCCCATCAGCGACAGGGTGGCGCGCATCAACATCGCCGCATGGAAGGCCGCCACGCTTCCGCCGGAATGGCTGTTCCGCATGTTCGTGCACACGGCAACCCTCGCGCAGACGGCGGATCTCCTGGAGGATATCGTCGCGCAGGCCGCAGAGCTGTGCGCTGGCCTCCCAGGCTGGGACGATACGTTGTCCGCCTGGCGCGATGCAGGTATGCCGGCCGTCCACCACAGCGAAGCCTACCGTGCGGCGGAGCATCCTGCTTACCGCATCGTCCGCCGGGAATACTGCGCGCTGCTGCCTGTGCTCACGCAGCTGGCGGCGGATCCTGCTACCAAGGTGGATGCGGCGCTCGTGCCGCTCCTGCGCGATGTGCTGGGGGAGGACTGCACTCTCACGGCGGATGCAGCGTCACGCAGCACATCTAAATGAAACCGCTGATATGCCCATGACTATGCTGTCCCCGCTCCGGCGGGGATTTTTTGCTGCAAAAAAACGGAGGCAGCTGCAGAGGCTCCTCCGAATATCAACAGGGACAAGAAAAAATGTGGATAACTTTTTTCAGCCGCGCGTGGGGAGCATGTCCGCCGAGCGCACCGGATGATCCAGCCGCCCCTCCACATATTTGCGCAGCAGCGCGAAGGGCGCGATGCAGTCTGGCGTGTCCACCCAGGACGCGGAACCGACGTTCAGCATCGTGCGCATCCATTTTGCCTGTGCGGCGGAAACAGGCATGTGCGTCTGCTGATGGCACGCGCGGCAGACCAGACCGCCTTCCTGCGGATCGAACCAGGTGGACGCGCTCTCCGGCAGGCGCACGCCGCAATGGACGCAGTGGTTCAGCCGTGGCCTGAAGCCCTCGCAGGCGGACAGGTGCAGCAGGAAGCCTGCCACAAGGGGCTTCCAGGGCTGGGTGGAGAAGGTCAGCCGGGACAGCGTGTGCAATAGCAGCATGAACAGCTCCTGCGCAGGCACGCCGGGCTGAACGAAGCCTTCCACGACGCCAAGGAGGTAGGTGCCAACGGCCAGCCGGTCGAAATCCTGCCGCAGGGGATAGAAGGTCTCGATCATGTTGGCGGAGATCACGGTCAGGTGGGCGCCCTTTTGGTAAAGCTCATAATCACCCAGGGCGAACATCTCGCTGGCGTTGAGGATGGGGGAACGCGGCTTCCGGCAGCCCCGCGCGAGGGCCTCGATGCGCCCCTGGGTCGGGCTGAACAGCGTCAGCATGCGATCGTTGTCGCGATAATTGACATAGCGCAGCACGATGGCCGTGCGTTCGGTCTGGCGCATGGGGGGCCTCCTTCGGGGATGATTCTGCCTATCATCATACCATCGATGCATCCAAAACGCAAGCGTCCGCCGCATGCGGAAACATTTCGCCGCATGCAGGAATTCCGCCTCGCGTGCCGAAAACCTTGACATAGATGCAATGTGCGAAAGGAAGGACGATCGATGAATTATCAGGTCACAGGCAATGAATATCTGTCCCTGCCCACCATCCGCGAGACTGATGGCGCGGTGGAGGGCGTGACCTTCCTGTATATGCAGGTGAAGGGCATGCTGGAGATCCGCGGGCGGGACGGGCTGATCCGCCCCTATGTGGAGAAGGACGGCCATCCGCTGACGCTTGCACCCCAGTGGCACAGGGAGCATCACTGGATCCCGACCTGCACCTCCCTCGTCGAGGGCATCCGCTTCTCCTGCACCTATCTGACGCCGGTGGAGGAGCGCGGGCTGATGCTGCGCCTGACCGTGTGCAACGAGGGGGAGAACGCAGCGGCCTTGCGCTTTGGCACGCGCGGCGAATGGGACAAGACACTGCACGAGATCAACGAGACCTCCGAGCTGAATGCGGGCCGGGAGGCCTACACCTCCGGCTGGAACAACCTGTTCATCTTCGCGCAGAAGCCCGCCCTGCCGCTGTTCGCCTTCGCACCCTGTATCGCCGACCCGCAGCAGTTCGCCGAGATCGACCAGCATGCGGAATGGACGCTGGAAGGCATGGCGTATGACATCTTCCGCCAGGTGGAGCTTGCACCGGGGGAAACGGCTGTGCTGGATATCCCCTGGGGCGTTGGCTATGACGGCGTCGCGGCGGCCACCAGTGCCAAGGAGCTGCTGCGTCAGGGCTTCGATACGGTGCATGCGCGCACGGCAGCCTGGCTCGCCGCGCGGGAGCGTCATCTGGCGGATCCGGCGCTGGATACGCTGCTGAACACCAACCTGTTCTTCTCCTTCTTCTATGCGTCCGGGCGCACCATCGATACCGAGGAACTCTGCCTGATGACCAGCCGCAGTCCGCGGTATTATGTGTCCGCCGCGTATTGGGATCGCGACAGCCTCCTGTGGGCTTTCCCGGTCATGGTGGCGGTGGATGCGGCCTATGCGCGGGAGATCCTGACCTATGTATACACCCGTCAGGCACGGAATTTCGGCCTGCACAGCCGCTATATCGACGGCACGCTCCTCGAGCCCGGCTTTGAGCTGGACGAGCTCTGCGCGCCGGTCATCGCCCTGAAACGCTACACCGAAAAAACGGGCGATACCGCCTTTGCCCAGCAGGACTTTGTGCAGGCCGGGTTGCGGGAGATCCTGCGCCGGCTGGAAAGCCGCAAGCATCCCGACGTCGCGCTGTATGAGACCTTCCTCCAGCCCACGGATGACATGCACAACTACGTCTACCTGACCTATGACAACGCGCTGGTGTGGGTGGCGCTCAATGCCCTGGCGGATTTCCTGCATCAGCCGGAACTGCTGAACCGTGCGGAGGACGTTCGCCAGGCAGTGTACGCCCATTGCGTGCAGGAGGCGGACGGCAAGCGGTTCTTCGCCTGGTCGGTGGATCTGAACGGGCATTACGATGTGTACGACGAACCTCCGGGAAGCCTCCAGCTGCTGCCCTTCTATGGCTTCTGCGATGCGGAGGATGCGATCTGGCGCGCCACGATGGACATCATCCGGGACGAAACGTACCCCCTGTCCTTTGCGGGGCATCCCATCGCGGAGATCGGCTGCAAGCATGCGCCCCATCCGTGGGTGCTGTCCATCTGCAACAGCCTGCTCAGCGGGCATGCGGATAGCGCGGTGGAGCATCTGCGCCGCACGCGTATGGACAATGGCGTGGCCTGCGAGAGCGTCCATGAGGACACGGGCGAATGCACCACGGGCGAGGCCTTCGCGACTTGCGCGGGCTTCCTGAGCTATGCGATGATGGAGAGTGGCATCGGGTGAACATCAGAAAGCTGGACGCGCAGGAGCTGCTCAGCCTGACGGCGCTGTTTCAATACAACGACGTGGCGCAGATGGTGGCGGACTGCGCGCGGGACATCCGCAACGGGGACATCGACATCTTCATCCTGGAGGAGGATGGCGAGCTCATCGGCGAGCTGCATGCCATGTACACGCATGAGGATGCGCATTTCGCCGTCCGCGGAAGGCGTGCCTACCTCTTTGCCTTCCGCGTGCGGGAGGACAGGCAGGGAAGGGGCTATGGCACGCTGCTGTTGCGGACGGTGCTGTCCACCCTTGCGGCGGATGGGTATACGGAATTCACCGTGGGGGCGGAGGAGGACAACCTCCGCGCAAAGCACATGTATGAGGCGGCAGGCTTTGATGAATGGCTGCTGCGGAAGCACGAAGTGTACCAGGGAGATGCGTATGCATACGACCTGTACCTGAAAAAGTGAATTACACAATAAAGACCAGCAGCGGAACATGATCCTCCGCTGCTGGTTTTGTATGGAAATATAGGTGATGAACGGGGGGAAGCCTCTTAGAGGCGGCAGCCCAGCTTGGCCAGCTCGTCCACGACGTAGGAGTAGATGAAATCCACCGCTTCGTCGACGGGCTTGCGCTCCTGCATGGACTTGTCGCGCGTGGAGATCTCGATGGTGCCGTTCTTGAGGCCCTTGGGGCTGACCACCACACGGACGGGCACGCCGAACAGATCCGCATCGGCGAACATCACGCCTGCGCTGACGGGACGGTCATCCCAGATGACCTCGATGCCGCGCGCCTGGAGTTCGTCGTAGATTTTCTGGGACATGGCGGCGACTTCCTCATTGTCCGCACGCATGGAGCACAGATGCACCTGCCAGGGGGCGATGGAGATGGGCCAGATGGGGCCGTAATCATCGCGGTGCGCCTCGCAGACGGATGCGGCCAGACGACCCACACCAATGCCGTAGCAGCCCATGATGGGGTTCTTGAGGCTACCGTCCTGGTCCACATAGGTCATGCCCATGCTCTGGGTGTACTTGGTGCCAAGCTGGAAGATGTTGCCGACCTCGATACCGCGGGAGGTGTAGACGCTGCGCTTGCCGCATACGGGGCAGATGCCGCCGTCATAGGCCTTGGCCACGTCCACATATTCTACCTCGCCGATGTCGCGAGCGATGTTCAGGCCGGTGTAGTGCGCATCGGTCTCGTTCGCGCCGCAGACCAGGCTCTCGATGCCCTTCAGGGAGGCATCGAACACCACGCGGACATCCTTGCTGATGCCCTTGGGGCCGATGAAGCCAGCGCACAGGGGGCTGCCCTCGGTCAGCTCCGCCGCGTGGATCTCTGCCTTGAGGTAGTTGCGCAGCTTAGTCTCATTGATGTCCAGATCGCCGCGCAGGAAGGCTACCACCAGCTTGTCGGTCAGGTTCTCCTGATAGACCACGGCCTTGCAGGTGCGGTCAGCGCGGACGTTCAGGAACGCGCAGAGATCTTCGATGGTCTTGACGTTGGGGGTGGAAACCTTGGTCAGCTCAGCGATCTCGCTCTCATCGTTGTGGACGATGCAGGGCGCGGCCTCCATGTTGGCGCGGTAATCGCACTCGTGGCACAGGACGATAGTGTCCTCGCCGACGGGGGTGAGCAGCATGTACTCGTGGGAGACCTTGCCGCCCATCATGCCGCTGTCGGACGCCACCGCGACCACCTCAGGCACACCGGCGCGGGCAAAGATGCGGTTGTACGCATCGTAGCAGATCTGATAGTAGCGCTCCAGATCCTCCTGAGAGGTGTGGAAGGAATACGCATCCTTCATGGTGAATTCGCGCACGCGGATCAGGCCGCCGCGGCAGCGGGGCTCATCGCGGAACTTGGTCTGGATCTGGTAGATCATGAAGGGATACTGGGTGTAGG
>CAZIUA010000096.1:0-8608 GCA_964542315.1 uncultured Faecalibacterium sp. | reverse complement strand
TCCTTATGCTTGAAGCCACTTCGCTGCTACGCGAAGTGGCTTCTTTGACAAACTGTGGTTTCGGCAGAAGCCGAAACCGCCCCGCCCGCGCGGCGAAGCCCCGCGATACGATTGCAGTCAGAGGACCTGCGGGCCCTCCGACACCACCTGAAAAAGTTTTTTGACAGGCTGTGGCTTCCCCTTGGGGGGAAGCTGCAGCCGCAGCGACGGATGAGGTGGAGGTTTCAACCTGAAAACGAGGCGAAGCCACCGCGCAGAAAGCGGCCTTGCACTGGATCGCTTTGCGCCGCCTAAAACGAGGCGAAGCCTCCGAAGCCTCCCCGTTTGTGTCCGAAATGTAAAAAAGCGTGAATGGGTCGGAAAATGACGCCGGAGCTATTGCATTCCCTCCTGAAAAAATGGTAAAATAAAATGAAAAAGTATGGGATCAGCCCATCGCTCGACAAAATGCGTCAGGAAAACGAGGAAATAAGCGAAATGCAGAAAAAGTTGTTCAGGCTGTGCGCTGCGCTGCTGCTGTGCATGCTGTGCCTGTGCGCCAGTGCGGAAGAGATGCGCGGCTACAGCAAGGAGGATGGCGGCTATCAGTACGCCGAGATGGGCCTGTATCCCTACGCGGCGGACGGAACGGTCGAGCCGGTGCTGTGGCGCATCCTGAATGTGAGCAACGGTCAGGCGCTGCTGCTGACGGAATACGCTATCGATGCGCAGCAGGTGATCTTCGAGACCGATCAGAACAAGATCGAACGCGGCGATTACCGGCGGATCACCACCTATGCCGAGAGCGATCTGTACACCTGGCTGAACACCGAGGCGCTCGACACCCTGATAGGGGCGGATCCGCTGCGCAGCGCCCTCGTGGAGGAGCCCGGCGGCGGCCTGCTGTTCATCCTCACCGATGAGCAGTTCCTCACCCCGGAATACGGCTTCTCCAGCACCCGCTGGGATAATCAGCCGTCCCGCTACTGCAAGGCCACGCCTTATGCGCGTGCCTGCGGTGCGTATGTGGACAGCACCCTCGGCACGACGTCCTACTGGGCGGCAGCTGTCAAGGGCGCGGACGCGACCCATCTGCAGCTGGTGGGCGTCAATGGCCACCTGAGCTGGGGAGGTTACACCAGACGCAATGTGGGCGTGCGCATGTCCGTCCGGCTGGATCTGTCCCAGGTGGAGATCACGGGCGGCCAGGGCACCAAGGCGGAGCCCTTCGTGCTGGCCAGCACGCAAAAGGCGGCATCCACCCCTGCGCCGACGGCTGATGCAGCCCCTGCGGCGGATGTGACGGCTGAGCCGGAAGTGTCCGCTGTGCCGGAGAGCACCGAGATCCCCTCGCCGCCCCCTGAACCGACGGCGGAACCCACCCCCGAACCGACGGCCCCCCCTGAACCCACGGCCACCCCTGCAGCGGATACCCGTGCGCTGCTGTCCTTTGTGGGCGACTGCTCCGTGGGCGATTCGGCCCAGTATGTGGACTATTCGACCTCCTATCACAGCACGATCGATGAAAAGGGCTACGCATGGCCCTTCTCGCTGGTGAAGGACTATCTGGCGGCGGATGATCTGACCATTGCCAACCTGGAGGTCGTCTTCACCACGCGGAGGAACCATGCCGAGAAGCTCTACAACCTCAAGGGCGATCCGGATCATGTCAATGTGCTGCTGGAGGGCAGCATCGAGATGGTCAACACCGTCAACAACCACTGCATGGATTTCTCCGCCGCGGGCTATGAGGATACGCTGGAAGTGCTGGATGAGGCAGGCATCGCCCATTTCGGCACGGTGTATCCCGGCTCGCAATATGCGCAGGATGTGCTGGGCGTACAGGATGTCAACGGCATCCGCTTCGGCTTTGTGGGCTTCACCTATCCTCAGGAGAGCGATCTGAAGCGCATTGCGGAGCGTATTCGCATCCTCAAGGAGGAAAACGGCTGCGATGTGGTGATCGTCAGCCTGCACTGGGGCCGCGAGACCCACATGACCCCCGAATCCAGTCAGGCGGTCTACGCGCGCCAGGTCATCGATGCTGGCGCGGATGTGATCTGGGGGCATCATCCCCATGTGATCCAGCCCATCACCTTCTACAACAACAAGCCCATCATGTTCAGCACGGGCAATTTCACCTTCGGCACCATGTCCAAGGTGGATCCCTCCACGGGCATCTTCCAGCTGACCTATGAACGGGTCAATGGCCAGGTGAATCTGGTGCAGCTGCAGGTGATCCCCTGCAAGACGCAGGGCAGCGGCGATTACCGCCCCTATGTCCTCACGGACGAGGCCGAGCGCCGGGAGGTCTTCGCCAAGCTGACGCAGAAGAAGGTCTATGCCAAATGCGTCAATCCGCCCGAATCCTTCCGCGAGACGGGCATCGTGACCTTCGAAAACGGCGAAATGCTGCCCTGACCGCATCGGGATGCTTCCACCCGCTGGATAAACGCGGGCGCAGATGCGTCTCATCATATGAAAGGAGTCTGATGACGAATATGAAGCACATGATCCGTATCATGGCGATCCTGCTGGCGCTGGCGTGTCTGCTGGTGCTGGTGCCGTCCGGAGCCATCGTGGCGGAGGCGGAGATCATCGAGTACGCCCTGGAGGACAAGAAGGGCGTGGCGCTCCAGGAGGATGGCTACGACCTGGAGGACATGACCTACGAGGATCCCTCCATTTCCGTGGCGATCACCACTGGCCGCATGTTCGACACCAATTACATGGTCGCCCATGTGAAGGTGGCCAATGCCACGCAGATCCGCACGGCGATGTCCGGCAGCTATTATTCCGATGATACTCATCTGGGCGCGACCCTGGCGCGCAATGTCAACGCGGCGCTGGCCATCAACGGCGATTTCTTCTCCGACCCCAACCGCCGCGGCGTGGGCTATACCGTACGCATGGGCAAGGAATACAAGAACAAGTGCAATGCCACCTTTGATGTCATGGTCCTGGATGATCAGGGCGATATGCACATCCTCAAGTTGCCGGATAAGGACACGATGTCGCTCTTCATCGCCGAACTGGCGGAGGAAGGCCGCACGGTGGTCAATGGCTTCACCTTTGGCCCGGGACTTGTGATCAATGGCGAAAAGCAGGGCGATTTCGTTGACAGGAACAACGCGGCGAACCGTTCCGCCCAGCGGATGTGCCTGGCGCAGATTGGCCCGCTGGAGTACCTGTGCATCAGCTCGGAGGGCCCGGAAGATCCCGGCTCCACCGGCCTGACGCTGGCGCAGTTCGCCGAGCTGGTCGCCTCCTTTGAGGGCGTGCAGAATGCCTATAACCTCGACGGCGGATCGTCCTCCACCATGGTGTTCAACCGGGACAAGGTCAATGCGCCCAACAATCCCAAACGCCGCCCCCTGAAGGACATCATCTACTTTGCAAGCGCCTATCAGCCTGAGAAATAAGGAGTCCTGTGCACGATGGAAGAGAGTCAAGTGCTGTTTACCCTGCTGGGTCGCCCTGTGACGCAGTATGCGGCCTGTGTGGTCGCTGCGGTGGCGGTCGGCCTGCTCCTGTTTGGCTGGGGGCAGAAGAAAAACGGTCTGCGCGCGGATACCGCGGAGATCTTCGGCCTGCTGGCGCTCCCCCTGGGGCTCCTGGGCGGACGCGCCTTCTATTGCCTGAGCCGCCTGCAGGTCTATATGGAGATGGGGCTGGAAAATGTCCTGCGCATGTGGAATGGCGGCTATGCCCTGTGGGGCGTGGTGGGCGGATGCATCCTGGCGGCGGCGCTGACGGCGAAGATCACCCGTCAGCCGGTGAAAAAGCTGCTGGATGCCCTGACCGTCCCCGGTCTGCTGACGCTGGCGCTGTGCCGCTTTGCTGAGCCGGCCTGCGGCGAAGGCATCGGCATGGAGGTCGGACTGTCCGCCTTCCAGCGTTTCCCCTTTGCACTGTATAACGCGGACTGGGACGTGTGGTTCTGGGCGATCTGCCTGCTGGAGGGCGCTGTGGCGCTCATCATCGCGGCGGTGCTGCTGGATCGCAAGCGCTTTACTGTCCCGGGGAGCCGCGCCAAAATGGCGGCGATCCTGTATTGCTCCGCGCAGATCCTCCTGGAGAGCCTGCGCCGGGATAACTTCCTGCGGTGGCTGTTCGTGCGCGTGTCCCAGCTGACGGCGGTGCTGGTGCTGGGCGGCCTGATGTTCTACGCGCTGTACCGCTGGACGAAGACGCCTGCGGAAAAGCGCATGCCCACCCGGAAACTGGCCGTCAACTGGGGCATCTTCCTGGCCTGCGTGGTGGTGTGCATTGCGATGGAATTCGCGGTGGACAAGTCCGCGTCGCTGCCGGTGTGGCTGTGCTATGCCGTGATGGCGGTGTGCTGCGTGATCATGGGCGTGACGTCCGCGATGCTGATCATGAAGGGCGTCCAGCCGGATGAAAATGCCTGAGGATGCGGCTGATCAGCCCAATGAATAATAAATGGATCGCCTCCCGTGCCATTGCGGTACGGGAGGCGATCTGCGTATGCGGATTACTTTCTACGCAGCCAGACAAGCATCTCGCCTTCGCCGCGGTTTGCCCAGGCGTAATAGGGCACCAGGGTGATGGTGGCGGGCTCCTCCTTGGGGGGCTGCCAGGTGGTGTACAGGGACTTGTCCTCGGAGGGCAGCAGGCGCTTGGCCGGAACGCGGAGCTTCACGGTCTCATGGCCGAAGGTGCTCTCGTCGAACTCCCACTCGATGCCTTCGCCGCGGTCGCCGATGTAGCGGGTGTCCACGCGCAGCATATGCAGGTCGGCACCGTTGTCGGCTTCCTCCGCGCAGAAGGTGACCGGGCCGCGACGGAAGGCGACCTTGTCCACATCCGCACGGACGGCGGGGTTCGCCGCCAGCATGCGCACCTGCATGGGCAGGTGGAGGGTGATCATGTCGCCATCGCGCCATTCGCCGGTGAGGTAGGCGTATCCGTCCTTGTAGACGGGCTGCTTTTCGCCGCAGGTGATGACGGCATCCTGCGCCCAGTTGGGGATGCGGAAGGCCAGCGTGCCGTTCACCGGCTCGGCACAGCGTAGGGTCACATACACATGGCCATGCCAGGGCATGCGGGACTTGATCTCCATGGTGAGCTTCTTGCCGCCGAAGTCCTTTTCCACCTCGCCGCCCACATACAGGTGGGTGAAGAGGGTGTCCTCGTTCTCGGTGTAGGCATAGGAGGCGATGGACGCCACGATGCGGGCGATGTTGGGCGGGCAGCAGGCACAGCCGAACCACTTGCGGCGGCTGGGCTGGACGTGCCACAGGCGCTGATCCTTCCGGCAGGCATCCGGCACGACGGCCAGCGGATTGACGTAGAAGAAACTCTTGCCGTCCAGCGCCATGCCGGACAGGACGGTGTTGTACAGCGCCATCTCCATCACGTCGGCATATTTGCTGTCGGGCTTGATCTGAAGCATGCGGCGGGCGAAGAAGGCCAGGCCGATGGCGGCGCAGGTCTCGGAATAGGCGGTGTCATTGGGCAGGTCGTAGGCGTAGGAGAACGCCTCACCGTGGTGCGTGCCGCCGATGCCGCCGGTGACGTAGAGCTTCTTGTCCACGATGTTGTCCCACAGGCGGTCGCAGGCGGCCAGCAGGGATTCATCCTGGGTCAGGCGCGCCACATCCGCCATGCCGGAATACAGATACACCGCGCGCACGGCATGGCCGACGGCTTCATCCTGCTCGCGCACGGGCTTGCCGGCCTGGTTGTAGGCCGGATCGACATTCGGGTTGGGGCGGCGGCCTTCACGGGCAGCGCGGATCTTCTCTTCCTCGAGGAAGTAATTCGGCTCCTGGCCGCGCTGATCGACGAAGAACTTGCTCAATTGCAGATAGCGCTCGTTGCCGGTCACGTCATACAGGCGGACGAGGGCCATCTCGGCGATCTCGTGTCCGGGATAGCCCTTGCACTTGCCGTCTTCCGGGCCGAAGCGGTCGGCGATATGATCGGCGAAGCGGCAGGCCGCGTTGAGCAGCTTATCCTTGCCGGTGGCCTGGTAATAGGCCACAGCACCCTCGACCAGGTGGCCGAAGCAATACAGCTCATGATTGTCGCGCAGGTTGGTGAAGGTGGCATCCATGCCGTTGATGATGTAGTAGGTGTCCAGATAGCCGTCAGGGGTCTGGGCGGCGCAGACCGTGTCGATGGCGGCATCCGCCGTTTCCTCCAGGACGGGATCGGGATGCTGCGCCAGGCTGTAGCTGACCGCTTCGATCCACTTGGAGAAGTCGGAATCCTGGAAGACGAAGCCGTAGAACTTGTCCTCCCCAGGATGCTCGGGATCCTCCGGCAGGGCGTTGAAGCCGCGGAAGGTATACGTCGGCGGCACATAAGCGGGCTGGGTGCGCTGCTCAGCCATCATCTTGCCTGCGATGCGGAAATTCCGCATGCACCAGCTTGGATCCGCACCGGGGACGCGGTCATTGAGCGCCTCCCACTGATAGGGGATGACCTCCGTTCGCACCAGCTCCATTTCGCGGTGCCAGAACGGGTCGGTCACGGTGACACGCTTGAGATCGATGGGGTTGGAGAAAACCTGCTTGTTCATTTGCATTCCTCCGATGGGCGTGGCCCTGAATGAAATTGTTCACATGCTTATAGTATACAGGGAAGTGACAAAAATATCAAGCAGCAGCGCGATGTATTTCGCATGCCGGAATGTTTTTTCGCCGCAAAAAGAGCTTGCAAAATGCGCTGGATTGGCATATAATAAGGCGAAACGTTCACGCAGATGGGGACGGCGAGGCAGCGCGCCGACAGCGAGCCGGTGATTGGTGGAAGACCGGCAGGAATGCGCACCGAAGCAGATCACCCCGGAGTGAGGCTGTCCGAAGGAATGTAGGATGGCCCGGGCGCTCCCGATACAGGGCGGGCAGAAACGGCGCACGGCCGGATCCTGCCATGAGTGGACGGCTCGGCCGTCAAGCTTGGGTGGTACCGCGGATTGATTTTTTCTGATCCGTCCCAGTGATGTTTGCTGGGGCGGATTTTCTTTTTTCGCCCCGAATGAATCAGGAGGGAACACGCATGTACAAGAAAGTCGCGACCGACATGAATTTCCCCGCGCGCGAG
The DNA here is from genome assembly GCA_964542315.1 of uncultured Faecalibacterium sp. Lineage (GTDB taxonomy): Bacteria > Bacillota > Clostridia > Christensenellales > Aristaeellaceae > UBA11524. The sequence continues at coordinate 1,558 of CAZIUA010000096.1, read as the reverse complement.
AAGGAGATCACTGCCCTGTGGAAGCAGAACGATGTGATCCGCCGCTCCTTCTCTCACCGTAAGGATGGGGAAACCTTCACCTTCTTCGATGGCCCGCCCACGGCCAATGGCCGTCCCCACATCGGCCATATCGAGACCCGCGTCATCAAAGACCTCTTCCCCCGTTTCCAGACCATGAAGGGCAAGAACGTCCTGCGCAAGGCCGGCTGGGACACCCACGGCCTCCCCGTTGAGCTGGAGGTCGAGAAGCTCCTGGGCCTGGATGGCAAGCCGCAGATCGAGGAATACGGCATCGAGCCCTTCATCGGCGAATGCAAGAAGAGCGTGTGGAAGTATCTGCACGATTGGGAGGAAATGTCCGACCAGGTGGGTTACTGGGTGGATATGGAGCATCCCTACATCACCTATCAGGATAACTACATCGAGTCCGAATGGTGGTCGCTGAAGACCATCCACGAGAAGGGCCTGCTGTATCAGGGCCACAAGATCGTCCCCTACTGCCCCCGCTGCGGCACCGCGCTGTCCTCCCATGAGGTGGCGCAGGGCTACAAGACGGTGAAGGAAGTCTCCGCCTATGTGCGCTTCAAGGTCACGGGAGAGGAGAACACCTACCTCCTGGCCTGGACGACCACGCCCTGGACGCTGCCCTCCAACCTGGCCCTGTGCGTCAACCCCACCGACACCTACACCCGCTTCAAGGCCGAGGACGGCAAGGTGTACATCATGGCCAAGGCGCTCATCGAGAGCTGCTTCCCCGGTCAGGCGGTGGAGGTCATCGAGGAGATGCCCGGCAACGCTCTGTGCGGCCTGCATTATGAGCCCCTGTTCGACTTCGCCAAGGGCAAGCTGGACAAGGACGCCTGGTATGTCGTGGCGGATAACTACGTCACCATGACCGACGGCACCGGCATCGTCCATATCGCCCCCGCCTTCGGTGAGGACGATAACCGCGTCTGCCGAGAGAATGGCCTGCCCTTTGTCAACTTCGTGGACAATCAGGGCTGCATGACGGCGGACACCAAGTGGGCCGGCGTGTTCGTGAAGAAGGCCGATCCGCTGGTGCTGGACGATCTGAAGGAGCGCGACCTGCTCTTCAAGCCCATGCCCTTTGAGCATGACTATCCCTTCTGCTGGCGCTGCGACACGCCCCTGCTGTACTACGCCCGCCCCACCTGGTTCATCCGGATGACGGCCGTGCGCGATCAGCTGGTGGCCAACAACCGCACCATCAACTGGATGCCCGAGAACATCAAGGAAGGCCGCATGGGCACCTGGCTGGAGAATGTCCATGACTGGGGCCTGAGCCGCGAGCGCTATTGGGGCACGCCCCTGCCCGTCTGGCAGTGCTCCTGCGGACATATGCATGTGGTCGGCTCCCGCGCTGAGCTGCGCGAAATGGCCGTGACCGATCCCGGCGAGAATATCGAGCTGCATCGTCCCTTCATCGACGAGGTGAAGCTGCGCTGCGAAAAGTGCGGCGGCGAAATGCAGCGCGTCAAGGAAGTCATCGACTGCTGGTATGATTCCGGCTCCATGCCCTTCGCCCAGTGGCACTATC
>CAZIUA010000095.1:0-8646 GCA_964542315.1 uncultured Faecalibacterium sp. | reverse complement strand
AAGATACAAGTAATCCGTAGCGGATCGGTATCTTGCCATTACTGTGTACGCTAATTTGATTTCCTGACAAATACAGATAAAGTCATTTGAAACCTATTTACAGCGCTGTATTGGGGTTGTCGCGGTAATGCGTCTTGCGATTGATCCCTTTCCAATATTGCTCATGGATGAGGAAATCCTGTACCGATGCTTTGATTCTATGACGGAGCCCTACAGTGAAGAATTCGTGGAAAAGTACATAGGCGAAACTATCATATCTGAATATAAGAATACGGATGTTTACGTTGGTATCTACGATTCCTTTGTGCGTGATGAAAAAAAAGAAGGAATCCGTATTTAACGTCATGAAGCATCAATATATCGATTCAGCGAAAATGGATGAGATTATCAGCCAACTTCATTTGTTATCAAAAGTGGATATAATCTGCGTGTTGATGGTCGCAGCGTCTGAAAAAATTGTAAAAGTATACTGTTATAATGGACTGGTAATGTATTTCACTAATAGAAATACAAACAGGAACGCTATGTCATGGGCTGGTGCAGATTTTAAAGCATTTGCCGAAGCAGAGGAACGCATAAATCAGTCTTATGACGAGGCTCATATTTCAGTGTTTACATTTGACGACGAGCAATTTTATGTTGAGCACAATGAAAAGCTGGAGGCCAATGAAGTCGGCACAATTGTAGGCTTTGTAGCCGGAGCACTTGCAAAAATGAGTGCAGAATACAACAAATAGAGAGCATTTGCCGCAATAAGTATATAACGACAAAGCAATGAAGGAGGGACAATAACCTTGCTTCTTTCGATGCGTGGAAGGGCGGCCCGAATCCCAGCGTCATCGTCACGCAGGCTCAGCTTGAGGAAATCGCTGAGAAGGGCATCGACGTGGATGATACCTCCATGTTCCTGCTGGTCAACATGGAATTTCTCGGCAGCAAGATCCCGATCCCGCGCGGCACGGTTCTGCCCAATGCCATTCAGGTCATGGAAGATGGCGTGAAGGCTGGCTATATCAGCAAGGGCAACACCATTGAGGAACTGGCTGTCGATCTGGGACTGGATCCGGCTACGCTGAGGGCGGAACTGGATAAGTACAACGCGGCGTGCGCGACTGGCGAAGACGAGCTGGGCAAGTCCGCGGAGAATCTGGTGGCGATGGAAAGCGGCCCCTACTATGCGATTCATGCGGGTATGTATTGCTACGGCACCTGCGCTGGTCTGGATATTGACGAGGGCTTCCATGTCCTTCAGGCGGACGGCAAGACGCCGATCGGCGGTCTGTATGCCGTTGGCGCGGATGGTCAGGGCGTTATCTACTCCGAGAAGAAGGCGTATGTCACCTACGGCGGCGCGGATAACAGCTGGGGTCTGATGTCCGGCTATGTTGCCGGCGAGCAGGCGGTGGCCGATCTTTATCAGAAGTGATGAGGCGCTTCGTATAACAAACGAAGCATAGCGCAATCGATCCTGCCTGAAACGAAAAACCTCATACCAAAGAGAAAGACGTCCCATTTGCGTGACGCAGACGATGCGGCATGACAAATGGGGCGTTTTTCTTTATAGGAAATTGCGTAAAAAGAAAAACTGTTGCTTCGTTGCATCGTGAAACGCCCTTGATGGATCTATGCTGATCTCCTTCGCTCAAATCCGCCCATTTGGAAGCGCCTTGTCTTAGTTCACGCTGGAAAACGCATAATCTGTGCATGCCATCTTGAAAAGCCTCGGTTTTCATGCTTTAATAAGGACAAGAAAGCCGCATGGAGGTGAGAACAATGCCCATCAGCGTCGCCATCGTGGAGGATGACCCGAAAGCATCCGAGGCCCTGACCAGCCATCTGGAGCGCTTCGGCAGGGAAAACAGCATTCATTTCCGCATCCAGGTCTTTCAGAATGCTATCCTGCTGCTGGACCACTACACCGCGGACTACGACCTGATCTACATGGATATTCAGATGCCCATGATGAATGGCATGGATGCCGCGCGTTGCCTGCGTGATCTTGATCCCACCGTTGCGCTGATCTTTGTCACCAGCCTGACGCAGTATGCCATTCAGGGCTATGAGGTCAGCGCGATGGATTATATCGTGAAACCATTCAACTACTACGATTTTGCGCTGAAAATGACCAGGGTGCTGAAACGGATCCCCACACATGACGGCGAAGACATCATGATCCCCACGCCGGAAGGGACCGTGCGGCTCAGTCTGGATCATATCAAATATGTTGAGGTGCAGGGGCATCATGTGATCTATCACACGCTGAACGGCGACTACACCCACTACAGCACCATGACAAAGGCCGAACAGCAACTCGGGGCGCACCACTTCGTCCGGTGCAACAGCTGCTATCTGGTCAATCTGCAATATGTCAAGGGCATTCGCGGCATGATGGTACAGGTCGGCGATGATGAATTGAAAATCAGTCAGCCCAAGAAAAAGGGCTTCTGTCAGGCCGTCGAGGCGTACACCAACAGAAACCGCTCTTCTATTTGATCCATGCGGCAGCTTCGCAAGGCTGCCTTTTTTTGTTGCACGATCGCCGCATCAGCCTGCCGGCGGGATGGGCATGACGATGTTCAGCGTGAACATCCCGCAATCAGCCTGAATTTGCATGCGCCCATGATACTGCTCGGCGATATAGCGCATGCTCATGGTGCCGAAGCCATGGTGGTTCGGATCCGCCTTGGACGTATCCGGCAGACCATTGACCAGGACCAGCTCTTCCACGCAGTAATTGGCCACGGTGATCTCCACATGGTCCTCCACCCGTTCCACATTGATGCTGATGATCCGCCGTTCCTCATCCTGCACACGCTGGACAGCTTCGATCGCATTGCGCAGCGCATTTGAAAACAGCGCATAGATATGCCGCGTCCGCATGAACGCCAGGAGCTTTCCATCCGCCAGCACAGATAGCTGAATGTGCTCCTGCTGGCACGTCAGCTGATTTTCATACAGCACCACATCCAACACTTCATTCCCCGTCTTGATGGTGTTGTCGTAGATGTTCATCGCCTCCTGAAGCGATCTCACCTCTTCTGCCGTCAGCTTTCCGGCAAGATCCGCCATCTGATGCTTCAGATCATGGCAGCGCATATTGACGATATTGATGTTCTCACGGATGCTCTCATATTGCTTCCGCTGCTGGTTCATCACCTGCTCCATGACTGCCATCTCTTCCCGCGTTTGGCTTTGGAGGATGAATCCCGCGCGCAGCAGCAGGATCGAGCAGGCCGTCAGGAACACATAGACGCGGATCACACCATACAGCGAGGCGCTTTCCGTCCGATGGATGCTCGTGATGCTGTCCAGGATCGTCATGATGGCCAGAAACGCCACCGCCAGCCCTGCGATATTTCGATTGCTGACCTCATCCGTTTCCTTGATATGCTTCCGGCCTGTCAGCCAGTATACAACGATGTAGATCGCAAAATGGATGGCATAATACAGGAGCCATTCCAGCTCCCCGCCATATGACCCGAAGATCGACATGCTCTGCGTATCGTCAATGCCGCAGATCAACAGCAGCAGCGAATACAGCGTGCCGCCGATCTCCATCGCCGCTGCGCCTGCACACCAGGTGCGGATCAGTGTGCTGATGGATTCACGGTAGCAGACCAGCAGCAGCGGCAGCGTGCTGACGTTCAGGGCCAGCGAAGTCACCATGTTCGGCATCAGCCCGCCATGATGGGTCTTGATGATCGCGATCAGCAGCACAAGCAGTTTGGACACCGCAAAGCTGAAGGCCACGCGCAGCCAATAGTGCCGCTTCCGCTTGAGCGGCAATGCAAAGAGCAGCGCCGTGGCAAATAATTCAAACGCCGTTACGCTGCTGATCACATACTGCCTTGTATATTCCCCAAAATAGAGATGCAGGGGCACGATCACGCGGCTCATCTCCTTCCGTTTATTTCATCCATTATCATACCATTTTTGTGCCATGTGGTCAATGCATGGACAGATGTGGAATTTCTCCAAAGGCGTCCCCTCTCCGCCTGCGCTCTTATTTTATGACGCATTCCGCTTAACCTGTGCTGTTTCTGTTGAAGGAGCGCGCCAAAAGAGATAAGATCGATGCAAAAGCAGGGATACCTGCATATCAAGAGGAGGAACCCCTATGAAAAAGTTCGCTGCATTCTTTCTGGCTCTGGTCCTGTGCGTGACCTGCGTTTCTGCGCTGGCGGAGGGCACCTACACCCTTCACTACATTGCGGAAGAGATCGTGCAGAACACCTTCCACAACGGCTTCCTGACCGCCGTTGGCTGCAACGAAGTGAATACCCTGACCCTGAACGATGACGGCACTTACCTCTATGTGAAGGAGCTCCATGTGGAAGATGAAACCGGCGCCGTGGTGACCGAAGGCGCGATCTGCATCACCTACACCTTCACCGGCACCTATACCCAGGACGGCGATCAGGTCGTTCTCGCCTTCCCCACCGCTGTTGAGTTCAGCGAAAACTGGGGCATGCTGGCGGATGCCGGCTACTTCCAGAATGATGCCGGCACCGCCGCGTTCGCGGATGGCGAATTCTCCGGCGACACCGTCAACTGCAAGGAAGCCGAAAGCCACAATCCCTTCGACATTTTCCCCGGCGCTTTCGTGAATGACGCGCTGGTGATGGGCGAATCCTTCGACGCTGAGAGCAACACCGTCACCATCACCCTGACCGGTGATTCCTTCGAGTATGTTGTCCACAACAGTGACGACGACTGATCGGCACACAGAAAAAGGGCGATCCCAGCAGATCCGGGCGGAGAAGGCGTTGCTGCCCTCTCCGCCCTTTTGTTTTGAAAGCGAGGCTACAACATGGCTGCAAAAAAACGGATGAAGAAAAGCACCTATCTCACCCTGTGGTCGGTCATTTTCGTATTGATCCTGGGTGCAATGGGGATCACGAACTACGAGGCCCACAAGTGGGACTCCGCGCTGACGCTGTTCTTCGGCGAAGTGGGCGGACAGAAGGCCGCTGACGGGCTGGAAGGCGACAGCATCTACTATGTCAGCGATTTCATGACGGAAGAGGAACGCCTGGCGCATTCTGCGGACATTTCCAGCCGGATCACCGCTGAAGGCGCCGTGCTGATGAAGAACAACGGTGCGCTGCCCCTGTCCGCAGGCAAGGTGAGCCTGCTGGGCATCGACAACAAGACCAACGGCCTGCGCACTGCGCTGGAAGCCATCGGCTTTACCGTCAATCCCACCCTGGCGGACTTCTATGCCAAGTCCACCCATGAGAGCGGCGTCCGCGGCTTGTCCGCTGGCAACGGCAGCGAAAGCGGCAGCTGGATCATCGACGAAGTGCCGCAGAGCGAGTATACCGACGAGGTCATCGCCAGCTACAAGGAGTATCACGACGCAGCGATCGTCGTCCTGCTGCGCACGGGCGCTGAAGGCAACGATCTGCCCTATGATATGAGCCGCTACGGCGGATCCGCCGATGAAAACTATCTCGAGCTCAATCAAGCGGAGAAGGATCTGCTGATCCAGGCCAACGCTCATTTCGATACCGTCATCGTCCTGATCGACAGCGCCAATGCCATGCAGATGGATTTTGTCGACCAGGAGGCATACGGCATCGATGCCGTGCTTTGGTACGCCCGCTGTCCCTATCCCTCCATCGCCGGGATCGTGTCCGGCCGCATCAATCCTTCCGGCCGCACGGTCGATACCTATGTGTATGACAACCTCTCCTCCGCCGCCATGCAGAATTTCGGCGATTTCCGCTATGTGAATGCTGACGGTAGCCTGACGGGATATTCCTATGTCAACTACGCCGAGGGGATCTATGTGGGTTACAAGTATTATGAGACCCACTATGAAGACGTGGTCCTCGGACAGCATCATGCCGGCAACTACAACTATGCCGACACGGTCGTCTATCCCTTTGGCTACGGCCTTTCCTACACGACCTTTGAGTGGTCGAATTTCAAGGTCACCGAGAAGGACGGCCTGTACACCGCATCGGTGACAGTGAAGAACACCAGCGACGTCGCAGGCAAGGATGTCGTGGAATTCTACGTCCAGGCGCCCTATACGCCCGGCGGCACCGAAAAGGCTGCTGTTTCCCTGGTGCAGTACGCCAAGACGTCCGAACTGCAACCCGGCAAGAGCGAAACGGTTTCCGTCACCTTTACGCAGATGGACATCGCCAGCTATGACGATGTGACCGCGAAAACCTATGTCCTTGACGCTGGCGACTACTATTTCACCGCCGGCCAAAATGCCCACGATGCCATCAACAATGTCCTTTCCGCCAAGGGATACACCGTCGCGCAGGGCATGACGGCGGATGGCAATGCCGCACTGACCAAGAAGATCACCTATCGCGAGCAGAAGCTGCTGAACACCGCCGAAGCCACCGGCCAGGAGATCACCAATCAGCTGGACGGCATCATCCGCGCTGAAGATGCGGTGTATCTTTCCCGCTCCGACTGGTCCGTCATGGACAATAACGGCCTGCGCTACACGAACACGACCGCCAGCGGCGTGAGCAAGGTCGGCAACGCATCCGGCGATGTGCCTGCCTGGTTCGTCAGCGAGGATATGCTGAGCAAGCTGAAGCTGACAGGCGTTGCCGCCGCGCTGAATCCGAACGACTTTACCGATACGCAGAAGTATCCGGGCAAAGAAGCCTACACCTACGGCGCTGAAAACGGCATCACCCTCGTGCAGATGATGGGGCTGGATTACGACGATCCCAAGTGGGATGACCTGCTGGATGAACTGAAGCTCAGCGAAATGCACGCGCTCTTCAACAAGTCCGGCTGGGGCTCCACTGCGGTGGAATCCATCGGCAAGCCCAAAACGCTGGAATTTGACGCCCCCAACGGCATCGCCAACTTCCTGACCGGTGAAAGCCTGTATTCCTACCCCTGCGCGACCCTGCTGGCCGCCACCTGGAATCAGGATCTCCAGCATGAGTATGGCCTGACCATTGGCAATGACGCCATCGCATCCAACACCTCCGGCTGGTATGCGCCCGGCATCAACATCCACCGCACACCCTTTGGTGCCCGCAATTATGAGTACTATTCCGAGGATGCGGTGCTGACCGGCCTATGCTGTGCAGCCGTCACCCGTGGCTCGGAAAGCAAGGGCATGCATGCCTACATCAAGCACTTCGTGATGAATGACGCCGACACGAACCGCGCCGCCAACGGTGCTGTGGCGGTCTACGGCACGGAGCAGGCGGCCCGCGAGATCTACCTGAAGCCTTTCCAGTATGCCATCGAGAAGGGCAATGCTCAGGGCATCATGCTGACCATGTGCCGCGTCGGCTGGCAGTATACCTTCGGCAGCTATCCGCTGATCACCGCCATCTGCCGCAACGAATTCGGCTTCCATGGCTGCTTCATCACCGACTATACCACCACCATGAAGGGTGCCGGCAGCGATATGTACCTGGCGGCAGGCGGCAACCTGGTCCACGCCACTGCGGAACAGAAGCTGACGGACGTGAAGCAGGGCTGGTGCCGTGCGCTGATCCGCGAAGCCGTGCATGCCATCCTCTACAACACGGCCAATTCTCTGGCGATGAACGGCATCGAAGGCGGTGAAAAGGCCAACGTCAGCACCGTCAAGGCCGGCTTCCCGATCTACAAGGTCGCGCTGTACGCTTTCGACGCAGTCGCTGCGATCCTGCTGCTCTTCGGCATGATCAAGGTGTACAGCAAGTGCCGCATGACGGAAGAACAGTTCCAGAACCGGAAGCGGCTGAGCAAGAAGGGCAAGCGGATCCTGTGGATCGTCCTGGGCCTCATCGTGCTCGCGGTCATCCTGATCTTCATCTTCTGGGCATGGCCGCTGCTGGTCAAGGCCTTCAAGATCTGATCCCCCATTCCCGGGCTGTCCTGCACTGCGGGACAGTCCGGATCGTTTTTTATGCCGGACGCCCCCCTCATTTTCCCCTTGCATCCATCTGCTCCCCGTGCTATAATGGGGATGACGCTGAAGGAGAAAGCGCCGTCCGTCGCTCCGCAGAGAGCCTGCCGTTGGTGTGAGGCAGGCGTCCGATGGATGAACCGCTCCCGTCTCCCGAGTCCGCAGGAGAACCCGCGCACCACGCGAAATCCTGCCGGTCGCTCCCGTTACAGAGCACGCGAGGGCGCGGTCTTTTTCCGCGCTGAAGCAAGGTGGTACCGCGAAGGATTCACTTCGCCCCTGCAAACATCGGGGGGCGGAGTTTTTTTCTGCCCTGACCAAAGAAGGAGAATGGACAATGAAGCTGAAGAATCTGGTTTCCAAGCGCTACAAGGAAACGCCCGCCGATTGCCAGATCGCCTCCCAGGCGCTGATGATGCGCGGCGGCTACATCAAGCCCGTCGGCAATGGCATCTACACCCTGTTCCCCGTGACCAAGCGCATCACCGCCAAGATCGAGAAGATCATCCGCGAGGAGATGAACCGCATCGACGGCCAGGAAGTGCTCTTCCCCGTGGCGATGCCCGCGTCCATCTGGCGCGAGTCCGGCCGCTATGACGCCATCGGCTCCGAGCTGCTGCGCTTTAAGGATCGCGGCGAGCAGGACATGGTGCTCGGCATGACCCACGAGGAGGCCTCCGTCCACTTCGTCCGCGATGTGGCCGACTCCTACACCCAGTATCCCTTCATGATCTACCAGATCCAGACCAAGTTCCGCGATG
>CAZIUA010000094.1:0-8694 GCA_964542315.1 uncultured Faecalibacterium sp. | reverse complement strand
CAATCAGGCGGCGGAGCTGGCCGAGAAGGAAGTCCACGTCATCCCCACCAAGAATGTGGCGATGGGCATCGCGGCTGCGGTGGCCTTCCAGGCGGACGTGACCGGTGAGGAGAACGCCCGCCGCATGGCGGAGGCTGCCAACCACGTCAAGACCGGCACCGTCACCTATGCCGTGCGCGACAGCGAATACAACGGCGTGCAGATCCATAAGGATGATATCATCGGCATGCACAATGGCCAGATCGAGTATTCCGGCAATTCCGTGCATGATGTGGTGATGGAGATGATGGGCGCCATCGTGGATGACGAGGCGGAACTGATCACCGTCTACTACGGCGCGGACACCTCCAAGGAGGATGCCGAAGCTGTGACCGCCGAGATCGCGGAACGCTATCCTGATTGCGATGTGGACTGCCTCCTGGGCGGTCAGCCGCTGTACTATTATCTGATCTCTGTGGAGTAATATGGAATTGTCTGAAATGCGGGGCATCGGTCCTGCACGAATGGAATCCCTTCGCGCAGTGGGTGTGACCTCACTGCGCGATTTGCTTTATACCCTGCCCGTGCGCTATGAGGATCGGACGCAGGTCATCCCCTGTGCGCAGGCCCATGGGGAAGTGCTCGTCCGCGGCGTGGTGAACGATCCGCCGAAATACAGCCGCTTCAACGGGCTTGTGCGCGTCACGGCGTCCCTGCGGGATGATTCCGGCAAGCTCTCCCTGGCGTGGTATAATCAGCCGTGGATGATACAGCAGCTGCCCGTAGGGACCTGCATCATGCTCTTCGGGCGCATCGCAGACAAGAATGGCCGGCGCGTGCTGCAAAATGCGGTGATCGTCCAGGAACCCTCCATCCAGCCGGTCTACCGCGCGGTGAAGGGCATTCCGGCGAAGTCCTTCCGCACGATGATGGAGCAGGCGCTGGAACAGGTGGACGATGTCTGCCCAGAGACGCTGCCCAATGGCCTCCGCCTGCGCCATGGGCTGTGCGAATTGAATTTCGCCCTGAGGGAAGCGCATTTCCCGGCCAATTTCGAGAACCTGAAAAAGGCACGCCGACGCCTGGCCTTCGAGCAGATGCTCATGTATCAGGCAGCACTGGGGCTCATGCGCGGACAAAAGGCGGATGGCATCCCGCTGCCGCTGGAAAGCACCGCACAGGAGGATTTCTGGCGGACGCTGCCCTTTCCGCCCACCGGCGCACAGAAGCGCGTGCTGGATGAGATCGCATCCGATCTGCGGCGTGACCGCGCCATGAGCCGTCTGGTGCAGGGCGATGTGGGCTGCGGCAAGACGGCCCTGGCCTTCGGTGCCATCGCCATGACCGTGCAGGCCGGGTATCAGGCCGCGATGATGGCCCCCACGGAGATCCTGGCGCGCCAGCATTATGAATCCGCCAAGGCTATGCTGGAGCCGCGGGGCATCCGCTGCGGCCTGCTCATCGGCAGCATGAAGGCCAAGGAAAAGCGTCAGGCGCATGCCGCCTGTGCATCAGGCGAGTGGGACGCTGTCTTTGGCACCCATGCGCTCATCAGTGCTGGGGTCGCGTATGCACGCCTGGGGCTCGTCGTCACGGACGAGCAGCATCGCTTCGGCGTCCGTCAGCGCTCAACCCTGCAGGAAAAGGGCGCGTATGAAGGCAAGGCCCCCCATGTGCTGGTCATGTCCGCCACGCCCATCCCACGCACGCTGACGCTGATCCTCTACGGCGACCTGGATGTGTCCGTGGTGGATGAGCTGCCGCCGGGGCGCACACCCGTCAAGACGCGCATCGTCCCCCAGGAAAAGCGCTCGGCCATGTATGGCTTCCTGCGCGATGAGGTCGCCAAGGGGCGTCAGGGCTATGTTGTCTGCCCTCTGGTGGAGGACAGCGAAATGCTTGAGGACGTCCGCAGCGCCAAGGAGACCTATGACGCGTTGATCCACGGCGAATTGCATGGCCTGCGCGTTGGTTTGACCTGGGGTGATCAGAAGGCGGACGAGAAAGCAAATGTGTTGGCGGAATTCTCCTCTGGTGCGCTGGATGTGCTCGTTTCCACCACCGTCATCGAGGTGGGCGTGAACGTCCCCAATGCCTCGGTGATGATCATCGAGAACGCTGAACGCTATGGCCTGAGCCAGCTGCATCAGCTGCGTGGGCGCGTGGGACGCGGCGCGGCGGAATCCTGGTGCTTCCTGCTGGCGGAGGAAAGCGAAAGGCTTCGCATCCTGTCCCAGACGAACGACGGCTTCCTCGTGGCGCAAAAGGATCTTGAGCTGCGCGGCCCGGGCGACCTGATGGGAACGCGCCAATCCGGCGAAATGATGCAGGGCTTCCTGCTCGATGGCGATGTCAAAACCATGGAAGAGGCCGCGAACTGCATGAAGCGCCTGCGCAACGATGCCGCACTGGCTCAGGAGAAAAACGCAGTCGAACAGGAAGCTCTGCGCCATTATCGCGACAAACTGGAAAACATCGCACTGAATTAAGTGATCCCCTGATCGAAGGAAGGAAATGACGACATGGACACCCAGATGATCTGTCTTGAAAACCGTGAACTCAGCTGGCTTCGATTCAATGAACGTGTGCTGGAGGAGGCGGAGGACGAGCGTGTTCCGCTGTGCGAGCGACTGTCCTTCCTGTCCATCTTCCAGAGCAACCTGGATGAATTCTTCATGGTGCGCATCGGCTCGCTCCACGATCAGATGCTGCTGGACAAGGAAGCGCGGGAAAACAAGACCCGCATGACGCCCGGTGAGCAGATCGACGCATGCATCCGCCGCATCCGCGAGCTGTGCCAGCGCCGTGACCGCGCCTATGCCGCACTGATGGATCGCCTCCAGGAGCAGGGCATTTCCATCGTGAACTTCCGCTCCATCAGCGATGAGAGCAGCGCCTATCTGCGCGAGATGTTCCGACGGGAATTCCTGCCCCTGCTGTCCACCTATGTGGTGGGTAAGAAGCAGAGCTTCCCCTTCCTGCGCAACAAGGACATCTATGCCGTGGCTGTGCTTGGCACGAAGGGCGATAAGCAGAAGATCGGCATCGTCCCCTGCGGCAGCGGTGTTTTGCCGCGCCTGATCGCTATCCCGGAGCGCACGGGCTGCTTCATGCTGGCGGAGGAGCTGATCCTGCACTTCCTGCCGGAGATGTTCCCCGGCTACAAGGTCGTGTCCAAGACGCTGGCACGTATCACCCGCAGTGCCGATATCGACGCGGACGTGGTCTATGATGAGGACCTGAACTACCGCGACCATATGGCCGAGGTGGTCAAGCTCCGCCAGAAGCTCTGCCCGGTTCGGCTGGAATTGTCCCGGCAGATCGACGTGGGCATCATCCAGCGCCTGTGCAATGAGCTGAAATTGGGCATGGATCGCGTCTACGAATACGACACGCCGCTGGACATCAGCTTCCTCTACAGCATTCAGGATCATCTGCGCACCCATGCGGAGCTCTTCTATGCGCCCCGCCATCCGCAAAAGACTCCCAATCTGGATATGTCCCGTTCCATCATGGATCAGGTGGCGGAAAAGGACGTGCTGCTGCACTACCCCTACCAGTCCATCCGCCCCTTCCTCAACATGCTCACCGAGGCTGCGCATGATCCCAGTGTGACCGCCATCCAGATGACGCTGTACCGCCTGGCGCGCGACTCCAAGGTGGTGGAAGCCCTGGTGGAGGCCGCCGAAAACGGTAAGCAGGTGGACGTGCTGGTGGAGCTGAAGGCGCGCTTCGACGAGGAGAACAACATTGAGTGGAGCCGCCGTCTGGAGCGGGCCGGCTGCCATGTCATCTACGGCGTGGAAAAGCTCAAGGTGCATTCGAAACTCTGCCTCATCACCCGCAAGACGGAACAGGGCGTGCAGCGCATCACCCAGATCGGCACGGGCAATTACAACGAAAAGACCGCCCGCCTCTACACTGACCTTTGCTACATGACCGCACGGGAGGAGATCGGGCAGGAAGCGCGGATGGTTTTCGAGGCACTGCTCGAGGGCGAAACGGTCGACCATATGCAGACGCTGCTGGTGGCGCCGCATTGCCTGCAAAACAAGCTGATCGACATGATCGACGGCGAGATCGTCAAGGTGAACGAGGGCGGAACGGGCCGTATCCGCCTGAAGATGAACAGCCTGACGGATAAAACCCTCATCGACAAGCTGGTGGAGGCCTCCAAGGCCGGCGTGAAGGTGGAAATGATCGTGCGCGGCATCTGCTGCCTCAAGGGCGGCGTGGCTGGCGAAACGGACAATATCCGCATCATCAGCATCGTGGGGCGCTTCCTGGAGCACAGCCGCATCTATATCTTCGGCGAGGATGAGGATGCACGCATGTACATTTCCTCCGCGGACTGGATGACGCGCAACACCCTGCGCCGTGTGGAAGTCGCCACGCCCATCCTGGACGAGGACTGCAGGAAGCGTCTGCTCCGCATCTTCGATGTGATCTGGCGCGACAATGTGCAGGCCCGCGTGCAGCAGGCGGATGGCACCTACCGCCGCCGCTATCCCGGCGTACAGCAGCCGTTGAGCAGCCAGAACTGGCTCTATGACGAGGCCTACCGCATGGCCTCGGAATGCAAATAAGCCCAACAAAATAGGCTGACCCGCTTTCATGCGGTCAGCCCTCAGGGTGTCAAAAAAGTGGCGAAAGCCACTTTTTTGAGTTTGCACTTCGTCACTGTCAGGGCTTTAAGAAGCCCTGACGGCCGTTCCTCCGTGTAAAGAAGCGATTTTTGCAAGCAAAATCGCGCGAAAATCGCCGCGCATGTCGCCGATTTTCGATTTGCAGTCTGCCGACGGCGAACAACTGAAGCGAACGGCTTGTCTTTTGACAAACTCTGGGTTGAACCGCGTTCATGCTGGTCAGCCCGTTTTTTATGGTTCAACTTTTTCGAGGATCTCCACCAGGATGGCGTTCTGCACGTCCATGCCGTGACGGGTCAGCGCCCATCGGCCGCATTCATGCTGCAGCAGTCCGCGTGCCTCCTGGCTGCGCAGCACATCGCCGCAGTATGCATCCAGCGTGATGCCGTGCGCCGCAAGGAAGTCCGCTTCCGATACGCCGCTTGTCATGCGGAGACCCAGCATCAGCGTTTCAAAGCGCGCATCGTTGGGCAGCAGGGAAACGCGGTCGCGCCGACGCCAAGCCTTTGTTGCCGCCATGGCGATGTAATCGTGGATCGAGACTGGGTTGGTCAGGCGAAGTCCGCCGTTGGGGGTGGTGAGGAGCGACGCGGCGGATGCGCCCAGCCCGATATACGGCACGCGCGTCCAGTAGCCGATGTTATGCCTGCATGCACAGCCTGGTTTGGCGAAATTGCTGATCTCGTATTGCACAAAGCCGTGTTCGTGCAGGATTGACAACGCATCGTCATACATCAGGCGCTCGTCCTCTTCCGGGGGCAGCATGAGCTGCCCGGCATCCAGGTCGCGCTTGAGCGGCGTGCCTTCCTCCGGGATGAGGCCGTAGCAGCTCATGTGCTCAACGCCCAGCGCCAGTGCCGCATGCAGCGTTTCGCGCCACATTTCCGGCGTTTGTCCAGGAAGGCCGAACATCAGGTCAACGCTGAGATGGGGGATGCCCATCCGCCTGGCCAGCGCAATGGATGCCTCCACCTCCGCATGGGTGTGGATGCGCCCCAGCGTCCTGAGCAGGGTCGGCTGGAAGGCCTGCATGCCCAGGGAGAGGCGGTTCACGCCGCAACTGACCGCCGCCCGGAGCCATTCCTCCGTCAGCGTGCCGGGATTGGCTTCCGCCGTGAATTCGATGCCGTCGGGAAAGCAAAACCGCTCGCGCAGCCCTGTGATCAGCCGGTGCAGCTCTTTGGCAGGGAGCAGGGACGGGGTGCCGCCGCCGATGAAGACGGTCTCCAGCGCGGTGCCGTGATACGGGCGGAAGGAATCCGCCTCGGCCAGCACAGCGTCCACATAGGCGGCCATGGTGCATTCCTGCCCGGCGTAGGAGGCAAAATCGCAATAGCGGCATTTTTGCTTGCAATAGGGGATGTGGATGTACAGCTCCATACTTCACCTGTCCAAAACAAGGGTTGCGAAAAACAGAAAATCGGGTATAATAGGCGTAAGGAGGTTACGAAATGGAAACAGTCATTGCATTTCTGGAGAAAGTCGTCCATATGGCGGCGCAGATCGGCATCACCCTGGCGGAATTGGCCGGCATCATGATCCTGCTGATCACGGTGGCGAAGGCCATTTTCAGCTATTTCCGCAAGGATGAGCATATCCGTCTGGCCCTGGCGGACGGCATCGCCCTGGCGCTGGAGTTCAAGCTCGGCGGCGAGGTGCTGCGTACCGTCATCGTCCGCGAATGGACGGAGCTGCTGATCCTGGGCGCGATCATCGCGTTGCGCGGCGCGCTGACGCTTCTGATCCACTGGGAGATCAGCGTGGAGGAGAAGCGAGAAAAGGAACTGGAGGGGGAGCATCAGCGCCACAAGGGAAGCTGAGCATATTCCTCCACTGCGCCGGGAACGGCCAGATTGAGCACGATCAGATCCTGAGAGACTGCGTAGCGCACTGTGGAACAGGTGCCGCCGCGCAGTCTTTTCATATACGCGATGCAAATGCTGCTGCGGTCGACCATATAGCGGTTGCGCACCTGCATGCATCCATCGAAGTAAAAGCGGGAGAGGATGCGGATCTCATCCGCCAGATAGAGCAGGCGGTTGTAGCGCAGGCGGTCCTGCATGTGCCACTTGGCGCTCTGCTCCTCGCAGGGGATGCAGAAGATCAGGCGCACATCCGCATGCACGCGGCGGAATTCCAGCACGCGCTCGGCCGCATAGAGGTCAAAGCCCAGCGCGCCGCCACAGAGGAAATCGCGGAAACCGCGCGCATAGAGGATCGCCAGCAGGTGATCAAGATGCGCCAGTGCATCCGCATCCGGCTGACCGATGCCGCGGTGTCCGGTGAAGCATGCGGTGTGGACGCGGTTGGCCATGGTCTCCGCGCGGAAGGGATCGGGCGCATCGGCCGCGGAAGGAAAAGCAGGCGCCTGGCAAAGGATGTTCGCTCCGCCAGGCTGCGTGTTGATCCGTGGGCCGGGCCAGGGCATTTTGCGGTAGGTCGCCATGGTTGCACCTGCCTTTCAGGGGGACGCAGGATCAGTCCGCATCCATCTTCAGCACCGCCAGGAAAGCCTCGGAAGGCACCTGCACCGTGCCGAACTGGCGCATGCGCTTCTTGCCTTCCTTCTGCTTCTCCAGCAGCTTCTTTTTACGGGTGATGTCGCCGCCGTAGCACTTGGCCAGCACGTCCTTGCGCATGGCCTTGACGGTCTCGCGGGCGATGACCTTTCCGCCGATGGCCGCCTGGATCGGGATCTCGAACATCTGGCGCGGGATGACGTCCTTGAGCTTCTCGGCAATGTTGCGGCCGCGCGCATAAGCCTTGTCGCGGTGGCAGATGATGGAGAATGCGTCGCACACATCGCCGTTGAGCAGGATGTCCAGCTTGACCAGGTCGCTCTCGCGGTAGTCCTTCAGCTCATAGTCGAAGGAGGCATATCCGCGGCTGCGGCTCTTGATCTGGTCGAAGAACTCGAAGATGATCTCGTTCAGCGGCAGCTCGTAGTTGAGCTTGATGCGGCTGCCCTCATACTGCATGTCCAGGAAGATGCCGCGCTTGTCCTGGCACAGATCCATGATCGCGCCGACGGCCTCCTGGGGCGTGTAGATGGTCGCATGGACGAAGGGCTCCTCCATCATGGCGATGTCGGTCACCGGCGGCAGGTTGGACGGGTTGTCGATGTTCACCACCGTGCCGTCGGTCTTGGTGACGCGGTAGATGACGCTGGGCGCCGTGGTGACCAGATTCAGATCCCATTCGCGCTCCAGGCGGGTGGTGATGATGTCCATGTGCAGCAGACCCAGGAAGCCGCAGCGGAAGCCGTATCCCAGCGCAGCGGAGGTCTCCGGCTCAAAGGACAGGGCCGCGTCGTTCATGCGCATCTTTTCCAGCGCATCCTTCAGTGCCGGATAATCCGCGCCATCGGCCGGATACACGCCGCAGTAGACCATCGGCGTCACCTGGCGATAACCGGGGAGCGCCTCATCCGCCGGACGGGCCGCATCGGTGATGGTGTCGCCCACGCGAGTCTCGCGCACATCCTTGATGGATGCCGCCACATAGCCGACATCGCCCGCGCGCAGGCAGTCACAGGCCTGATAGCCGGGGTTGAAGGTGCCGACCTCCACCACGTCGAATTCGCCGCCGGTGGCCATCAGGCGCATGCGCATGCCGGCACGCAGCGTGCCTTCCTTCACGCGGACGAAGCAGATCGCGCCGCGGTAATTGTCGTAGAAGGCGTCGAAGATCAGTGCCTGCAGGGGAGCATCCTCGCTGCCTTCGGGTGCGGGGACGTGATTGACCACGGCTTCCAGCACATCGCCGATGTTCAGGCCGGTCTTTGCGCTGACACAGGGGGACTCCGCGGTGTCCAGACCGATGACGTCCTCGATCTCCGCCTTGACCTCATCGGGCTGCGCGCTGGGCAGGTCGATCTTGTTGATCACGGGGATGATCTCCAGATCGGCATCCAGCGCCATGTAGACATTGGCCAGCGTCTGCGCCTCCACGCCCTGGGTGGCGTCCACCACCAGCAGTGCGCCTTCGCAGGCCGCCAGCGCACGGCTGACCTCATAGGTGAAGTCAACGTGACCGGGGGTGTCGATCAGGTTCAGCGTGTAGGTCTCGC
>CAZIUA010000093.1:0-8769 GCA_964542315.1 uncultured Faecalibacterium sp. | reverse complement strand
GCTCGCGCATGGCGGTGTTGATGGCGTCGCACACCAGGTCGGTGTTCAGCGCCTCAAGGATGGTCTTGCCGGGCAGGATCTCGCTGGCCATGGCGGCAGAGTGGGTCATGCCGGAGCAGCCGATGGTCTCCACCAGCGCCTCCTGGATGACGCCCTGCTTGACGTTCAGGGTCAGCTTGCAGGTGCCCTGCTGGGGCGCGCACCAGCCGATACCGTGGGTCAGGCCGGAAATGTCCTTGATCTCCTTCGCCTGCACCCACTTGCCTTCTTCGGGGATGGGGGCGGGGCCATGGTTGGGGCCCTTGGCGACGCAGACCATTTCTTCAACTTCCTTAGTGTAAAGCATGGTTTGGTTCCTCCTATCTCATGATAGTCGTGAATAGGGTACTTACCCTCATACCCAATCAGTATATCACATTTTCTCCTTCTTGGGTAGGGGGTTTTTGCGATGGATGAAATTTTGTTGCGAATTTGTCAATTTCGGGCGCCCCGTGATGCATCTGCGTCCTGCCAATGGCCGTCCAGGCGGACGGCATTCCACACATGCCAGCGTCTTTCGCCGCGTCCGACGCGGTATTCGCACTCGATGCCGCATAGCCTGCACAGCAGGTACAGCGCATCTGCAAAACCCTGACAGTTCGCCTGTCCGTCCAGCAGGGCTCCTGCGGCACAGACCAGTCTGTCATAGCCTTTTTGCCCCGGCGCGGTGTGGGCGTAGCGGACATTCCGGCAGAGCCACGCGTACACATGGTCATATGCGGCGGACGCATCCCCGTCCGGGCGCGCATCGGCGATCTGCTGTGCCATGCGGAGCGTTTCGGCCTCCAGCGGCGTGCGGATGTCGCACTCCACCAGCCGCAGCCCCATGCGATAGCGGAGCTTCACCGTCAGCAGGGTGGGCTTTCCGCGTTGGCGGACGATGCGCGGACGGATCTCCTGCGCCATGGGCAAGCCCAGCAGGAGAGATTCCGACAGGGCGGCATCGCTCGTGCGCGCAGACAGCTCAGCGGACAGCGTCCAGCGGCCATCGGTCTGACGACTGGCCTGCATGGCGGACAGGCGGATGAGCAGTGCCTCCAGCGACGTGATCACAGCAGCGCCTCCAGCGCGGCGATCCAGTCCGCCAGCGCCGCATGGTCAGCTGTGGACAGTGCATTCAAGTACACCGCATACAATTCCGGCTGATGCTTTTCCAGCCAGCGCAGTGCCTTTTTCGGCCCGGGATAGGGCTGATGCAGCAGATCACAGGCGATCTCAAGGGACTCCGTCAGCAGCCAATGCCAGCGGAACAGCCCTTCCGCATCCGCACGGGCGGCACGCTGGAGCATCTTCCGGCACCATGCCAGCGACTCCGCGTTGTCCCCGGCGGACTTTCCCGGCTGGGACGCCCGGAGCGCTCTGACGCGGCGCTGCAGCTCTGCGCCCTGGCCGTGTGGGTCATGAACAAGAATGCCGTCCTCGATCTGGATGACCTCGGCCAGCGCATCGTTCGACGTGAAATGATCCGCCGGATAGACCCACACATCCAGCTGAACGCCCTCAACGAAGGAAACGTCATGGTAAGGCATATGATCCGCCAGGACCAGCGCATCGAAATCGCTGCCCTCACCGTTCGTGCCGTCCGCATAGGAGCCATAGAGGATGAGCGCTTCCGGCGCATAGGCGGCATAGAGCGCGTTGAGAATGCTTTCCATCGGTCAGACCTCCCTTTCGCTCATTGTACCATGGTCGCGGGGATTTCGCAAGGCATGCAAAACGTCCTCCCCGCATAGGCTGGAGAGGACGCAAAAACGCTGACAAAGGGGGATGCGCATGACCTTATCCGAGCTGCGCGAGAAGGACGTCATCAACACGCGGGACGGCCGAAGCCTTGGCCGGGTGATGGATATTGAGTTCTGCCTGTGCGACGGACGCATCACCGCCATCGTCGTGCCGGGGAATGTCCGCGCGTTCTCCCTGGGGCATATGGGATGCCTGCTGCGCGGCGAACGCGAGGCCATCGTCATCCCGTGGGAGATGATCTGCAAGATCGGGGACGATGTGATCCTCGTGGATATCGAGGACGCATGAGGTTTATCTTCGGCGGATGAGATACACCGGCACTTCGACCAGCAGCATGGCGCACCAGCCAATCGCACAGGCGAAGGCCACGCCGTTGAGCCCCAGATGCGGCGTCAGCAGGTAGACGCACAAGGCGCGCAGGCTGGCCTGGATGAAGGTGCCGAGCACGGTCATTTTCATGCGCTTCCGGCCGCGGAAGTACCCCTGCATGGCGTTGGTGAAGCCCGGCAGGAGCAGGAAGAACGCCATGATGCGCAAATAATCGCTGCCCAGGTCGATGACGGCCCGATCCTCCTGCCCGAGGAAGAGCGTCATGATTGGCTGGCGGAATAAAAGCACTGCCGCGCACAGCAGCACCCAGTAGCCCACCTCCAGCAGGAGCCCTGTGTGGAATCCCTCGCGGATCCTCTTTTCTTTTCCGGCACCGGCATTTTGCGCTACAAAGGTCGTGATGCCATTGGCGATGCTCTGTTCCGGCAGGCACGCATAGGCTTCCACCTTCTGCACCGCGTTGAAGGCCGCCATCACGTCCACCCCCAGAGGATTGATCGCCCCCTGGATCAGCAGCTTGGCGATGGGCTGGATGGACTGCTGCAGCGCCGTCACCGTGCCGAGTTTCAGGGTGTCCTTGAGCAATGCACGGTCGATGCGCAGTTCGGCAGGCTTCAGCCGCAGGAGCGGGATATTCCGCGCCACATGGCGGATGCACAGCATTGCCGAGAGCGCTTCCGCCAGGACGGTCGTCACGGCGGAGCACACGATGCCGAAGCCGAAAAAGCCGATCAACACCACGTCCAGCAGCGCATTCAGGATGGAGCAGAACATCAAAAAACGCAGCGGCGTCCGGGAGTCCCCCACGCTTTTCAGCGCCGAGGCGATCGCGTTATACAGGAACGTAAACGGCGCGCCTAAGAAGATGATGTGCAGATAGGTCGCCGTCATGCCCTGGATCTTTTCCGGCACGGACAGCAGGCGCACCAGCGGCCCGGTCAGTGGCAGACCGAGCGCGATCACGATCAGCGAAAAGAGGAGGCCGAATCCGGCAGTGGTGGCCAATTCCTTTTTGACCTTTTCGGTGTCACCGGCGCCGAAAAAACCGCTCATCAGCACGGATGCGCCGATGCAGATGCCCGATATGCCCAGGATGATGATGTCCATGACGGGCGAGGCTGTTCCGACGGCGGCCAGGGCTTCCTTGCCGATGAAACGCCCGACGATGATGGAATCCACCGCGTTGTAGGTCAGCTGGAAGAGATTCCCCAGAATGAGCGGAATGGAATAGGAGATCAAATGGCGGCGGATGCTGCCCGTTGTCATGTTGGTGAGCATGGGTGATGTCACTTTCCTTATGTCTTGCATAGTCCGTGCCCCGCAAGCCCCTTGCCGGCGGACGGACAGGCCAGCACCCATTATACCGCATGCCGTGCGGACGGTCAACGGGGCGAAAAAATCCCCCCATCCGGCGGATGAGGGGGATCGCATATTCCTGCTTGTTTAGCGATTGCTTTTGAAACGCTTGGCAAATATCAGGGCGGCTGCCAGCAGAAGGACGCAGCCCATCAGCCAGATCAGACGGGCATTCCCGTTTGTGCGGGGCATGCTGGTGTCGGTCGATCCACTGCTGAAGTCAGGCCGGGAGGGCATCACCACCGCGGAGGGGACCGCGTCAGACGCGGGCGCGGGGGAGGACGCTGCCTCGGGTGCGGAGATGCTGTCGGTGCGCTGGTTGCGTTCTCCACGTCCGCCTTTCTGCCTTTTGTCAGTGCCGTCTGCGGAACGACCGCCGCCCTTGGTGCCGTTCATGGTGCCCATGGCGGACAGATCCAGGTCGGAGGCATCCACCTGTGTATCATCGCCGCCAAGCTGGCGGGTGACGCTCTCGGCGCGCTTGAGGCAGAAGGCTTTGAGGGTGTCCGCGGCCGTCTGGAATTCCGCATAGGTGCAGAAGGCGGTGGGGTCGCTCTCCACATAGGGGGCGATCATGGCTGTCACGCGGTCGATCTCCTGGGAGAACCAGTCGGAATCAAACACCTCGGCGATGAATTCACGGTACACGGCGTAGTATTCCGCCGTATGCGTGTCGCTGGCGGTGATCCATCCAGCCATGGGGCGGTCGCTGTCCGACCCGGAGCTGACCAGGCGGCTGATGGTGGTGTTGACGGTGGAGGTGGCGTTGCTGCCAGTCATGGTGCCATAGGCGAGGTTGTAATCCCAGGGGATCATCGCCAGCACGCCGTCCTTCTCGTAGAGGTAGTAGTTATGCACCATCATCCCGGTGTAGCTGTCATCGTTGCAGAGAAAATTGTGTACAGCCATATACCGGAGGACGGCATCCTGATCCACCACGGAGGCATCGCCCACGCTCAGGGACTTCAGCGAGGCGATGAGGCGTGCCTTGTCCTTGGCGGAAACGTCCGTTTTGGCGTTGTTGAAGATGTTCGAATAGCTGTCGGGGTCGTCGTCGATATACTGGAGCTTCACGTCCGCACTGCTGCCGAAGCCTCCGCCGAAGCCGCCCGCTCCGCCGAAGCTGCTGAAGTCAGGGACTACTTGCGCGTCGCTGGTAGCTATGTTCGGCTCGAAACCATCGGGCATGGCAGGCATGTCACCGTTGGGCATGGCAGGCATACCGGACGAACCGCCGAAGCTGGCGTCCTCCTGCGTGGGTGCTGCCGGGGCTGCGGTTGCACTCTGTCCGGATGAGTCACCGAAGCTGGTGTCCTCCTGTGCAGGTGCTGTCGGGGCTGCGGTCGCACTCTGTCCGGATGAGCCGCCGAAACTTCCCATCATCTGCGACGGATCGAAGTCCATGGGCATCTCCGGTATGGTGGAGGACGGATCTTCGCCATCTCCGCCGAAGGAAAAACCGAACTGCTCGGCGGCATCTTCCATGTTGAAATCACGGCCGTTGCCGCGTCCGCCGCCGAAGGACAGACTGTCCGGTTTGTACAATTCACCGTAGTTTCTGCCGTAGTTGCGTTGCAGGAAACCTTCCTCCACGCCTTCTACGGCCAGATACAGTCCCCAGCTTTCGCCGTTGACATTGATCTGCACAAAGCTGCACAGGGGGGACGCCACGCCCATTTTACTCATCAGGGTGTAGGCGAAGTAATCCTTCATATATGTGTTGTCCTGGATGATGTTGTTCAGACAAAGCTTATCCAGGCCGTGATAGGTTTTTCCGGTCTGGTAGTGGTCGAACTCCACCTTGAAGGAGTAACGGTCGTTGCCATAGGCCGCCACCGAGCTGAGGGAGGTGTTGCCCTTGGCGCGGATGGCTACATTCTTGTAGCTTTCGCCGTCGATGACCAGGTGGCAGGCGGTGTATTCCTCGCTGGTGCAGGTGCTGAGGAAGGCGTCCCAGTCCTGCATGACGATATCGATGGTATGGACGCGGCTCTGGTCGAACAGGCGCGTTTCATAGCCCAGGGCGGTGTTCGCCGTGAGACTGCCCGATGCCGCTGCACCCACATACACGCCGCCAAGAAGCAGCGTCAGCACCAGCACGATGCAGCAGATGCGGTCGATGTTCTTGTGCCGAAGCATGGCGGCCTCCTTATCTGAGATAATCGCCGTTGTAGCTGACCAGCACGGCGGAATGCACCCCGTCCATCTCGCTCAGCTCGGTGATGAAGCCCGTGTCGTTCTTCAGCAGGCGGATCTCCTAGGTCATTTCAATATTGCCGTTCTGCGCCGTTTTGGACTTGATGACTGCCTTTTCCACATTCTGCTTGAAGAAGGTCGTGGCGGACTTCTCCACGCCGGCATTGGCGCAGGAGATCACGGCAATGTAGGGGTCATGCACGGCCTTGCGGTTGATGAAAAGGATCATCACCACGCCGATGATGACGCTGCCGATGAGGGCCAGGGGGATCATGCCGGCGGCGAGTACGATGCCAGCTGCGATGACCCAGAACAGGAACGCGATGTCCATCGGCTCCTTGATGGCGGTGCGGAAACGCACGATGGACAGCGCGCCGACCATGCCCAGGGACAGCACCACATTGCTCGTCACGGCCAGAATGGTCATGGCGGTGATCATGGTCATGGCCACCAGTGTGCCGCCGAAGGACGAGGAATACATCACGCCCGAATAGGTCTTTTTGTACACCAGGAAGATGAACAGGCCCAGCCCGAAGGCCAGGGCGAGGGTCAGCACCATATCGACAAGGGAAACGCTGGTGATGTTCTCCAGGAAGGAGGACTTGAAGATGTCATTGAAATTCATGGTGGTTCGCTCCTTTCAGATAGGCGGTCAGATCGGCAGTCAGATAGACGGTCAGCCGTAGAAGCGGCACTGTGCGTATTTGGAGAAGGCAGTCTGCCTGCGGCCCTTGAGCTGCACGGCATGGCGGATCACAGTGGGCAGGTAATCGTCCCACTTGACTTCGAGGATGATATCGTGACTGAGACCGGCTGGAATGGTCACGCAATCCGGGTCGAGAAAGTCGGTGCAGCGCAGGCCGGTACGGATGTTGTAATCCACTGTCACGCGGACATTTCCGGGCGCGTACACAAAGGGGATTCGCTCATAGTCCACGATGGTCTTAGGGCGCAGACCCTGGGATTTCATCTTGGCGTAGAGCTCCACCAGCAGAGGGCGCTTGTCCGACGCCATCCATAGGGTGTCGCCATCCACGATGCGCTGGGCCTCGTCTGCGGTCAGCGCGCAGGAAAGCTTGTAGCCCATGTCTGCACGCTTGACCTTCTTCTCCAGGTGAATGACAACGGTGTTTCCGTCATAATAGCGGATGCGGAACTTTTCGCGTTCGCCCGTGCTGGCAGTGGAGCTCCCGCCGTCCAGCTTTTCGCGCAGCGCCTTGTCTGCGAGGTTGTCGAAATACAGGCTGCGGATGGTGTAGTATCCCTTCGCCCGGGCATGGGGATCCAGCTGCGCCACGGTTTTCATTACCGCGCATATGGCTGCACGGTCGCCGGGTGTGATCAGATGCTTGAGCTCATTGCGGTATTGCATATACAATCATTAAGTATGCAAAGAAATACTCTGTTGTCGATTTGTCAGGTTCTTCAGGGACTTATTCTTCTTCGAAGCTCAGCGATGAAGATAAACTGGCTATAATAAATGCTTATAATAAAGGCTGGGATGCATTTGGAAAATTCAAGCAGATGATTCCTTGTTATCATGAATGGCTGTGCTTTGAATATGATGATTACGGATCACATGACTATGAAAAATTCTATATTCTTGATAACTGATAGCGTATCAAGCCCCTGCTCTCTCTCAACAGGAAAGCAGGGGCTTTCTTCATCCCACCATTCTCAAATATTGATATACCGTCGGCCTTGACAGTCCGCACACCCTTGCCAGTTCGCTGACATTCATATTTCCTGCCACATAGGAAGGATAGTGCTTGTAAAACATCGCAGGGATGTCATCCTTGGTTGTGGGCCGTCTGCCGATATGCTTGCCCTTCGCCTTGGCGTTCTCCATCCCGCTTTTCACCCTTGCGCGTATCATCGCCAGTTCCAGCTGACTGAACACACCAGCCATCTGCAAAAATGCTTCGCTCATGGGGTCTGTCTGACCATTTCGGCAGTCAATGGTGATGCTCCCCACAATGACCAACCGCAGATGCTTTTCTCTGATGGTGTCAATGATTTCGCAAAGCTGCTGTGTGCTGCGGCTCAATCTGCTGACCTCCAATGTGATGATGGTGTCGCCAGCAGTCGCCATGTCCAAGAGCATATGAAGGTTCTTCTTCACCTTGGCATCGCCATGCTCATATTCAAAAATCACTTCTTCTGCTCCTGCCGTTTTCAGTTCCCTGACCTGTCTGTTGATGTCCTGTTTGTCTTCGCTGGTCGAACAGCGAGCATAGCCATGCCATTGAAAACGATGTTCAGCTCCGCTTCAAATACTTGGATTATGATGTGCGGCAGGAGCGAGTTTTCCGTAAAAAGGGCGGCTTTTACACCGTCAGTCCCTATGCTCTGGTCTACACAGATGACAACCATTACCTCTTGGCCTATGATGCTGAGAAGGACAAGATTATGAATTTCCGTGTTGACCGCATGGCTTCCATGGGATCAACCAGCATGCCGAGGGAAGGCAAGGACATTTTCGCCAAGATCGATCTGGCCCACTATCAGAAGTACACCTTCAGCATGTACAGCGGTGAAGTGAAAAAAGTCACCATGCGGTTCCGAAACAACATGATGAATTCAGTCATCGACAAGTTTGGGCGGCAAGACTTCGCCTCGCCAGTGGGCAAGGATCATTTTGAAATCACCGTCTCCGTTGCAGTGAGTCCCCAGTTTTATGCTTGGGTGTTTGGTCTGAAGTACTATGTGACCATTGTTTCGCCGCCCGAGGTCAGAGAGGGCATGAAAAAGCATCTGGAAGCGGTACTGAAGAGATACGAAGATTGAGGATGAGCCAGCCATCATCGGCTGGTTTATTTTTGTGCAAAACAAAAGCACCCATCTTTCGACAGGTGCTAAAGTTAGAGCAGATTCAATTCATTTCGTGCCATCTTGGCATGTAATCAGATCAAACCTGTGCTATGAAATTGGTGTACAATTGGTGTATTTGGTGTACAAATCAACCTTCAAACGCCCTCAAAACCCTTGCAAATCAAGGCTTTTTCAGTTCTGCGGCTTCATCGTAGGGAAGAGCAGCACGTCGCGGATGGTGGGGCTGTCGGTCAGCAGCATGACCAGACGATCCAGGCCGAAGCCCAGGCCGCC
>CAZIUA010000092.1:0-8800 GCA_964542315.1 uncultured Faecalibacterium sp. | reverse complement strand
CGCGGTACTGCTTGTTGCCGGCGCTGATGATAGCGTACATGCAAAAGCACCTCCTATTATTACTCGCCAGGATTTGAGGTTGTGCAGATGCACATTGACAGACCTCTCCTGAGCGGCCAGCAAATATGATAGCACAATCGATGCGCCTTGTCAACACAAATTCACGCTCTTTTTTCGCCAGCGGGACGCAAAAAACAGGCGGATGATCGCCAGCAGAGGGCGGAGCGGAGACCGGCGGTGTTTGCAGATGCTTTTCCGGCAACCAGAAGCGCCGTCCCCCATCAAGGGGACGGCGCCGCGAAGATGTCTGTTGGATCAGCCCTGAGCCTGTTCGTCCTCAGCGGAGGCTTCGTCGTTCTCCGTGGGGAGCTCCAGCGCGGCCTCGTCGAAATTGACGGTCTGCGTGTCGGACGCGCGCTGCTTCTTGACCTTGCCGTTGTTCAGGATCAGCGCGTAGCTGCCCAGCAGGGCGAAGAAGGCGCTGGTCACGCAGTCACCCGCGACACCGCTGGTGAATTCCGGATCCTCCACGCAGAGCTTGATGAATTCCTCCTCGCCGGGCATCTCGACCTCGAAGGAATCGATCATGCGCTGACGCAGCACCGCAGGATAGCTCTCCAGCATGGCGAGCTCTTCCTCCGTGCAGTAGCGATCCACCAGCTCCTGCTTGGTGGCGGTGGCGATGAAGTCGCACTCCTCGCGGTAGCCGTCGTGCAGCAGGTAGATGTTCGCCGCCACGATGCCGCTGACGACGGACAGGATGACGCACACCGCCACGATGACCATGCGCGCCGCGCCCTTGCGGCCCTTGAACAGGTCGTAGCCGAAGCCGACGATCAGGCCGATGAGGAAGCCGACGATGGAGTAGATCTTCTCCGTGCCGATGGCGATCACGCCCCAAAGCACTGCACCGATCACCGCGCCGATGATCGCACCGATCAGGCCGCGGACGATGCTGCCCTGGTTCTCATTCGTGTTTTCATAGTTCTGCTGTTCCATGTTGTTTTCTCCTTCTGTCATGTGATGGGGATGATCATGCCTGACCAGGCATGGCATGGGGGCTGCATGGGTCGGAACAGGCCGCCGGGGTGAGGAATGCGCAGCCCGCGCCGATGAGGGTGAAGATCAGCCCGCAGAGCACTTCCAGCAGCATGGGCGTTCGCAGCGTCCCGGAGGCGAAGAGCTCCTTGAACATGACACGCAGGTAGACGCTCTCGCGCATCATGCCGCTGACGACCGTGCCGTAGCTGGCGTACTGGCTGTGGAAGGCCCATGCGTACCCGGCGAAAACGCCGATGAGCACGGCTGCAGCCATGCATGCGCCCACGGTGATGGCCTGCGTCCTGCCGGGCTTGCCGTGGAAGAGCACATAGCCGCCCAGCGTCAGCGCCAGCAGGAGGATCGCGCCGAGCACGGCAGGCACATTCAGGATGTGCAGACCGGCCCAGAAGCAGGTACCCAGCAGCGCACCGGCAACCGCGCCCAGGATGCCGGGCAGGGCCTTGCGGCCGGGGACGGCCTTTCCGCAGGCCTGCAGGCAGTCGCTGTGCATGGGGACGATGGTGTCCGCCGCGATGCGCACCGGATAGCCCTGGCCGTGGGTGTGTCCGCCGCAGTGCATGCACTGGAGCGGTGCGGTCAGCGGGGTGATGCGGGGCATCTGCTCAGCCAGGAAGCGCGTCAGCCCCTTCAGGCCGGATGCGTCCGGGCGGAAATTCACCGTGACCACGCTGCCGTCGTTGTTCGCCGTTACCGCAGGGATGGAGCGGCATTGCATCAGGGCGTAGGTATTGGCCTCACCATTGGCCTTTTCGATCATATCGGTGATGATGGCGGAGCATTTCGCGGCTGGCGCGAGCTTCTCGCCTTCCGGCAGGGGAACGTTCACGCTGCCGACGTAGATGCTCAGCCGGCGCCCCAGCGGCCCCTCCGTCAGGGTGACGAAGCTGCCGAATAAATAGCCGTAGGCCGCGCCGCTGTTCATGGTCAGGCGATACTGGTTTGCGAGTTGCTTCAGTGCTGTGCCGATCATAAAGTACCTCCTGCGCTGTTTCAAAATATGATAGCATGGATCTTGTTCCCCTGTCAATGAGAACAACGAGGGAATGGGGAGAATTTACAATTCCGCATCCATGGCCTGTTTTATGGCTTCCTGCGCGATGTCCCAGGAATAGCCGCGCCGGGCGAGCATTGCGGCGATGCGGTTGGCGGTCTTGCGGCGGTCTTCGTCGGGCTTGGCGCGCGCGGCGGCCTTTTCCGCCAGGGCGATGGCGCCGGTGAGCTGATCCTCCTCGTCGATGGCGGAGAGCGCCTCTTCCGCTTCCTCGGCGGAGATGCCCTTGCGGCGCAGCTCCTGTGCGATGCGGTTCTTGCCCAGCTTGTGGGTGGAACGCGCCTCCACCCACTGGCGCGCGAAATTCGCGTCGTTCAGCAGATGCTCGCGCTCCAGCTTGTACAGCACCATCTCCACCGTGCAGGGGCGGTAGCCGGCCTGAAGCAGCTTCTGCTCGATCTCACGCTTGCTGCGGTCGCGCGCGGCCAGATAGCCCACCGCACGATCCAGCGCAAAGCGGTATTGGCGCACCATCAGCCACTGGTCGTATTCCTCCAGGTCGAAGGTCTGTCCTTCGCGCAGGGGGCGCTCCCGCAGCAGGCTGACCGGCACGAGGATGCTTTCGCTGTCATTGATCGTGACGCGGTATCGTCCGCGCTCCTTGCGGATGCCGGTGATCACATCCATGTGGGGAACTCCTTTCGGAACGCCCAGGTCAGCACGTCCTGGTTGACCAGGCCGAGCTTGCCGTTGCGGGCTTCGCTGGCGCCGCCGTTGAGGAAGATGACCTTCCGCCCGGTGCCTTCTTCGATGAACGCACCGTCCACACAGCCATAGGCGAAGCCCTGATGCCCCAGCAGGCGATGGGCGGAAATGCCGGGGCGATCCAGCAGCACCAGTCCCAGACCGTAGACGCGCGTGGAGGTGGATGCCTGCTGACGGGTCATTTCGGCCATGAGGGCTTCGGGGATGAGCCGCTGTCCGCGGAAAACGCCCATTCCGCCGATGAGGTCGAGCAGATGTGAGAGGGAGGCCGCATCGGTGTACATCGCACCGGCGGTGTGTCCGTAATGGCGCAAGGGGTCGGGCGCGTCCAGCGGGATGCGTCCCAGCGGCGTGATGGTCACGTCACTGCCCTTGTGGTAGGGCAGCACACGGCTGATGGGCATGATCTGGCTTTCGTCCAGCGTGGAGGCATCCAGCGCGGCACGCATGCCCAGCGGCGCAAACAGGCGCTGGCGGAACAATTCGCTGACGCAGGTGCCCGTGACGTGTTCGAGGATGCAGCCCATCAGCCCGAAACTAAAATTGCAGTAGGCCATCTGCGTGCCCGGTGCGCTGCCGATGATGTGCGGGTCGCTCAGCAGCGTGTCGTAGGGGAGCCCGCTTTTCAGGGCGCGGTCAAGGCCTTCGGTGTCGCGCAGGCCGGAGGTGTGGCAGAGCAGGTGGCGGATGGTCATGCCGTCCAGCACGGCGGCGTGTTCGGTGTCCGGCAGCAGCTGGCGGATGGGTGTGTCCAGCGTGAACAGGCCATCGCCGATGCACATGAGCGTCACCAGCGCGGTGGCCATTTTGGTGATGGACGCCACGCGGTACAGCGTGTCCTCCTGAGCGACATGGCGCGGCACATACACAGTGGTGTGTACCTGCGCGGTATCTTTGCCGTCGGTGAGCAGCAGCGATGCGCCCAGCACATGATGCTTCACCAGCAGATGCTCATAATTGGGGAGATGCGTCAGGGCGCGGCCGGTTTCAAGGTGCTTCATCTGCTTGTGGGGCGTGGGCGCGCCAAAGGGCAGCGCCGCGCGGTAGAGCAGGTTCTTCAGCGGTGTGGAAGGCATGAGCCGTCCTCCTTTGTGTTCACATGTCGGTTGCGGATGCGAATCGCGATCAGCATCGCGGCGGCGAAGATCACCAGCGCCAGGCTCAGCAGCTGGCTGACGCGGAATACGCCGAGCATGAGGCTGTCAGTTCGCAGCCCCTCGATCAGGGTGCGCCCGCAGCCGTAGAGCAGCAGATACCACAGCGTCACCGTGCCGGGGGTCTTGCTGTGTTTGCGGATGATGAACCACAGCACCGCAAAGATGAGCACATCCCAGCAGGATTCGTAAAAGAAGGTTGCCATGTGCCAGACATAGCCCTCGCCGGCGGGGATCTGCACGCCCATGGGGAAAAACTGCCACGCTGGATCGGTGATCTCCCGGCCGAAAGCTTCCATATTGAAGTAGTTGCCCCAGCGGCCGATGCCCTGCGCCAGCGCCAGGCCGGGGACGATGATATCCGTCAGCAGGAAGGAATCCAGCTTTCTGTGCCGGGCAAAGAGCACCACGCCCAGCAGGCCGCCGATGATGCCGCCGTAGATGGCCAGGCCGCCCTCCCAGATGCGCAGGATGCTGACGGGATCCTCCGCGAAGACGGGCCACTGGAAGAAAACATAGTACAGCCTTGCACCGATGATGCCCAGGGGGACGGCGCAGAAGGCCAGATCGATGATGGTGTCCGGCTTGAGCTGGCGGCGCTTCTCCTCGTGTTCGCACAGGGCGAATGCGGCGATGATGCCCAGGAGGATCAGCATGCTGTACCAGGGGATATTGCCGAAAACATACCGGCTGTAGGGGATGGACATGGCGTTTTGGCCTCCATTTATAGTCACTTTATTATAGGTATTTCCCGCATCGCTGTCAAGAATGCGCAGGCCGGGAAAAGGGGCTTGCGTGGTTGACAAAAATGGAGTATAATCATATCAGGAACACTGTGTTTCCACAGATTGTTATGCAAGAGATATGAGGAGGCGCTTCCAATGAGCAAGGTTCATGTTTTCGACCATCCGTTGATTCAGCATAAGCTGACCATTATGCGTCAGAACACCACCGGCCCCAAGGAGTTCCGCGAGCTGCTGGAGGAGATCTCCATGCTGATGGTCTATGAGGTGACCCGTGACCTCCCGACCACCGATGTCGAGATCGAAACGCCCCTGGGCAAGACGACCCAGAAGATGCTCGCCGGCAAGAAGATGGGCATCGTGCCGATCCTGCGTGCCGGCCTGGGCATGGTGGATGGCGTGCTGCGCATGGTCCCCGCGTGCCGCATCGGCCACATCGGCCTGTATCGCGACCCCGAGACCCTCGAGCCCGTTGAATACTACTGCAAGCTGCCCGTGGACGCGCCCGAGCGAGAGCTGCTCCTGCTCGATCCCATGCTGGCCACCGGCGGCAGCGCGTCCGACGCCATCACCCTGCTGAAGAAGCGCGGCTGCAAGCACATCCGTCTGGTCAACCTGATCGCTGCGCCCGAAGGCATCGCCAAGGTGCAGGCGGATCATCCCGACGTGGATATCTTCGTCGCGGGCCTGGATGACCACCTGAACGAGCACGGCTACATCATCCCCGGTCTGGGCGATGCAGGCGACCGTCTCTTTGGCACGAAGTAATTGCATGAACCGGGGAGGGGCTTCTGACGGAGGCTCCTCCCTGTTTTGAAAAAAGGGGACAGTGGAGAAGTGGAGATCATCGCCGAACTGACGGAATGCGGCTTTGACCGCGTGATGGCACTGGACGGCGCGGAATGCGGCTACCCTGAATGGGCGACCATCGTGCTGGCGTTCCGCATTTATCAGGCGGAGGAAGCGTCCGGAACGGGCGCGTGGATCCATCCGTATTATTATGCGTCCCAGCAGGCCTATGAGGCTGCGGCGGACATTGCCAAACGTCACGCCGAGGAAGGCGTCGCCCTGCGGGATGACATCCGCCTGAAGCCCATTTTCGCGCGCCTGCCGGAGCTCTCCCAGGGGCGGAACACGCTGTCCTACCTGCGCGGCACAGGGAGCCGCTTCCATGTGCAGACGCTGGCGCTGACAAAACGCATCGAGCCGACGCATCACCTGCTGGCGGAGGATCAGCCGCTGCACTGCGGTGATTGCCGCCGCTGCGAGGCGGCCTGCCCGACCGGTGCGCTGGAGGGCGGCGTGTTTCACCGGGAACGCTGCCTGCGCAACTGGCAGATGAGCGGCAAGCCCGTGCCGGAGGAACTGCGCGCGAAGATGGGGACGATGCTCATCGGCTGCGATGTGTGCCAGCGCGCATGTCCGCATAATGCGCCGCCTACCGCTGCGAAGAAGCCGGGTCTGCCGCTTGCACCGTTCCTGATGTCGCCCAGGGAAAATGCGCTGGCGCTGCGTCCGCTGATTGGCGTGAACCTGACCATCCCGAACCGCGTCCTGGGACAGAGCTGCCTGCTGGCCGGATGCAGCGGAGACGCCGCGCTGCTGCCTGCGCTGGAGCGGCTGTGCGCCCATCCGTCGCCCGTGGTGGCGGAGCATGCATCCTGGGCGGTCTCTCAGCTGGAAAAGAAACAAAAATGAGGAGGGTATCATCATGGAACTGACCAAGGTGTTCAATGTCCGCAAGTCCATCCGCCAATTCAACGGCAAGCCCATTCCGCAGGAAGTGCGCGCACAGCTCATCCATGCCGCGAATGCATCCCCTGTCGGGCGGGGACGCTATGATTCCGTCCACCTGACCGTGGTGAAGGATCCCGAAATGCTCGATGCGATCGAGGAGAACGCCGCCGTCCTCTTCCAGGGCGAGCGCCGCAAATTCCTCTACAACGCGCCGGAGCTGATCATCGTGTCCACCGCTGCGGCGGACAATGTGGGCTATTCCAATGCGGCGATCATCGCCCATGATATGGCACTGGCCGCGGTGGATGCAGGCGTGGGTGCATGCCACATCTGGGGCTGCACCATCGCGCTGTCCGGCAATGCGGACCTGACGAAGAAGCTGGGCATCCCGGAGGGCTTCACGCCTGCGTGCGCGCTGGCGGTGGGCGAAATGGATACGCCCTATGAAGAGCGGGAGATCCCGGAGGACCGCATCAGCCTGAATATCGTGGAATAAGGGATGCGCTGGCAGGGCGGGGCAGGAAAATGCTCCGCCTTTTGACGTGGTGCATATTTTACAGATGTTATCATTGCAGTTTTCAGCGAAATGCGCTATAATAAATGCTGGTTTACTGTGCGTACCAACGCTGAATGTTTGGAGGATACTGAAATGCCCCTGAAGCCGATTTTTGACAAGGCGCCCCTGACGGCCATGAACAGTCAGGCCCTTCCTGCCGGTCTTGTGCGCATGGAGAGCGCCGCGCTGCG
Source organism: uncultured Faecalibacterium sp. (assembly GCA_964542315.1). GTDB lineage: Bacteria > Bacillota > Clostridia > Christensenellales > Aristaeellaceae > UBA11524. The sequence goes on along the minus strand of CAZIUA010000092.1, from coordinate 1,601 downwards.
CAAGCTCTATGCCCTGACCGCCGGAAACAACGCTGTGTCCGCCCTGGAAGGCACCTTCCGCCTGGCGTGCATCGTGACCGCCAAGCCCGATGAGGAGCCCGTGGTGGCGAAGATCCGCGCGCTGCTGGATACGCAGAAGGCGGACGGCGCCTTCGCCATGCCCCTCAGCGAGAGCGTGCAGCTGCTGCGTGCGGCCTGGGCGCTGTATGAATACGCCCCGGACAAGGCGCTGCTGGAGTGCATGAGCCGCTGGTTCGCGTACGCGGCGCAGCACCTGGAGAGCATCGCGGCGGATACCGCCATCTGGGAGGATCCCGCTGATCTGCTGGAGCTGCTGGAGAATTTCTACCGCGTGACCGGCAAGACCGCCGTGCTCACCCTGTGCGAACGCATCTCCGAGTCCACGCTGAACTGGGCGGGCGTGCTGAATACCGTCAGCAGCCAGCGTCCCACCAGCCGCACGGTCACCTATCAGGAGCTGACCGACGGCCTGGACCGCAGCACCACCCGCGAGGATTACTATCCTCAGCTGATGCGCACGAACCATGCTGAAAAGCTGGCGGACGGCGCGCGCGGTGCCATGGCCAAGGGCTGGCGTTCCGGCTCTGCGACGGAGCTGAATGCGGCGCGCAACGGCTGGGAACGCCTCAGCCGCTATCATGGTGCAATCTGCGGCGGCCTGACCTCCGATGAGCTGCTGGAAGGCACTTCCCCTGCGGAGGCGGTGTCCACGGCGGCACTGGGCGCCTGGACGGAGGCTCTCTGCGCGGCGGCGAAGGCCGATCATGCCGCGTGGGCGTGGGACGCGCTGGAGCGCATGGCCTACAACGCGCTGCCGGCCTGCCTGGTGGGCGAGGACCTGACCATGTTCCAGCAGGTGAACGCTTTGACGGCAGCCAATGAGGCGGATTGCTTTATCGTGGCGGACGATCATGAGGATCGCGCGCTGAACCGCCTGACCCGCGGCTATGCGGCGCTGGCTTCCAGCGCGGTGTCCGCCTGTGCGGATGGCGCGATGCTCAACCTGTACCTGCCCGGACGCTATGCCGTCCCCGTGGGGGAGGGGCTGCTCGTCCTGACGGTCAAGTGCACCGCCAAGGGCGCGCAGGTCACTGTGCATTGCAAGCAGCAGACGAAGGCCGCGCTGACTTTCCGCGTGCCGGCCTGGAGCATTGACTTCCAGGTGGCCGTCAATGGCGAAGCGTGCAGCGAAACGGCTGCTGATGCGGCCCTGAAGCTCGATCGCGACTGGCAGGACGGCGCGGTGATCGACCTGACCTTCGGGCAGGCGCTCCAGGTGGTGGAAGGCCATCATCAGGGGCGGTATGTGCTGCGCGGCCCGGTCGTGATGGCGCTGGACGGGCAGGGGGATGACTGGCGCAAGGCCCTCGTGTCCGCTGAAATAGCGGATGGCCGCGTCATGGCGACCCTCGACACGGTGAAAGAATGGAAAATGCGCGATGGCCAGCCTGCGGATGTCCCCGTGCTGCCCGAAACGACGGGAGAGATGCAGACTGTCGCGCTGGTGCCCTATGCGCGTGCGGAACGCCGCATCGCCCTCTTCCCCGGGAGGAAGCAGGCATGACGAGCATCCGCCTGGC
>CAZIUA010000091.1:0-9159 GCA_964542315.1 uncultured Faecalibacterium sp. | reverse complement strand
TCCGTAGTGTCCACCTCATCAGTCCCTTCGGGACAGCTTCCCCTCGAGGGGAAGCCTCTGTGTGTCAAGAAAGTGGCTTTCGCCACTTTCTTGAGTTTTGCACTCCGTCACTGTCAGGACTGCAAGCAGCCCTGACGGCCGTTTCTCCGTGTAAGGAAGCGTTTTGCAAGCAAAACCGCACGAAAATCGCCGCACATGTCACCGATTTTTGATTTTCAGTCTGCCGACGGCGAGTTACTGACGCAAACGACTTATTTTTCGACAGTCTGCAGCTTCCTCTCGAGAGGAAGCCAGGGCAGTCCACACGAAAAGTGTGCGTTCCGCTCGCGCCGTTTTAATAACCGGGACAACGTCCCCCGCGCACGAGCCTTCCCCTTGAGGGGAAGGTGGCCGTAAGGCCGGATGAGGTGGAAAGCTGCGGTTGCAAACAGCTGCTTTTTTGACATGCAGAAGGGAGCCCGCCTTTGCGAGCTCCCTTTTCTTATGCATTTTTGCGTTCCCGGATCTCCCTCAGCTTGTCCAGCGCCATGCGGGTGTAGTCCACCAGCGCGACGCCCGCCAGCACCACGGCGATCCACAGGCACACCCGGTCAATGGGGAAGCGCATGCCGGTGAAATCCGCATGCCAGAAGGACAGCACCAGCGCCAGGATGAAGCTGCACTGCGCCAGCTTGCCCCAGAGGTTGGCGTACACCACCACATCATGGGCCAGCAGGTAGGACGAGCCGTAGATCATCACCAGCTCCTTGACGATAACGATGAGGATCGCCGCCACCGGGAAGGTGCCATTGAGCCCCTGCATGATCAGCGCCGTACAGACCATGAGCTTGTCGGCCAGGGGATCCATCAACTTGCCGAAATCCGTGATGAGGTGATACTTGCGGGCGATCCGCCCATCCAGCCAGTCCGTCAGGGACGCGACGCAGAACACCAGCAGCGCCAGCTTTTCCCGTCCGGCGGCGTGGCACACCACAAACACCGGGATCAGCGCCAGGCGGATCATCGTCAGCACATTGGGGACATTCCATATATTTGTCAGATACCTTTGGCGAAAACTGCTCACACGCACATACCTTTCTCCGGATGGCCATCCGCCATCCCTGCATGATCCTTTCAGGTGGGGTTTTCGCGCCCCTGTACAGGAGGCTTCCCCGATCGCGCGCCTTCCATGCATGCCGAAGGCGCCCGGACAATATGATAGCACATCCTGCGCGGAATTTCCAGTGTTCGCGGAAGGTTTTGGGGGCGAATTCGGTCCGGACGGCAGGAAAACAGGGGTTTTATGAAGAATCATTCAAAATTGGGATTTGATTCGCGGCAAATGCTGCGTTGAAGGAGGAAGCCATTATGCGTATTGACGGCCGACAGCCTGCTCAGGCGCGTCCCGTTTCCATTATTCCCGGTTTTGTCCGCACGGCAGCAGGCTCCTGCCTGATCGCCACGGGCGATACCCGTGTGATCTGCACCGCCTCCGTGGAGGAAGGCGTTCCTCCCTTCCTGCGCGGGAAGGGGCAGGGCTGGCTCACGGCGGAATATGCGATGATGCCTGCATCCACCGGCCAGCGCAAGAAGCGCGACGGCATCAAGAAGGACGGCCGCAGTGTGGAGATCCAGCGGCTGATCGGCCGCAGCCTGCGTCAGGCCATCGACCTGAGCAAGCTGGGTGAGCGCACCATCACGCTGGACTGCGATGTGCTGGAGGCCGACGGCGGCACGCGCACTGCCTCCATCACCGGCGCCATGGTCGCCCTGACGCTGGCCATCGACAAGCTCATCAGCGAGGGCAAGCTGCTGCAAAGCCCGCTGATCCATCAGGTGGCGGCGGTTTCCGTGGGCGTGGTGAATGACGTCCCCTGCTGCGATCTGTGCTATGCGGAGGACAGCACCGCCCAGGTGGACATGAACCTGGTCATGAACGAAAACGGCGAATTCATCGAGCTGCAGGGCACCGGCGAGGGCCGCGCCTTCACCGCGGATGAGCTGAACAGCCTGCTTGAATACGGCAAGCAGGGCATCGGGCAGCTGATGCAGGCCCAGACCGATGCGCTGGGCGATGCGGCGCGCCATCTGCATCCCAAGCCCCTGCTGGTGGCCGCCACGGGCAATGCCCATAAGCTCAAGGAGCTGCAGCATATCTTCGGGGAATACTACACCGTGGTGAGCATGTACGCGGCGGGCTTCAATGCCTCCATCGACGAGAACGCCACGACCTTCGCGGGCAATGCGGCCATCAAGGCGGAAGCCGTCTGCGAGGCCACCGGCCTGCCCACCATCGCCGATGACAGCGGCCTGGCCGTGGACGTGCTGGACGATGAGCCCGGCGTGTATTCCGCGCGCTATGCAGCCATGAACGGCGAGGGCGAGGGCGACAAGGACAACAACGCCCTGCTGCTGCGCCGCATGAAGGGCAAGACCCGCCGGGAATGCGCCTTCCGCTGCGCCATCGCCCTGGCGATCCCCGGTCAGCCCACCCGCATCGCGGAAGGCTCCTGCCCCGGCAAGCTGCTGGAGGCAGAGCGCGGCGAGGGCGGCTTCGGCTATGACCCGCTGTTCCTCTATGAGCCGCTGAACAAGACCTTCGCCGAGATCACGGAGGAGGAGAAGAACGCCATCAGCCACCGCGCCAAGGCCTGCGAGAAGATGCTCGCCATGATGAAGGAGCTCAACGCATGACGCGCGCGCTGATCCTGTCGGACATCCACGGGGAAGATACGAATCTCCGCTGGCTGCTGGAGGAGGTCTGGAAGCAGGTCGGCCCCATCGGCACCTATCTCTGCCTGGGGGACGGCGTCCGCACCTTTGAAGGCGCGGAAAACTTCATCCTCCGCCGCGACCCGCAGGCGGCCTTCTTCTCCGTCCGCGGCAACTGCGATTTCACCGCCGATCACCCCGACCGCATCCTCATCCCCCTGGGCGGATTGAAGGTGTACGCCACCCACGGCCACATCCACCGGGTCAAATCCGGCCTGTACGCCCTGCGGGAGGCCGCCCATGCCGAGGGCGCGGACATCGCGCTCTACGGTCACACCCACTGCCCCAATGTGGAATACACCACGCCCTGGCTCGTCAATCCCGGCGCGGTGAAGGACGATCGCTGCGCGCTGCTGGAGATTGAAGGCGGCAAGCCCCGCGTCGAGCTGATTGATCTGGGCTTCAAATAAGGCCATCGGCCTGAATGAGGTGAAAAACATGCAAGGGATCCTGCGTGTGGGGGCGGCTGTTCCCCACCTGTCCTTGGCCAATGTGAACAAGAATGTCGAGGCGCACCTGGCGATGCTCCATGCGGCCGCCGCGAAGCATGCCTCCCTGGTGGTCTTTCCGGAATTGAGCCTGACGGGCTATACCTGCGGCGACCTGTTTTTCCAGCGGCCGCTGCTGGATGCGGTGCGTTCCGCGCTCGTCCGCCTGGCCAACGAAATGCCCCAGGGCGTGACGGCGGTGGTCGGTGCGCCGGTGGAGATCAAGGGCGGCCTGTATAACTGTGCCGTTGTCCTTCATCGGGGAGAGATCGTCGGCTTCGTCCCCAAAACTTATCTGCCCAACACCGGCGAATTCTATGAAAAGCGCTGGTTCCAGTCCGGCACCGCCCTCAACGGCGAGCTGCACGAGATCGACCTCCCCGGCCATGCGGAGGTCTTCTGCGCGGAAAACCCGGTCGTGTTTGAATCGGCTGACGGGGTAAAATTCGGCGTGGAGCTTTGCGAGGATCTCTGGTCGCCCCTGCCGCCCAGCACGCTCCTGTCCCTCCACGACGCGGAGGTCATCGTGAACCTGAGCGCCTCCAACGAGCTGCTGAGCAAGCGGGAATACCGCCGTCAGCTCATCGCACAGCAGAGCGCCCGCTGCCAGTGCGGCTATGTGTATGTGTCCGCCGGCATGGGCGAGTCCTCCTCCGACCTGGTGTTCTCCGGCCACAGCATGATCGCCTCCTGCGGCTCTGCCCTGCGGGAGAACGACGGCTACCTGGCCGATGATTACCTCGTCACGGCGGATATCGACCTGGAGCGCATCCGCATCGACCGCCTGAAGCAGTCCAGCTTCGGCGACTGCGCGGCCCATATGGCACGCCTGACGCAGGCCGAGCCCATGACCGCGCTGGTGGATGAACATTTCCTCCTGCCGGAGGACATCGCCCCCGATTACCGCGTGAGCAAGCAGCCCTTCATCCCGGCGGACAAGGCCAGCCGTCAGGAGCGCTGCACGCAGCTGCTGGATATGCAGGCCACGGCGCTGGCACGCAGGCTGTCCGTGACGGGCGGCAAAGTGGTGGTGGGCGTTTCGGGCGGTCTGGATTCCACCCTGGCCCTGCTGGCGGCCTGCAAGGCGGCGGACATGCTCCACCTGCCCCGCACGAATATCCTGGGCATCACCATGCCCTGCTTCGGCACGACGGACCGCACCTACCGCAATGCGCTGGAGCTGATGCACACGCTGGGCGTCTCCCAGCGGGAGATCCCCATCCACAACGCCGTCCGGCAGCACTTTGCGGATATCGGCCACGCCGAGAGCGATCATAGCGTCACCTATGAGAACTGCCAGGCGCGCGAGCGCACGCAGGTGCTCATGGACGTGGCGAACAAGATCGGCGCGATCGTCCTGGGCACGGGCGACCTGAGCGAGATCGCCCTGGGCTGGTGTACCTATAACGCAGACCACATGAGCATGTACGGCGTGAACAGCGGCGTCCCCAAGACGCTGGTGCGCTGGGTCATTCAGACCGCGGCGGATCGTGCGGAATTTGCCGACAGCCGTGCCTGCCTGCTGAGCATCCTCGACACGCCCATCAGCCCCGAATTGCTCCCGCCGGACGAGAAGGGCAACATCGCCCAGCAGACCGAGGATCTGGTCGGCCCCTATGCCCTGCACGACTTCTTCCTCTACTATGCCATCCGCTTCGGCTATGCGCCCCGGAAGGTGTATGAGCTGTGCTGCATCGCCTTCCAGGAGGACTTCGACCGCGAGACCATCCTCAAGTGGCTCAAGAATTTCTACCGCCGCTTCTTCAACCAGCAGTTCAAGCGCAACTGCATGCCCGATGGCGTGAAGGTCGGCTCCATCGCGCTCTCCCCGCGCGGCGACTGGCGCATGCCTTCCGACGCGCAGGCCGCCCTGTGGCTGGAGGAATGCGAGGCGCTGTAATTCCGCCGCATTTCCCCCTTGCATTTTATCTGCCGGTATGGTATGATACTCGCGAATCAAACAGGAGCCGCCGTGTCCACCGGGATGCGGCAGGATGCAAAAAAGCATTCTCCATGCACACCGTCAGGTCTTAGAAGGTGTGTACGGGAATGCTTTTTTTGTGGATCGGCTCCGCAACAGGAGGAATCAAATGATGAAAGAACGCTTCCGCATTTCGCTGACCCGTTTCGAGCTGGGTCTGTGGCTGACCAGCATCGTCGTGATCATCGGCACCGCGCTGATCTTCCAGTCCGGGGACTATCTGAGCCTGGCCGCATCCCTCATCGGGGTGACGGCGCTGATCTTCATCGCCAAGGGCCATGTGCTGGGGCAGGTGCTGACCATCGTCTTCGCCGTGTTCTACGGCGTGATCTCGTGGAGCTTTCGCTATTACGGCGAGGTCATCACCTATCTGGGCATGAGCGCGCCCATGGCGGTCGTATCGCTGATCACCTGGCTGCGTCATCCCTTCAAGGACACCGCTGAGGTCGCTGTCCGCCGCATGACGAAGCAGCATTGGGTGATCCTGTGCCTGCTGGCCGCCCTGGTGACGGTGATCTTCTTCTTCATCCTGCGTGCACTGGGGAACGCCGCACTGGCGGTCAGTACGATCTCCATCACCACCAGCTTTCTCGCGGCGTCACTCACCGCCATGCGCAGCCCCTACTACGCCCTGGGGTATGCGGCGAACGACATCGTGCTGATCGTCCTGTGGGTGATCGCGTCGCTGACGGACATCTCCAGCGTATCGATGGTGGCCTGCTTCGTGATGTTCTTCGCCAACGACCTCTACGGTTTTGTCAGCTGGCGCCGCATGGCCAAGCGTCAGGGGGGGACTTCGTCCCCTGTTTTGGGCGATTGAGATGGTGGAACAGCCATACAGCTTCCACATGGCGCGATCCCTGGCTTCCCCCTGAGGCTCCGGAGTACATCTCTCCGGAGCCATTTGTGATGCTGTTCTTACGCTTCGACCAGCGCGCGCATGCCCATCACATACCCATAGAACCCGAATCCGACGATCTGTCCCCGGCAGGCCGAGGCCGTCACGGACTTATGCCGGAATTCTTCCCGCGCATGCACATTGGACATGTGGCACTCGATCACCGGCATGGGGACGGACGCAATGGCATCATGCAGCGCCACCGAGGTATGGGTGTATCCGCCCGGATTGAACACCGCGCCGTCGAAACCATCGAAATACGCCTGCTGGAGCGCGTCGATGAGCGCGCCCTCATGGTTGGACTGGATGCAGCGCAGCTCCACGCCTAACTTTTCCGCCTCCTGCTGGCACAGGGCAATCAGGTCGTCATAGGTCTTCGCGCCATAGACGGCCTTCTCTCGCAGACCCGTCAGGTTGATGTTCGGCCCATTGAGGATCAGGAGCTTCTTCATAACTGCACTTCCTTCTTGATGATGTTCATGACCTGTTCCGTCAGGCCGGCGGGCATTTCGCAGCCCTGCCAGATCTCCTCCGCGCGGACTGCCTGCTCCACCAGCATATACAGCCCCGTACACCAGGGCAGCCCGGCACGCTCCGCCGCCTGCGTCAGGAAGGTATGCGGCGGATTGTACACCACATCCGCCACGCCATGGGCATAGCGCATCATCTCATCCACGCGGGAGGGATGAATGGCGCAGATGTCATCCTCACTGTGGCGCGGCCACATGCCTGCGCTGGAGGCATTGGCGATCAGTCCGCCGGTCTGGGGAAACTGCACATAGAAATCCGCATAGGAGATCTCGTCTTCCGCACTGGGATGGCGGCTGACCACCGTGACCTGCTTTGCGCCCATCTGTTTCAGGCACGCGCGGACGGTCTTCGACGTTGCGCCGGAACCAAGGACATAGCTATGCGCCGATTTTTCCGGATGAAGACCCGCATGGCGCAGCATCCCCATGAAGCCTGCCGCATCGGTGTTGAAGCCGCGCCGTTCCGCGCACTGCACGGTGTTCACCGCGCCGATCTGTTCCGCCAATGGGTCGATCTGCGTCAGCAGGGGCATGATCTCCTGCTTATAGGGGATGGTCACATTGAAGCCATCCAGCCCGTGCAGGAGCATCTCCGCCTCATCGGCAAAGCAGTTCCGCGGGATCTCGATCAGCCGGTAATCCGCATCGATGCCCATCTCACGGAAGATGGCCTCGTGGATGGGGCGCGAAATGCTGTGTCCCAGCTTTTCACCCAGCAGCGCGTAGTGTTTCATGGCAGTCAACCTCTTTTCTGCCCTCATTATACCATGGATGACAGCCTCTTGTCCACCGCGGAACGAAGGAGATACAATCTTGCTTTTTTCCGTTGCAACCATCGCCGAACTGTGGTATGATAAGTAGGTATATCCCTGACAATATGCAGATCGATCGCAAAGGAGCGGTTTTTACATGGATATGATGACCCGCATTGCTACGCTGACCGCCGAATGCCTGACGTCCACCTGGCCGGAGGCTGAGGGCCTTCCCACGGCGGAGGAGATCCGCGGCCTGCTGGCTGTTCCGCCGGATCGGGAGATGGGCGACTACGCCTTCCCCGTGTTCCGCCTGGCCAAGGCGCTGCGCATGGCGCCCCCCAAGATCGCCGCGGCCCTGTGTGAGGCCTGGGATCACCCCGACGTCGCCCGCGTGGAGCCCGTCAACGGCTACATGAATTTCTTCCTCAACCGCGTCAACTTCGCCAAGGAGACGCTGGAGGCCGTGCTGGAGCAGGGCGAACGCTTCGGTTCCTCCGACATGGGCAACGGCAAGACCGTCTGCCTGGACTATTCCTCCATCAACATCGCCAAGCGCTTTGGCGTGGGCCATCTGTCCACGACGATGATCGGCCACTCCCTCAAGCGCATCCACGATTTCCTGGGCTACAAGACCGTTGGCATCAACCACCTGGGCGACTGGGGCACTCAGTTCGGCAAGATGATCTATGCCTACAAGACCTGGGGCACGAAGGAAGATGTGGAGCGCGACGGCGTGCAGGAGCTGATGCGCCTGTATGTCAAGTTCCATGAGGAAGCAGAAAAGGATCCGTCCCTGGACGATCAGGGCCGTGCCTGGTTCAAGAAGATCGAGGACAAGGACGAGGAAGCCATCGCCATCTGGAGCTGGTTCAAGGACATCACCCTCAAGGATGCCTCCCGCGTGTATGACATGCTGGGCGTGTCCTTCGATTCCTACGCCGGCGAAGCCTTCTATAACGACAAGATGGATGTGGTCATCGACGAGCTGCGCGAGAAGGGCCTGCTGACCCTCTCCGAGGGTGCCTCCGTGGTCGACCTGAGTGAGGACAACATGCCCCCGTGCATCATCCTGCGTTCCGACGGCGCGACCCTCTATGCCACCCGCGACCTGGCCGCCGCGGTGTATCGCCAGAACACCTATCATTTCGATAAGTGCCTGTATGTCGTGGCCTATCAGCAGGATCTGCACTTCCGCCAGCTCTTCCGCGTGCTGGAGAAGATGGAAAAGCCCTGGGCGAAGGACTGCGTGCATGTGTCCTTCGGCATGATCTCCTTCGAGGGTCAGGCCTTCTCCACCCGCAAGGGCCGTGTGGTCTACCTGGAGGATGTGCTGAAGCAGGCCGTGCAGAAGGCGCTGGACATCATCAACGAGAAATCCCCCAACCTCCCCAACAAGGAGGACGTCGCCCGTCAGGTGGGCATCGGCGCGGTCATCTACTCCGACCTGAGCAACGGCCGCATCAAGGATATCGACTTCTCCTTTGAGCGCGCCCTCAACTTCGACGGCGAGACCGGCCCCTATGTGCAGTACACCCATGCGCGCTGCTGCTCCGTGCTGCGCAAGGCGGCGGAAGCCGAGCTGCCCGAGGTGGATTACAGCGGCCTGACCGATGACGAGGCTCAACACCTGCTGCGCCTGCTGTCCCGCTTCCCCGATGTGGTGAAGGACGCCGCCGACAAGTACGAGCCGTCCATGATCACCCGCGCGGTGACCGACATCGCCCAGGCGTACAACAAGTTCTACTACGAGCATCGC
>CAZIUA010000090.1:0-9213 GCA_964542315.1 uncultured Faecalibacterium sp. | reverse complement strand
ACTTCATATTGGAATACCTCCTAAAAAAATGTTTCAAATTTCATGCCGGCTTTCGCCTGATATGATGATAACACATTTTCGGTGAATTGAAACACCTTTTCGAATTTTTTTTGCAATTTTTTTGAATTTGTGTTTTTTCCGGCTGATTCAGCCCTGTTTGCGCGCATCCAGGATCGCCGCGAGGCCGCCGAAGAGCACCCCCGCCACCGGCCAGACGATCCAGGTGCGGTGCCAATCATCCGTGAGGAAGCTCCAGCCGAGGTAGATCGCCACCGCAACGCACCAATAGAGCGCCGGCCAGGGGGACTTGTTCCGCGCCTTGCGCACACGGCTGTAGTCGCCTTCCTCCAGCAGGCGCTGATAACTGCCTTCCAGCATGCTCGCGCTGACGAAGAGGTACACCGCGATGGCCACCAGCGCCAGCAGCATGCAGACCGCCGCGATCAGGAAGATCGCGATCTCCGTCACCATGGACACACACAGCAGCGGCACCGGGGACAAAACGCACAGGGCGACGCCGGTCACGATATGGCGGACGAAGGCCGTGCGGTGCGCGCGCTGACGCTCCCTGACCATGCCCGACACACCATAGGCCGTCTCGATGGGCTCCTTTTCGAGGTATTCATAGCGTTCCGCCTTCATGCCCCAGCGGATGAACACCGTCACCGCCAAGGCCACCGCCACCAGCAGGAAGACCACACCGGCCAGCACCCCCACCTGCGGGTTGATGCGGTTCATATCACCCAGGCCGCTGAGCAAAAGCAGCGGGATCGGCGAGAGGATGCAGGCCGCCACGGCCAGCGCGAGGGGCTTTGCGTTTTCCTGCACGAGGGTCAGATAAGCATTGGCGTCCTCCATGGACACCTGACGAAGGCTGTTCACCGGGGCCTCCACGGGAACGGGCGTTTCGCTTGCCAGTTCGTCCTTGAGCAGATAATCCGTGCTCACGCCGAACAGACGGCTCATGGCGATGATGCGCTCCAGATCAGGAATGGAGGACGCACTCTCCCACTTGCTCACCGCCTGCCTGCTCACGCCCAGCTGTTCCGCCAGTTCCTCCTGGGACCAGCCGTTTTTCTTCCGCATGTCGATGATCTTTTCGGCCAGGATCATATTTACCACCTCGTATGCACCTTCACCGGTGCCGTTTTCGCCTCTCGACGTATCTGCATCATAGCACAAAGCGCGGTTGCACGCCACCAATTCCGGCTGGAAATCTGTCAACCGGCGGTTGCAACCGGCTTTTTCGTTGAAAAATCGCGCGTATCATGGTAAAATGGGGCTGATTCTGGCTTTGAGGTGGCTTTTTCATGCTTCATGAGGATAACGAGCGCCTGCTGACGCTCATCAGCGAATACCTGACCTTCACGCCCTGCGCCATCCGCACGGCGGACGTCGAAGGGCTGTGCGCCGAGTGCGGCCTTTCCGCCGAGGAGAGCTATCTGGCTCTTTTGGCTGCGCATTGCGGCCTGGACACCGCCAGTGCGGAGGACGCACGGCTCTATCGCGGCTACTTTCCGCGGATGATCCGCCGCCATGACGCCTCTCGCTACGAGGCGGATGCCTATTTCCAGACCGTCCGCCCCGATGCCGGGAAATACGGCCGCATCGACCTGGTGTACGAGACCATCGAGCCCATGGAGCTTTTCGTCGCGGACGATTTCGAGGTGGATGCGCAGGGCCGCGTGCTGCCCCAGCTGGGCTGGTTCGACCGGTGCTTCACCTTCCCGGCCATCCGCGAGGACGAGCGCGTGTGGATGACTGTCACCCCGAACGAGATCAACACCATCCAGCCTGCGATCCGGCAGAGCCGCGGCAAGGTGCTGACCTACGGGCTGGGGCTGGGCTATTATGCCTTCCACTGCCTGCTGAAAGAGGATGTCACCAGCGTCACGGTGGTGGAGAAGAATCCGGCGGTGATCGACCTGTTCACACGGTTGATCCTCCCCTTTTTCCCGCGCCGGGATGCCCTGCACATCATTCAGGCGGATGCCTTTGACTACGCCGCGCAGACCATGCCCCATGAGGGCTACGACACGGTCTTCACCGACCTGTGGCACGATGTGGCGGACGGTCTGCCGATGTACCGCCGGATGAAGGCCCTTGAAACACCCGGTCCGACCTACCTGTACTGGATCGAAAAGACGCTGCGGGTCTACATGGACTGATAGCGCTCCGTGCGGCGTCTGCGGCAGGGATACGCGATGACCAGCTCCATCCGTCCGCCGATGCGCCGCTCGCTGTAGTCCGCCTGCCAGCCGGCCTTCTGCATTTGTCCGGCGATGTCCCGCAACGCGTTGTGATACGGCCGCACATCCCGGATAAGCGTGATCACGCGCCGGCTGCGGCGCTTTTCTTCGCGCATGGCGGCGCAGCGGCGTCCAGCCGCACCGACCAGCAGCACCGCATCGCGAACGCACAGCCGCTCCCGGACGATCTTCGCGGCCACACGCCTGCGCGTCAGGGCATCCGGCAACTTCAGCAGCGCCATGGCGGACTTTTCCGGCACGCTCTCCCGCCGCAGATACCCCCGCAGCCCCTCATCCAGCCCCATCAGGCTCAGCCGGTCCGCCGCCTGCTGCGCCGTCATCCCGGTGAACTGCGCCATTTCCGCCAGGGTACGCCCCTGTGCGCGCAGATGCATCAGCATTTCCGCCGCATCCAGATAGTATGCCGCCTCCGGCAGGTGCATCCCCTGTGCAGCAGGTCCCCCGTGTGGTTTCAAGTACAGCATGGCAGAATTCTCCTTTGAATGGCAGCTACCACTACTATAAAACGAACCCCCGCACACTGCAAGCAGAATCGTTCGACACGTTTCTGTCCGGTGTACGGGGGATTTTTGCGCCATTCCTGCGCGATGCTGTCACTTCTTATCGCTTCCGCCCAAGGGGGACTTGCCGGGCGTGCCGGCTTTTCGCGGATACTGTCGAGCGGTTTTGGCCGTTTTGCGGATGGGCAGGAGCATATGCTGCCAATCGCGCCCGGGGAAGGCGACGGTGATCGGCTCGTCCACCTTGCCGCCCAGGAGGAACGCGGCCTTCCGCCCCTGGGGAAGCTCCTCCATCAGCGCAGGGCCTTTCCAGCACAGTGCCTTGCCCCCCACCTTCACATAGGGCAGCAGATACTCCGACAGGACCGCCAAGGACGCCACAGCGCGCGCCACGGCGATGTCATACTTCTCGCGGTGGTTGGGGAACTGCGCGCCATCCTCCGCACGGGCATGCACGAGGGTCACATTGCGCACGCCCAGGTCATCCACCACCGCCTGGAGGAAGTTCAGGCGCTTCTGCTGGGCATCCATGAGGGTCACCTGCAACTCCGGGCAGGCCAGCGCCAGCGGCAGACCGGGGAAGCCTGCACCCGTTCCGACATCGATGAGCGTCCCCTTTTGCGGGATCAGTCCCGGCACGGCCAGCGCGCTCAAGCTGTCCACATAGTGCTTGTCGATCATCTCCGCCTCGTCAGTCACGGCGGTCAGATCCATGCGCGTGTTCCAGTCCAGCAGCATTTCGTGATACCGCAGCAGCTTCGCGGGCAGATCCGCATCATGGGGAATCCCGCATTCCATCAGGCGGGCAGAGAGCATTTCAGCAGTCATTCGTATTTTCACTCCAATGGCAGATGCAGGTATTTCTGCATCCAGTATTTGATCCAGGCCAGCGCCTCGCGGCCCTGATTTTTCACCCACGGGCGAAGGCCGCTCAGCACGGGAGAGCCAACGCCGGTGGCATCCAGGCCTGCGTCCTCCGCGATGGCCATGGCACGGGCGAGATGATAATCGCTGGTGACGATCAGGACGCGCCGGACGTCCTTCCCTTCCAGCAGGGATACGGCATGGTTGATGTTCTGCCGGGTGTTGAAGCTCTGATCCTCCACGAGGATGTCTTCCTCCGGCACGCCCTGGCGGATGAGCTCATCGCGCATGACATGGGCCTCAGGGGCCGGCTCATTGCCGCCCTGCGCGCCGCAGGTCACGATCAGGCACGGCTGCTCCTGCCAGGCCTTGTAGGCAGCATCCAGGCGCCACTGCAGCTGAAGGCTCGGCTGCCCATCGGGCTTGACCTGCGCCCCCAGGACGATGATCGCATCGTATTTCCCCACCTCCGGCAGATGCTGCTGGCGATACACGACCATCCCGACCACCCCCAGATAGAAGACGATGCCCAGCAGGACGCACAGCCCGGCCAGCTTCAGCAATTTACGCCACAGTTTGCTCTTGTGTTTCATTTTGATCATTCCCACTCCTTCAGCCCCAGGTTCCTTCTTCCGGAGCTCTTTCGCGCAGGGGCTGAGCGGGTTCAGCATGATCCACCGTGCAGATATAATCCCCCTGCTGCACCATGCTGTAGGTGGCGCCGTCCGCGACGATGATGTGATCCAGCAGCCCGATGCCGAGCTTGGCCAGGACGGCATCCAGCTCACGGGTGACCTTCACATCGCCCACGGACGGGCGCGCCTCGCCGCCGGGATGATTATGGCACAGGATGACACCATAGGCGTTGTGGTTCAGCGCCGTCTCCACGATCAGACGCGGATAGGCCGCCACCTGCGCCAGGTCGCCCTGCGCGACGATCCGCCGCCCCAGCAGCTTCATCTGTGCCGAAACGGTGATGACGTAGAACCGCTCCTTGCGGACGCCCGCCAGCAGCGCGCGGCAGTAATTCTGCACATCCCGGACGTAGTTGAAGCGTGTCGTCTCCTCGCAGCAGCATTGCTCATACCGGCGGAAGAGCGGCACCATCATCGCCAGGAGGGTGGCTGTTTCCTCGCCCACGCCGTCCACGCTCATCAGCTGTTCCGCAGGCGCCTCCAGCACGCCCTTGAGCGAGCCGAAGGTCTCCAGCAGCTGATGCGCCAGCGGATTGACATTCCCGCGCGCGCGGGTGTAGAACAGCAGCAGCTCCAGCACCTCATGGGGTGCGAATTCCTCCAGCCCCTCCATGCGGAATCTTTCCCGCAGGCGCTGGCGATGTCCTTCGTGCATGATCGTGTCCCTGCTTTCCGGAGGATGCTCCTCCCCTGCATACTATATTAACGTTCCGATCCGCTTTTTTCTTCCAGCATCATCGAAAAAACTTCACCGACCTGGCTGCCCAGGCGTTCCACCTCGCCGAGGATGCGCTTGCGCCCCTTGTCGGTCAGGAACCAGTCTGACCGGGCATAGCCGGGCGTCTGCGCCGGGCAGACCACAAAGCGCGTTTCGGGCATGGCCGCCTGATAATACATCAGCGCACGCCGCGCATGGAAGGCCTGACAGGCCAGGATCGCCGTCCGGCACGGGATAGCCTGCTGCGCCAGCACATCGCGCGAAAATTGCGCGTTCTGCCAGGTGTAGGTGGCCTGATCCTCCCGGAGGATGGCGCTGTCCGGCACGCCGTGGCGCATCAGCACCGCCCGCAGGAACGCCCACTCCGTTTCGTATTCATCGGGATACTGCGCGCGGTATTTGTCCGGCACGCCCTTGAAGCGCCCGTAGCTCACGGCGAACCGCCCCGACGGCAGCACCCACGGCGCGTACCCTGCGCGGTATAATTCCGCCGCGCGCACGGCATGCTCGATCTTCCGCGAACCGGGGATGAGGATGACGTCTGCCTTCTCCGGCGGATGCTCCACAAATACGAATTCCGTCACCGCCCGGATGAACGTTTCCGCCCCGGCGGACAGCTTCTGCTGCATAGTGCCTCCCTGCCGCGACCGGACGCGGCCTTTTTCGTGTCGCGCCTTCATTATAGCACGTTCTGCGCCATTCGTCCACCGGCTTTGCACGGGATCAGGCCGGATGGCCAGCCGCCTGGCGTTCCTGCCGACGATCATGCCTCCGTGCAGGTTTTCTCAAAGGGCAGATTCATGTTGAAGGCGTAGAAATTGCGCTCGTCCAGCTGCGCCTTCACCATTTCCAGCCCCTCGGCGAAGCGCTGATAATGCACGATCTCGCGCTGGCGCAGATAGCGCAGCACGTCGATCACATCCGGGTCATCCGCCTGCAAAAGCAGATTCTCGTAGGTCGTGCGCGCCTTCTGTTCTGCCGCCAGATCCTCATGCAGGTCGGTGATCACATCGTCCTTGGACTGCAGGAAGGACGCCGTATGGGGCATGCCGGTGGCGGCGGCCGGATAGAGCGCCGCGCCGTGATCCACAAACCAGGTGTCGAAACCGACCCTGGTGATGTCCTCGAGGGTCAGGTTGCGGGTGAGCTGATGCACCATCGCGCCCACCAGCTCCAGGTGGCCGAGTTCTTCCACCCCGATGTCGGTCAGGAGGCCCTTCAGCGCACCGGTGGGCATGGTGTAGCGCTGGCTCAGATAGCGCAGGGAGGCGCTCAATTCGCCATCCGGGCCGCCGTACTGGCTGATGATGCGCATAGCCATGGCCGGGTCTGTCCGGGCGATGCGCACGGGATACTGGAGCTTCTTTTCATAGGCGAACATATCACTTTTCCCCCTTCACTGCACGTTCAGCCGCCATTCGGGGCGTACTCCCACGGCCAGGGCGCATCGACCCAGCCCCATGTTCCGCCGCAGTTTTCCTCCGGCAGGAACGCCGTCGCGTAGGATCTCTCCCCGGCCTGCTGACGAAGGCGGCGGAACATCTTCAGCGCCTCGCGGTCATTGGGATGGGTGTTGAGAAAAAGTCGCATCTCCCACGCGGCGAAGGCACTTTCCTGTGCCGCATCGCCGCCGGAGCCAGCAGGCACGTCATAGCCGTTCAGGGGCATATTCAGCGCCGGAAAGAGCGTCCCTGCCCGCAGCGCCTTGCCGGGCGCATAGGTGTCCTCCAGCGTCTGCATCACCGCACCGACCATCCCCACGCCCTGATTCGCCGCAGGACATGCGCGCGCCTGCGCCGCATTCGCCGTGCAGGCGCGCGGTGTGGTTCGATCCATATTGAGATCCCAGCTGCCGTTCACCGGCACAAAGCCGTCCGGCCAGTTGGAATGACGTTGATTCTGCATGCAAAAAGCACTTCCTTGTTTCAGCCTCAGGGGAAATAACATCCCCGTGACAGCCTATGACAAAGGAAGTGCTTTGGTGTCTTTATTTGCGTGCGCGGCGGTTCTGCTTCTGCTTCATCCGCTGCTTCGTGATGGTCTGGCGGACCTTTTCCGTCATGGGAGCAGGCTTGCGTTCCGGTTCGGGGGCAGGCTGGGGCGTACCATCCGCCGTGAGCGGACGCCCCTCCTTGTCGATGCCGCGATACCGCAGGCACCACTCGGCGGCCTCCTTCACCAGGCCCATGATGGTCGCAAAGAGCGGCACGCCGATGACCATACCCACCAGGCCGAAGAGGTCACCGCAGACCACGATGGAGAACAGCACCCACAGCGCGCTGATGCCGATGGAATCGCCCAGGATCTTCGGGCCGATGACATTGCCGTCCAGCTGCTGGATGACCAAGATCAGCACTGCGAAGCCCAGCGCCTGCGCCGGATCGAGGAAGAGCAGGATGATGATGCCCGGCACCGCGCCGATGAACGGGCCGAAGACCGGGATGATGTTCGTCACGCCGACGATGATGGAGATCAGCGGCGCATAGGACATGCGGAAGATGAGCATGCACACATAGGTCAGCACGCCGATGATGGCCGAGTCGATGATCTTGCCGGTGAAGAAGCCGCTGAGGTTGCGGTTGGCGGTATGGCAGATGCGCAGGGTGGTCTCGGCGACGCTGCGCGGCAGGAAGGCGCGCGTCAGGATGCGCGCATGGCGCAGGAGCTTATCCTTGGTCATCAGCAGATAGATGGAGGACGCCGCCGCGGTGAACACCGCCACGAAGGTGCTCGTCACATCGGAGAACGCGCCCATGATCTGCGGCACGGAGTTCAGCGCGACCTTGAGCAGATCGCCCACGATGATGGAGAAATCCTGCACATAGTCGATGACCGTATTCAGGTAGGGCTGCAGATCTGGCCAGCGGTCCGTCAGCGCCAGCAGGGCCGCTTCGAGGTTCTTGGTGTATCCACCCAGATTGCTGGCGAAGGTCATGATGGAGGTCAGCACCTGCGTCACGATGAGGTACGCCAATCCCCCCACCAGCAGGAGCGTCACCACATAGCCCAGGAGCATCGAGAGCCAGTGCAGCTTGCGGTTGCCGCGGAAGACGGTCTTCAACAGCCACATGTCGATGGGATTGATGACATAAGCGATCACCACGCCGCCGGCGAAGGGCGTCAGGATATTCACGATGCCGCCCAGCACCCCCAGCACCGCGCCGCCCTTGTTCAGCAGCATATAAAACGCGATGGCGGCGAAGACGATCAGCATCCAGTCCAGCGTGGACTCCGGTTTGCGGCGGAGCCAGTTCTTGCGGGGTTCAGCGGGTTGATTCTGCTGCATAGGCGGGCCTCCTGCTCTTGTGTCGGGATGTCGTTAGGGGTATTATAGCGTATTTTTCCGGCATGGTCAACGGGAAATCACTGCGTCCTTTTCCCACTGTACAGAACGTTCCAGCGGTGCAGATTCATCCCCGCGCAGGGGCTTTTTTCCATCCGCCCGGGTTTCCCTCGCGCGCGCGTATATATTAATGTAGAAAAAGCCTTTTCTTTTCCCCCGTTTTGTGGTATAATCAATATGCTGGGCTAAATAGCGTCATCGCTCGTTTTCCCGGCCTGAGAACCGCTTTTTCCGCCCCATTTTCCGGGGCTGACCTACCTATTTTCCCGACAGAGGTGCATCATGGCAAACGAACTTGAACTCAACCCTGATCTTGATAACGCCACCCAGGCCACTGGCGAATATGGCGAGGAGCAGATCCAGGTGCTGGAGGGCCTCGAGGCCGTCCGCAAGCGCCCCGGCATGTATATCGGCTCCACCGATGCGCGCGGCCTGCATCATCTGGTGTATGAAATCGTGGATAACTCCGTAGACGAGGCGCTGGCCGGATACTGCAAGCGCATCGACGTCACCCTGCACAAGGATGGCTCCGTCTCCGTCAAGGACGATGGCCGCGGCTTCCCGGTGGGCATCCACCCCAAAATGGGCCGTCCTGCGGTCGAGGTCTGCCTGACCGTGCTGCATGCCGGCGGCAAGTTCGGCGGCGGCGGCTATAAGGTGTCCGGCGGCCTGCATGGCGTGGGCGCATCCGTCGTCAACGCCCTGTCGAAGTCCCTGTCCGTCACCGTGTATCAGGACGGCAAAATCTATCAGCAGGAATACGCCCGTGGCAAGTACCTCTACGACCTGAAGGTCATCGGCCAGACGGACGTGACCGGCACGA
>CAZIUA010000089.1:0-9838 GCA_964542315.1 uncultured Faecalibacterium sp. | reverse complement strand
CGTTTTGGATGACCAGGATGCGATCCGCCGAGCGGATGGTGGACAGGCGGTGGGCAATGATGAAGCTCGTCCGACCGCTGAGGACGGTCTGGATGGCATGCTGGATGATCTGCTCAGTCTCCGTATCAACGGAGGAGGTGGCCTCGTCCAGCACGAAGATGGCCGGGTTGGTCAGGATGGCACGGGCGAAGGAGATCAGCTGCTTCTGGCCGGTGGACAGGCGGTTGCCGCCCTCACCCACCTTCGCATCGAAGCCATCCTTCATCGCGAGGATGAAGTCCTCCGCACCCACCATGCGCGCCGCCTGCTGCACTTCCTCCATCGTGGCGTCCGGGCGGCCATAGCGGATATTGTCCGCCACCGTGCCGGAGAACAGATGGGGCGACTGGAGCACATAGCCCAGATTGGACTGGAGCCAGAGCTGGCTGCGCGTGCGGTAATCCGCGCCGTCGATGAGGATGCGGCCGCCGGTCGGCTCATAGAAGCGGCAGATCAGGTTGACGATGGTGGACTTGCCGGAGCCCGTTTCACCCACCAGCGCGATGGTCTGACCATGCTCCACATGGAGGTTGAAATGCTCCAGCACCTTTTCGCCGTCCTTATAGCGGAAGGTCACGTCCTCAAAGTCGATATCGCCGATGAGGGCAGGCCAGTTCTCCTTCTTCGGGTGGAAGTTGTCGCCGAAGACCGCCTCCACCTCGGGGGAATCCACGATGTCCGGCTCGGTCTCCAGCAGGGAAACCACGCGCTCTGCCGCCGCCTGCGCGGACTGCATTTCCGAAAAGATGCTGGCGATATCGCGCACGGGCTGGAAGAAGGACACGGTGTAGTTGACAAAGACCTGCAGGGTGCCGATGGTCATCACCGCACCCATGACCTCCACGCCATGTACGATGGCGGTGCCGCCCTGCCACAGCGCCCAGGCCGTACCCAGAGAGCCGATGGACACCACGATGGGCAGGAACAGCGAGGATAGCGTCGCCGCGCGGACGGAGGCCTTCTTCATGTCCGCAGAAACGGCGTTGAACTCCTGGACGTTCAGCTCCTCGCGCACGAGGGTCTTGGTGGTCTTCGCGCCGTTGATGCCCTCATTGAAGCCTGCAGTGATCTGGGAATTGCGCTTGCGCACCTGGCGATAGGCTTGCAGTATGCCCTTCTGGAATTTCCAGGAGATCACCGCCAAAGGAGGCAGCAGGAGCAGGATCACCAGCGTCAGTTGCCAGTTGAGCAGCAGCATCTGCACCGTGCAGGCCACCAGATACACCGCGCCCCAGCACAGATCCAGGATGGACCAGCCGATGGTATCACCCAGGCGCTGGGTATCGTTGGTCAGGCGGGACATGAGATAGCCCACGGGCATGCGGTCGTAATAGGAAAAGGGCAGCTCCTGGAGCTTGCGAAAACCCATCTGGCGGATGGTATAGCAGGTGCCTGTTTCCACCCGGCCGCTTTCATACTGGAAACCGAAGATGGCCGCGCACTGGATGGCCAGCAGCACCAGATACACCGCCGCAAAGCCGCCCAGCCCCTCGGTGGTGTTGCCGGCGATGAAGGTATCCATGGCATAGCCCGTCATGCGGGGCATCAGCACATCCAGCAGCGCACAGATGCCCATGAACACCATCGTCAGCAGCAGGTTCTTATGATACGGCTTGGCCAGGCGGATGATCTTCTTCCACAGGGACAGGTCGATCCGTTTGGTATAATCTTCTTCCTGAAAGGACTGCATTATTTCACCTTCTTTGCATCGGAGGCCGGCTGGACATTTTCCGCCGCGATGGCGTCGTTCAGCTCCTCTTCGAGGGTATTCTGAATGGCATTGATGCGGGCGTACAGGCCGTCCTGACTGCACAGCTCCGCATGCGTGCCCTGCTGGGTGATACGACCCTCCTCCAGGACGAGGATGAGATCTGCCTGGGACAGGGTCGTGACGCGATGGGAGATGATCAGCGTGGTCACGCCGGTCTTTTCGCCCTTGAGGGCCGCGCGGATCTGCGCATCGGTCTCGGTATCCACCGCAGAGAGGGAATCGTCAAAGATGAGGATGTCGTTATCCTTGAGCAGCGTGCGGGCGATGGCGATGCGCTGCTTCTGGCCGCCGGAAAGCGTCACGCCGCGCTCGCCCACCAGCGTTTCCCAGCCCTTGTCCGCCTTTGCGATGAAGCCGGAGGCATGCGCCACATCCGCCGCATGGTGGATCCGCTTTTCATCGCACCCGCCGATGATGCCCACATTGTCATAGATGCTCTTGGAATAGAGGAAGGGCTCCTGAAGGATGAGGCCCACATGGCGCCGCAGATGCGCCCGGTCGATCTTGCGGATGTCCACACCGCCGATGGTGATGCGGCCGCCGGTCGGCTCATACAGGCGCTGGAGCAGATACATCATGGTGGATTTTCCGCTGCCCGTGCCGCCCAGCACCGCCACCGTGCTGCCCGCAGGAATGGTGCAGCAGACATCCTTGAGTACGGGGACACCGTCATCCGGATAGGCGAAGGACACATGGTCGAACACGATATCGCCATGAAGGTCGGGCGTGATGGCATCCGGCTCATCCGGTTCGGGCTCGGCCTGGAGGATCTCCTGCACGCGCCCCATCGCCACGGCGGATTTGCCCGCATCACTCAGCGTGCGCCCCAGGGAGCGCACCGGCCACAGCAGCATGCTGATGTAGCTGGTGAAGACGATCAATTCGCCCACGGTGATCTTCCCCTGGCAGGCATAGACGATGCAGATCAGGAGCGTGATGAGGTTCTGGAGCATGGTCAGCACATCGCCGCCGCTCCAATAGATGGCGCTGAGAACGTTCAGCTTCCGCCAGCGCTGACGCAGCGTCACGTTCTTGTCGTCGAATTTCTCCACCTCGCGCTGCTGCTGGCCAAAGGCACGCACCACGCGCACGCCGGAGAGGTTCTCCTGCAGGGCCGCGGACATAGCGCCTTCGGACTCATCCGCCTCCTTGAAGGACTTATGCACCATCTTGAAGAACCAGGTCGCGAAGATAAACAGCGGCGGCACAAGGATCATCGAATACAGGGTGATCTCCACATTGCGCTGGAGCAGGATGGTCAGCGCGATGACGATCATCAGGATGGCATTGACCACCTCCATCACCTGGACGGAGAGGAAGCGGCGGATGGTATCCACGTCGGATGTGCAGCGCTGGATCAGGTCTCCCGTTTCCGCCTTGACATGGTAGGCAAAGGGCAGGCGCTGCAGGTGGGCATAAAGGCGTTCGCGCAGGCTCTGCGAGATATTCTCGCTCGCCACGGCGGACAGGCGCCCCTTGAGGTAGCTGAACAGGCCGTTGACCGCATAAAGCAGGATCATCGCCAGACCCAGCACCCACAGGTTCTCGCGCAGGAACTCGCGTCCGCCCCAGGCGCGGATGGGACGCAGGATCACCTCCGGCAGGGTGGATGGCGCCGTCCCCAGCACACTGTCGATGGTCTCCGCCAGCACCAGCGGCGTGATAAAGCCGATGATGACGATCATCACCGTCGAGATCAGGGAGCCAAGATAGCTTGGCCAGTTCTCGCCGACGAGCGCCATCATGGCCGATAGCGTCGTTTGCTTGGTTTTCTTTTGCTGCATGGGAATCTCCTTTTCCCCTCCATCGTGGAAGCATGGTCGGTCGGGTCGTGCTTCTTCCACCTTTGTATGCATGGCCGGTCGCGGCGCCTGTTTCCCGTCATGGGCAAACAAAAAGCACCGCACCATCCACATGGACGGCCGGTGCTGCATATCAGATCCGCTTCAGGCAGGCCGCCGGCGCAAGGCATGACCTTGCATCCAGCCTGATCCCGCCCGGGAGGTAGTTATCCTACCCTCGGACCTGCAAAGGCAGAAGGAGCCGTCATCATGATCTGGACATTTGCATTCATTGCGTAGATGTTCATGGACATTGATTCGGCCTCCTTTCTGCAAAATTTGTTTGTGAAAGTCACAACGCTAACCAGTATATACCCTTGTGAAACTTTCGTCAAGGGGGAAAGGCGCCTTTTTTGTGCATTTCAGGAATTTCTTTGCCAAATTCGCCTTTTTCAGGCCTTTTCCCGATGCCAGACCACCACGCCCTGCCCCGGTTTTGGCTCTTCCGCCAAGTCCGGGTTGAGCGCATGCAGCTCTTCCGCCGAAATGCGGTAGCGCTTGGCGATGTCCCAGCTGCTCTCGCCAGGCTGGGTGAAGTACAGCACGATGTCCCCGGTGGTCTTGTCAGCCGGAACAGCCGCCGCCTGGGTGACCAGGGCGCATTCCTGCGTCTGGATACCCTCCGCCTGTGCATGGAGGATGCACCGCATTTCCACCCGGTCGGAGGTGACCGGCACGCCCTCGACGCTTTCCGCCGTGAGGAGGATAATATCCTCCGGCTCGGCATTCACGGCAAAGGCCATGCGGAATGGCACCTCCGCCTTCGCGGACACAGGCACGGTGCCGTCGTCGGACACATACACCAGCGTCACATCCAGCGTGCCTTCCGCCACCAGACGGTTCCCCTGTTTGGCCGAGGCCGCCATCACCGGCGTGGCGAAGGCCGCAAGCATCGTCCGCACAGGCTTCGCCCCTTCCGGCAGCAGCAGCGTCGTCTTCAGCGATTCCGCCGCATGCCCACGCCGGTCTCCCGTGTGCAGGCGCATGGCAGTGCGCTCCAGGCGCAGCGCATCCCCCGATGTGGTGTAGGCATCGGTCAGCACCTCCGCCTGCTCCGTGCTTTCCGACCAGGCTTCCATCCCCAGCAGCACCTCCGCCCGCAGGACGCGTTCGCCATCGCCCATGTCCTGGCTGGCCACCGCCACGTCCTTCACAGTGATGCGCCCGTCCAGCGTGTCGCCCGCTTCGCCGCTGATCTCCACGCTCTGGCTCACCGGCAGGGTGTGCCGGGTCGTCACCAGCGGCTTGCCCGGCATGGCGGATGTGTGGACCGCCTCGATGGTCACCTCGCCGGACAGGCCGATGCGCCCCTGTCCCCCGGCGGTGTCAAAGAACACCGCGGAGGCGCGCGCACCGAGGGTGTCATTGATATGCATCTCCGCCGGAAGGCTGAATTCCTCCCGCAACAGCACATCATTGCGCCCGCGTGCCGCCGTGCGCATCAGGCTGATGCGCTCCGTCCGCTGCTGGACCTGCTCATCCTCCACCGCGCCCAGCACCTCCAGCGCGGCGGTGTTCATCGCGCGCACACAAAGCTGCACCGCCGTCCGCATGGTCATCCGTCCGCCGACGACGGTCGCCTCCACCCGGGTGGCCTGCGCCGCAGCGAACATCTCCGACTGGGGCGTCGTGCCGAGCAGATCGCATATGTGGCTGAACTCCCCCGTCGCCTCGATGGATCCGACATGATCGCCGCCGCCCTGGGTATACAGCACGCAGAACACGACCCGTCCGCTGATGCTGACGCGATCCTGCATCGCTTCGGTCTTTTCCACCACCGCCATCGCCCCTGCATGAAGGACGTTCGTCGTTTCGCGCAGGCTCCCCGGCAGCGTCACCTCGCCTGCCACCTGCACCTCATCCCGGCACACCCCGCAGGGCTGCCCGGCGTATAATGCGCATTGCTTCAGCCGCATGTCCATCCGTGACCCTCCTGTCCTGATCGTTCTGAGCAAAGCTATGCGCGCCGCCGCGCCGCTATGACCTGCCGCGCTGGAAGTTTCATCAAATTCTCACCGATTAGCACTTTTCTGTGTGAATGAATTGTGATATAATAAACTGACAGATCATGAAACCATACCGAAAAGGAGCCTGCACCATGGCCAGAAAGAAGAAACAGCAAGGCAAAAACGGCAAGCGAGCCGGTCGGATCGCATTTGTCGCGACGCTCTTGCTCTATGCATTGTTTTTCCCCTTCCACAAGCTGGGGCATTTTCTGATCGGCGGCTGTCTGGCAGCGCTGGTCGGCTGGGCAGCCAAGACCATGGCGACCCCCATGAAGGGGCTGGACAAGAACGCCAAGTCCAAGGCCGCGCTGGATGTGACCATCATCGAGGATGAATACGCCCGCGGCGTCGTGGAGACCGGCGTGTCCATGCTGGATGCACTGAAGGTGGAGCGCGATGCCATCAACGAATACGTCTTCACCCGGCGCATCAACGACCTGCGCGAAAAGCTGGACAAGGTGCTGCGCAATATCATCGACGATCCGGATGAGGCGCGTTATCTGCGCAAGATGAACAGCTACTACCTCCCCACGATGCTCAAGCTCCTGCAGGGGTATCGCGATGCCAAGGGACGCGGTGCGGATTATTCCGTCATGGCGGCGCGCCGCGACGACGTCCTCGGCACCCTCGATCAGCTCATCGCCGCGCTGGATAATGTGCTGGACACCATGCTCCGCAACGACCTGGAGGACATGGACATCGAGATCGACGTGTTCGAGCGGATGCTCAAATCCGACGGTCTCCAGCCGGACGATGTGACCGAAGCGCTGCGCAAGAGCGCCCACACGGCCTCCGCGCAGGCCGCCGAGCAGAAAAAGCCCGCTTCCACCGCTGCGCCGGAATTGTCCGCATCGGCCAGCCAGCTCCGTCAGGGCGCGCCCGTATTGAAGGTGCCTGAAGCACCCCATGCGCCCGATCTCACCAACGATATCCACAATCGCTCCAACGCATAAGCATTTCCTGTGGGCAAAAACGCGTTGACCATACATCTGTAAGGAGGGTTTTCCCATGACTGAGCAGAACACGCCCATGCTTTCCCTGTCCCTGGATATCCCCGATCCCGCCGCCCCTGCCGCAGAACCGGCCAAGAGCATCCAGGAGCCTGCCCCTGCTGCCGCACCGGCGGAGAAGGAGCCCGTCCGCCTGGATCAGAGCCAGCTCACCCCGGCGGAAAAGGCCGCCATCGAGGAGTTCATCGGCAAGGTGGACATCACCAATCCCGACCATGTGCTGATGTTCGGCGCGGATGCCCAGAAGCAGCTGGGTGAATTCGCCGACAGTGCGCTGGAAGCCGTCCGCACGCAGGATACGGGCGAAGTGGGCAAGATGCTGGAGGATCTGGTGGTCGAGCTGAAGGACTTCGAGAAGGACACTGAGGAGCCCAAGGGTCTCAAGAAGCTCTTCTCCAAGGCGGAAAGCCACATCGAGCGCATGAAGGCCAGCTACAACAAGGTGTCCGTCAATGTGGACAGCATCCAGACCAGCCTGGAGGGCCATCAGGTACAGCTGCTGAAGGATGTGGCCATGTTCG
The DNA here is from genome assembly GCA_964542315.1 of uncultured Faecalibacterium sp. GTDB lineage: Bacteria > Bacillota > Clostridia > Christensenellales > Aristaeellaceae > UBA11524. The sequence goes on along the minus strand of CAZIUA010000089.1, from coordinate 2,650 downwards.
ACCGCATGTATGACAAGAACGCCGCTTATTTCCGCCAGCTGACGCTGTATATCATCGCCGGTCAGGAGAAGCTCGACCGCGTCCGCAAGGGTGAATTGGCTGAGCTCCACCGCAAGGCCGCCGAAAGCGGCGACGCCATGGATGCGCAGGCCGCCAATGACCTGGCCGCCCAGTGCGACCGCTTCGAGAAGAAACTCAACGACCTCATGCTGACCCGCCATGTGGCGCTTCAGACTGCGCCGCAGATCCGCCTGCTGCAAAACAATGATTCCCTGCTGGTGGAGCGCATCCAGTCCACCATCGCCAATACGCTCCCCCTGTGGAAGAACCAGATGGTGCTCGCCCTGGGCCTGCACAACAGCCAGCAGGCACTCAAGGCGCAGCAGGCCGTCACCGATATGACCAATGATCTGCTGCGCAAGAACGCCGAGACCCTCAAAATGGGCACCATCGAGACCGCCAAGGAGAGCGAGCGCGGCATCATCGACATCGAAACGCTGGTCAAGACCAATCAGGATCTGATCGACACCATCAACGAGGTGCTGACCATCCAGGAGAACGGACGCAAGGCGCGCCGCGAGGCCGAACACACCCTGCAGAGCATGGAGCAGGAGCTGAAGAAGAAGCTGCTGGAAACGAACCTGGGCTGATGACCATTTCCCCAGAGAGAAGGGCGCGCTTCCGTGTGGGGCGCGCCTTTGCTCATCTTCTCATGGAGGCTGCCGATGACGTTCGACTACGAGACCTATCTGCAGGCATGTTTTTCCCGGCATCTGTCCGGCATCCTGTTTTTCATCGTCTTTTGCATCGCGTTGGGACGGATCATCTACGCGCTGGTGACAAGGCCGGCATCCAAACCGGTGAAGGCAGCGCTGGTCGGTTTCTTCGCACTCGCTGTGTGCATGCTCTCCTTGACGATGAGCAAGACCTTTCAGGTCGTGGCGGACATTGGTCTGCCGCTCCTGCAGGAGAAAGATGCCCGATCCGCCGTTCTCACCGGTCCGCTGGAGGACGTTTGCGCACAGACGCGCACGCAGACGGCCTGCCGCTTTTCCTATGATGGGCACACGGTGTATGGCACATGGCTCACCATCAATGGGGAAGAATCCTTCGCCGTGACCGCCGGTTCGTATGCGCCTGGCGATACGGTGACCATCGAATACCTGCCCCGGAGCCGGGTCGTGCTGTCCATCTCTGCGGCAGATGTCGCGATGGAAAAATGAAAAATGCCGATCGCACAAGCCGTTCCGCCGGTGGAAAAAGACATTAGCGGCAGGATTTTACCGTTTTCATCCGTTTGATAGAGGAGGAGTCACCATGAAGGTGCTGGGTCTGACCGGCGGCATCGCCTGCGGAAAGTCCACCATCAGCCTGACCTTGCGCGAACTGGGCGCGGTCATCGTGGATGGCGATGTGCTGTCCCGCGAGCTGACGGCGGAGGGCGGCCTTGCGCTCCCTGCGATCCGCGAAGTCTTCGGCGATGGCGTCTTTCAGCCGGATGGCACGCTCCATCGTCGCGCCTTGGGCGCTGTGGTCTTTGCGGAGGACGCCGCACGCGACCGCCTGGATCAGATCATGCAGCCCCTTTTGCGGCAGCTGATCCTCCGCGACATCGCCGCCGCACGGGATAGCGGCGCCAGGGTCTGCGTGCTGGACATGCCCCTCCTGTATGAAAAAGGGCTCGATGCACTGTGCGACCGGGTCTGGTGTGCCGCCCTTCCCAGGGAAACGCAGATCGGGCGGCTGATGGCACGCGACGGCTTCACCCGCGAGGAGGCAGAGGCGCGCCTGCGCAGCCAGCTCCCCACGGAGGAAAAAGCCGCCCGCGCCGATGTGGTCATTGACACGAGCGGCACAATACGGTACACTAAAGAGTGTGTGATCGCCCTCTATACCAAGGAGATCGGCGATATGGCCGATTGACCAGGAGGTATCCCCATGGAAACGAACCCCAACATTCCCCGGGAGCGTCATCGCCGGGCAGACCGCAGCGCGCAGAGCACTGCCGCTGCACCGCAGGCCGCGCCTGATCCGGCTGTGCGCCAACCGGATCCTGCGCCGACTGTGCGGCGTCCGGCCGAGCCGCCGCGTCAGCCGGTCTCCAAGCCGCGCGTGACGGAACTGCCGCGCACGAATTCCGGCTGGCAGCAGCCTGCGCCGTATCGCGAGCCATCCGCACCGTCCCCCCGCAAGGAAGGCGCGAGGTGTCCCGACACGCCACGCAAGCGCCCGGAGGAAGTCCCGGCGCCCCCGCAGAAGCTCCCCGGCTGGCTGACCACCGCCCTGTGCCTGAGCGTGGTGCTGGTGATGGGGCTGTTTGCCGCCTATTGGCTGATGCAGGCCTACCTCACCACCAAGGAGGAGCAGCGCATCGCCGCCTATGAAGCTGTGCTGGACAATTATCATGTCACAGCGGACGCATCGGGCGAACTGCACGTCACCTGGCAGGACACGATCGAGCACTACGCCGCGCAGTACAATCTACAGCCTGCCTTCGTCATGGCCATCATCCGCAACGAGAGCAGCTTCCGCACCAATGCGGAATCCAGCGTCGGTGCGCGCGGCCTGATGCAGCTCATGCCCGACACCGCCCAGTGGATCGCCGGGAAGCTGGATGACGACGACTACACCTTCGACCGCATGTGGGATG
>CAZIUA010000088.1:0-9942 GCA_964542315.1 uncultured Faecalibacterium sp. | reverse complement strand
CTCCACCGCATGCGTGTGCCACACGTCCGCTCCTGAGAGATACGCACACTTTTCCAGCAGCGTCATGGCACGCAAAATTTCCTGATGATCCATCCTGCTATCTCCTTTCAGCAGCAAAAAAACTATCAAACTACCTTACATATTTACACAAAAAAGTGTTGAATCCTGCCTCGTTTTTTGCAGTTCATGCGGTGAAAACGGCAGTTCATGCGATCCGCGGCAAAAAAAGCCCCGATGCGGCCCGAAAGCTGCACCGGGGTGGGGATGCGAGTGAATGCGTCAGGCCAGCTGCAGCTGGTACAGCTTCTTGTAGATGCCGCCTTGCTCCAGCAGCTCCTGATGGGTGCCGGATTCGCGGATCTTGCCGTGATGCATGACGATGATGCGGTCGCAGTGCTGGATGGTGGACAAACGGTGCGCCACCATGATGGACGTGCGGCCCTCCATCAGCGTCTGAACCGCGTCCTGGATCCACTGCTCGGTCTCGGTGTCGATGTTGGCGGTGGCTTCGTCCAGGATGAGGATCTTGGGATCGTAAGCGAGCGTGCGGGCGAAAGAGAGCAGCTGGCGCTGGCCGGAGGAGAAGGTCGCGCCGCGTTCCGTCACTCGCTCGTCATACTGATGGGGCAGACGCTCGATGAAGTGGGAGGCGTTGGTGTGATGCGCGGCCTCGCGGATGGCCTCATCGGTGATGGATTCATCCCGCAGGCGGATATTATGCTTGATATCGCCGGTGAAGATGAACACATCCTGCTGCACCTGGCCAATGGCGGCGCGGATCTGCTCGCGGCTCATCTGGCGGATGTCAATGCCGTCGATGCGGATGCTGCCCTTCTGGATGTCATAATAGCGGCCGATCAGGTTGAGGATGGAGGACTTGCCAGCGCCCGTTGCGCCGACGAAGGCCACCTTCTGCCCCGGCTCGATGACGAAGGACACATCGCGCAGGATCCAGTTTTCGTTGCCAGCGTTTTCGGGCGTGGGCGTTTCGCCATCCTTGGTCTCATACGCGAACCAGACATGGTCGAACTCGATCCGCCCCTTGATCTCCGCCGGACGGACGGGCTCCTCCTGCTCCGTCACGATGGGCTTGACGTCCATGAGGGTGAAGATCTTTTCCGCCGATGCAATAGCGGACTGAATGGTGGTGAACATTTCCGCCAGCTCCTGGATGGGGGTGAACAGCTGGCTGATGTACTGGGTGAACATGTACAGCGTGCCGATGGAGATGACGCCGGAGAGCACCTGGGAGCTGCCGCCGCCCAGGATGATGGCGGTCGCGACGATGGAGGCGAAGTAGATCAGCGGGCGGAAGATGCCGAAGATCATCATTTCGCGGAAGCCGGCGTCGTAGAGCTCCTTGTTCTTCTGGTCGAACTCATCGCACTTTTCCTTCTCGCGGTTGAAGATCTGGATGACGCGCATGCCGGACAGATGCTCGGAGAGGAAGGTGTTCAGCGCAGTCAGGCGGGTCTTGACGACCTGATAGCACTTGCGGCTCAGGCGGCGGAAGATGAAGGTCAGCACGGCCACCACAGGCACCATGACCAGCGAGAGCAGCGCCATCTTCACATCCAGCGCCAGCATGACCACCATCAGGCCGATGATCTTGATCACATTGCGGAACAGGCGGACGATGATGTTGGCATACAGGTCGTTGATGGCCTCGGTATCGTTGGTGATGCGGGTGACGATACGTCCCACGGGCGTGGTGTCGAAGAAGCGCATGGACAGGCTCTGCACATGCTCCATCAGCTCCATGCGCAGGGTATAGACGATGTTCTGGCCCATCTCCTGGATGAGCAGGTATTGCTTGCGGTTGCAGATGAAGGCCACGAGCAGCACGCCCATGTAGAGCACGCCGGTCTTCATGATGCCCTGAATGCGGTCCTGCCGGGTGAGGGTGGCCGCTTCAGCTAATTCCGCCTCGGACAAATTGGTGTCGTCGGAGACCGCGCCCTCCTCCATGGTGAGGATGTACTTATCGATGGCATCGCCGATGAGCATCGGGCGGTAGAGATCCAGCGCCGTCAGGATCGTGACGAGCACGAAGCAGATCAGCACGGTCTTGATGTAGGGCTTGAGATACCCCATCAGGCGGAGGAAGGCACTGCCTTCATACTGCACGTCGTTCTTTTCCTTGCTTTTCAGCCCACGGACGAACTCAGACATTGCCTTCACCCCCTTCCGAATGATCCTCGCTGAGCTGCTTTTCCAGCTGCTGCTTCTCAAACAGGGACTTGTAGATGCCCTCCTGCGCCATCAGCTCCGCATGTGTGCCGTATTCCGCCGCACGGCCGTCGTCCAGCACGAGGATGTGATCCGCGTCCTGAATGGTGGAAATGCGGTGCGCGATGATGATGGTCGTGCGGGATTCGCCGCGCAGGGTCTTCAAATTGTCCAGGATGTTGCGCTCGGTATCGGTGTCCACGGCGGAGAGTGCGTCATCCAGGATGAGGATGGGCGCATGGGACTGGGGCGAGGCGGTCTTCATCAGCGCACGGGCGATGGAAGAGCGCTGCTTCTGCCCGCCGGAGAGGGTCACGCCGCGCTCGCCCACGACGGTCTGATACTGATCGGGGAATTCGGCGATATTGTCATGGATGCAGGCCAGACGCGCCGCCTGCTCCACAGCGTCGAGGTCATTCTCGCGGCTGCCGAAGGCGATATTGTTCTGCAGCGTGTCGGAGAAGAGGAAGCCGTCCTGGGGGACGCAGGCGACGCTCTCGCGCAGCAGCCCCAGCGGGATCTCCTTCAAGTCGCGGCCGTCGATGGAGATCATGCCGTCCGCCACGTCATACAGGCGGACCAGCAGGCTCGGGATGGTGGACTTGCCGGAACCGGTGCGTCCCAGGATGGCCAGCGTTTCGCCGGGCTTCACCGTGACAGAGATGTCATCGAGCACCTTCACATCGGGCATATCCGGATAGGCAAAGGTCAGGTGATCCAGCCGGATCTCGCCCTTGAGCTCCGTCAGGCTGTGATCGGTCTTTTCGCCGTCGGTGATCTCGGGCTGCTCCTTAAAGATGTGGTGGATGCGCCCCAGGGACGCCAAACCCTGGCTGATGTTGGTGATGCACTCGCCCACAGCCATCATCGGCCAGACGAGCATACCCACATAGCTGTTGAACGCCACAAACTGGCCCACGGTGATCTCGCCCTCGATGGCCAGATAGCCGCCATAGAGCAGGGTCAGCAGGGTCGAGGTGCCGATGATCAGGTCCATGATGGGCATCATCAGCGCCTGCAGGCGGACGACGTTCAGGTTCTTGTCCTTGGTGCGGGCGGTGGTCTGTGCGAAGGCATAAAGCTCCTTGCGCTCCTGCACGAACGCCTTGATCACGCGGATGCCGCTGATGGTCTCCTGCACCTGATCGGTCAGGTCGGAGAAGGCCGCCTGCTTGGCCATGAAGCGCTTATGCATCACCTTGCCGTAGAAGAAATCGCCCACGGCGATGATCAGCAGGGGGATGACCGCCACGACGGTCAGCTTCGGGCTGACGTAGGTGATCATATTCATCAGCACCAGCAGCAGCATGACGGTGGCATCAAAGGCGGTGATGACGGTCATGCCCAGCAGGGAGCGGACGCTCTGCAGGTCATTGGTGAAATGCGCCATCAGGTCGCCGGTCTTGTGCTGGTTGAAATAGCGCATACTCAGCCGGGACAGATGGGCGTACATATCGCCGCGCATCTCCCTTTCGATGGAGCGCGCCGCGCCGAAGATAAAGAATCGCCAGCCAAAGCGGCCCAGGGCGATGGCTGCACCCATCAGCACGATCGTCCAGACGATCTTCATCGCGCCGTCCAGGTTCAGCGTGCCATCGGTCAGGCCGTCGATGATATTGCCGGTGAATTCAGGCACATATACGTTCACCTGATCCACCACATACAGGGCGAGGATGCCCAGCACATACTGCCACCAGTGGCGCGCGATGTACCGGCCCGCAAATTTGAGTTCTTTCATTCGTGCCTCCTTCGTGGAGAGCGTTTCTCTCCTGCGGTCTTCCAGCATCAAACGGGATCCAGTCTATTTCAAACCCGGCTCAGCCGGTGTGCATCCTTGTCAGGCGTCGGCCTCCAGCGCCTCCCATTCGGCGTACAGGCGCTCGATCTCGTCCTTCTTGGCCTGATAGGCCTTGGCCAGCACGGCCGCCTGTTCCGGATCGGCATAGGTGGCCGGATCAGCCAGGCGCGCCTCGATCTCCGCCGCTTCATCCTCGGCCGCTGCGATAGCCTTTTCCGCGTTTTGCAGGGCCTGCTTCTTTTCGCGGATGCGCTTTTCTTCCTCGCGGGATTTGCGCTTCTCCTTCTCGATGGCCGTGCGCGTCATGCCTGCGGTCTCGCTGTCCGGCGCCTGCTCGCGGTTGATCTTCTCGAAATAATCGTCGTAGTTGCCCAGATACTCCTTGATGCCGTCCGTCTCCAGCACGCAGACCTTCTCGGCGAAGCGGTTGATGAAGTAGCGGTCATGGCTGATGGCCAGGATGGTGCCGGGGAAATTCTCCAGGGCGTCTTCCAGCACCTCGCGGGAATCCATGTCCAGATGGTTGGTCGGCTCGTCCAGGAGGAGCACATTGTCCTTGCGCAGCATGAGCTTGGTCAGCGCGACGCGGCCCTTTTCGCCGCCGGAGAGGGTCGAGATGGGCATGAGCACATCATCCCCCGTGAAGAGGAACAGACCCAATGCACCGCGCACCTCGGTCTGATCCAGCCGGTGGAAGTCGTCCCACACCTCATCCAGAACGGTCTTCTCCTCGTGCAGATGCGCCTGATGCTGATCGTAGTAGCCCAGATCGACGCCTGCACCGAAGCGGATGGTGCCGTTATCGGGCTTCTGTTCCCCCACGATGCACTTGAACAGGGTCGATTTGCCAACGCCGTTGTCGCCGATGAGGGCGATGCGGTCGCCGGCGCGGACATGCATCTTCACATGTTCGAACAGCGTCCGCCCGTCAAAGCCCTTCGACAGTTCGTCGAGCATGAGCACATCATCGCCCGTGCGGCGGCGGACGTCAAAGCGGAAGCGGATGGCGGATTCGTCCTTGGGCTTTTCCAGACGTTCCACCTTTTCCAGGCGCTTTTCGCGGCTTTCCGCCAGCTTGATGGATTTCTCCCGGTTGAACTGGCGATAGCGCGCAATGATGGCCTCCTGCCGGGCGATCTCCTTCTGCTGCAGCTCGTAGGCCTTCATGCGGATCTCGAACCGCTCCGTCCGCTGCGCCATGTAGGAGGTGTAGTTGCCGTCATAGCATTCCGTCACGCCCAGGAGCAGCTCACACATGCGGTCGCAGACATGATCCATGAAATAGCGGTCATGGCTGATGATGAGCACGGCGCCCTTGTAGGTACGCAGGTATTCCTCCAGCCACGCGATGGACTTCAGGTCCAGGTGGTTGGTCGGTTCGTCCAGGAGGAGGAGGTCGGGCTCGGTCAGCAGCATGCGGCCCAGACACAGACGGGTGCGCTCGCCGCCGGAAAGGAGGCTCGCCAGCTGATGCTGCTGCTCCTTGCGGAAGCCCAGACCAGCCAGAACGCCCTGCACGGTGGAGCGCCAGCCGTAGCCGTTGCGCCGCTCGAATTCCAGCGTCAGCGCGTCGTACTGGCTGCCCAGACGGCTCAGGCGGGTATAGTCATCGCCGCACTCAGCCATCTGCTCTTCCATCCGGCGCAGCTGCTTTTCCATCTCGACCACAGGCTCGAAAACGGATTCCAGTTCCTCCAGCACGGTACGGCCCTCGCTCACCATGCCCTGCTGCGCCAGATAACCCAGACGCAGCCCCTTTTGCATGGTGATGGTGCCACCATCGGAGGTCTCCACACCGGCGATGATCTTCATCAGCGTGGACTTGCCGCAGCCGTTCACGCCCACCAGGCCCATGCGCTGGCCGTCCTGAAGGACGAGGGAGGCGTCCCGCAGCACCTCATTAGTGCCGAAGCTCTTCTGCACGCCCTGCAAGGAAAGGAGTATCATCTTACTTCACCTCATGTTCATTCGCTGCTTTTCCCTGCCGGGAGTTGGGGGATGTTCCGGGTCGTGGTGTTCTGCGCGACCTGCGTGTAGCTGCCGTAATGATCCTTCAGCCAGGCCGTCCAGTCGGCCACCAGATCGGCCTGTTCGGCGTCCAGCGGTGCGCCATCCAGCACATGGCGGATGATTTTTTCCTCGCCATAGCGCTGCACCAGATAGTGGACATACGCCGAACCTGCGGCATAGCTGGCATTGGGGGACGTATAACCGAATACATAGGCGATGATGCTCTCCATGTCGCCGAAATCCACCGCCATGTCGATCTCGCGACCGATCTTCGCGCAGAATTCATGGATGTGGTGGAGCTTCTCGGTATCCGGGGCAGCGGCGTAGTCCGCATTGACCAGGGCGATGCCATAGTGGTCATCATAGTAGGAAAAATACCGTGCGAAGCCCTCGGTCTCCCAGCTTTCCTGCGCGGCGGACGGCTGCGCCAGGGCGTGGATGTACTCATGCATGAGCGAATCCGCGTTCAGCAGGAGGATGCAGTGCTCCGCAGGCTGATACACGGAACCGTTCAGCCCCCGCAGCGGATTGGGCAGCAGTACGGTCACGCTGTCGGCATCCGGACGGGAAAACAACTGCCGATAGGAGGCCATTTGCACCTCATTGATGCGGAAAAAGGCGGCTGTCTCCTCGTAGTTTTCGAGCAGGAAATGCGCCGTGACGAGGGGATTCAGCGCGCGGTTGCAGTCCTGCCATTTGCGGCCGATCCAGTATTCCGCGCCATCCGTGCGGACACGATACGCATACGCCGCGCCGCCCTGGCTGATACGCAGCGTCCCGGGCTGAGCATTGACGTCATGATCCGCACAGAAAAGGCGCAAGGCTTCCGCGAGATCCGCCATGCCATCCGCTGTGGCGGAGGCACACAGTAGCGCCCAGCAGGCATCAAGGCCATGGACGTCCGTATAGGCGGCGGCAAACGCAGTGGCGAGCGCGCGCGCGGCGTCTGCGTCCGCCTGTGCAACAAAGGCGGGATCGAAGCAGAGCAGGTTCAGGTCGAACACGGCGGACTGTTCCGGGCAGACAAAGGCACCGTCATGGCCCAGAAGCATGTTCGCCAGCCCATAGGCCAGCCCGTAATGGCTGTATTCCCCCGCAGCGGCCTGAAGCACCAGCGCGGCGAAATCGGCGCTGTTCCAGTCCATGGGGGCGAGGTAGAGCCGATGCCCGTCGATGCGCACGCCATCGAAGTCCGAGGCCTCCATGAGGCAGATCTCGGGCTGCTGTGTGATCGGGAGCTGGCACAACAGCGCATCCGCATGACGGATGCAGGCCTCGCGCTCATCCGCAGGGAGTGTGTGCGCAAAGAAATAACGTGCGTGGGCCGTTTCGGTGACGTCCGCCGTGATGCGCAGGCTCTTGCCGTAGAGCTCGGCGTAGGTGATCTGCGCGGACACCCCTTCCGCACCGGCGGACACAGCAAAGCACAGGGCCAGCAGGAGCATCAGAAATCGCAAGCTCGTCACCTCCGGGATGTCACAGGAAGAAAGAAGCCACGCAGGCCGCCAGGGCCGCGCCGGACAGCAGCAGATTCGTGCGCTGCATGGGCGGATGGGCCATGCGCGGCAGGCGTGTGCAGGTGCGGATCAGCCAGGCCGCCAGGAGCGCGCCGCAGAGGAGGCTCCCCCAGACAGACGGCGCAAAGGGCAGCCAGGCCGTCAGGTTGTAGACCAGATGCGCGGCGATGGGGGCGGCGATGCGCCCCGTGCGCAGCATCAGCAGCGTCAGGAAAAGGGAGAGCAGCAGCAGGCTGGGCAGATTCGCCAGACTGGTGTGCATCAGCGCGAAGAAGGCCGCCGTCAGCAGGATCGCCGTCCAGCGGCGCGCACCGTCCAGCAGCGATGTCAAAACAGCACCGCGGAAGAAGCATTCCTCTGCCAGCGCAGGGACGATCATCATCACGGCGGCATACAGCAGCGTTTCCGGAACGCTGCGCGGCGCGTCCATGCCCGTCACAGACAGGTCCAGTGCGCCCTGCCAGAGCGCGTCCAGCGCCATCCCGGCCATGCGGATGCACAGCGCCAGCGCCGCACCCTCCGCGATGCTGATGAGCACCGTCCGGCAGCGCGGCAGGCGGTCGCTCCGCCAGGGATGCAAGAGCCAGGCCGGCAGCGCCACAGCCAGCAGCGTCCCCGTCAGGGCCGCAAGGCAGCCCGCAACGGGTTCAGGCGCGAGATCCGGCACGAGCGATGCCAGCACCACTTCCAGCGGATGCCGCACCAGTGCCAGGAGCAGCACCGTCAGCAGCGTTCGCCGCGTCTTGCTCATACATCTGCCTCCAGCGTGTAGACGCTGCCCACCTGATCGCGGCGGGCGACATCGAGGAAGAGATCCTCCCCCAGGCGGACGCCTTCGCGGCGCATCCTTTCCTCCGAGACCCGGCGGGCCAGCGCGGGCGTGTTGTTTTCGCCGCTGAGGTGGCCGAGGATGACGTGCTGCGTGCCGCCTTCCACCAGCTGGAGGAGGGCATCAGCGCAGGCGTCGTTGGACAGGTGGCCATGGTTGGAGAGGATGCGCTGCTTGAGCCGCGCGGTGTAGTGGCTGTTCATGCGGAGCATATCCGGATCGTGGTTGCTCTCCAGCAGCACGAGGGATGATCCGGCCACGGCATCCCGCACGGTACGTGGGAAGAAGCCCAGATCCGTCGCGGTGGAGATGCTGACGTTCCCGCCCCACAGGCGATAGCCCACGGGATCCGCCGCGTCATGGGGGATGGAGAAGGGCACCACGCCAATGTCTCCGAGATAAAAGTCGGAGAAGGTATCAAAGGCGCGTCGGCAGCCCTCCGGGATCTTGCCGACCTTCTCGGCCATCGCCTCCCAGGTGGCGGCGGTGGCATAGACCGGGGGTTTGTATTTGCGGGCCAGCACGCCCACACCGGCGATGTGGTCGGAGTGCTCATGGGTGACGAGCACGCCGTCCAGCGTGCCGGGATCAACGCCGATCATATCCAGCGCCTCGGCGATCATCTTGCCGGATTTGCCCGCGTCGATCAGCAAACGAGTGCCGCCGTACTGCACGAAAAGGGCGTTGCCGCTCGATCCGGAGTACAGTGGGCAGAAAATCATATCCATATGTTCAGTTGTTCCTTCGCCTTGAATGAGGGGGATGCCCCGGAAGGCCTTTGCGCCTCCCGAGGCTTGCCGCTGGCGCGGATCACACATCCAGATGCTTGGCCACGCGCTCGGATTCGGGCGGAGGCGTCATGTAATCCGGGCCAAAGAGAATGGTCAGCACCTCGTCCCACTTCTTCGGGATCAGGCATTCCGTATCCTCAAAGGGCACCTTGATCTTCTCCTCGAACTGATCCGGATGCCAGATGTGCATCATCAGCTCGAACGCGCCGTTGGACATGCACAGGTCATTGCCTTCCTTGACGGAGGTGGACCACTTGTCATACCACCTGGACTTCTGCTCGATGGAGAAGGGCAGACCCATCAGGTGGGTGGCGAAGAGCAGGATCTTGTTCTTCCAGCTGAAGCGGCTGTAATCCACGTTCTTCTTCATCATGCCCTGGAGCATATGCAGGCGCAGGAACCACAGTTTGCGCTTAATGCCCTCCGCAGGGACGGGGTCGAGGATGAAGAAATCGGTGAACGCGGCGGCCTTTTCGGGGTCGCGATTCATCACACGGGGCGTCCAGGTGTCCAGATAGGTCAGCTCGAAGCGCTTGTCGCACTCCTTCGGATACACCACGCGGAACTTCTCGAAATTGGCGCGGGTCATCAGCAGGTCGATATCGTCATCCCACGGGATGAATCCCTTGTGGCGCACCGCACCCAGCAGGGTACCGCACATAAGGTTGTATTCAATGCCGTGACGCTCGCACACCGCCATCACGTCCTTGATCTGCTCCATCAGTTCCGCGTGGATCTCGGGCAGACTCAGCTTCTTTTCTTCCATTT
>CAZIUA010000087.1:0-9974 GCA_964542315.1 uncultured Faecalibacterium sp. | reverse complement strand
ATCAGCGTCAGCTGAGTGAGGCCATCAAGCGCGCCCGTGCCATCGCGCTGCTGCCCTACACCGTTGACTAATTGATACAACAAACGCGCCCCTGACCTTGCAAAAGGCCAGGGGTTTTCGTTTGCCGCAAAAAAAGCGGGGGGCAGGTCAGCATGGACCCGGCCCCACTTTTTCTCGATGTTTGCCAACGCAGCCTCACCCCTCCAGCATTTGCCGGATGTTCTCCTTGCAGGTCATGCAGACATTCTTCTCCTTGAACGCGAAGAGATCCGCCTTGCCCCTGCAGAAAACGCACATGGGCTGCGCCTTGCACAGGCAGATCATATTGTCCTCCATCATAAACTCCATGGCCTGCTTTTCCGTCAGATGCAATTCGTCCCGCAGGGTACGCGGCAGCTGGATACGGCCAAATGCATCCAGCGGCCTGACTGCTCCGGTGGGTCTCATAATTCGTGATCTCCTTTCAGTTTCTGCTTTCTCGCGCTTCTGCGCGAAGGATCATACGTTTTTTCGTGTGGATGGAGTTGCCCTTTCCCCTTTTCGTGGATGTCATATGTGTGCCCGGGAAGCGGCGGACTGCAGGATCATCCGCCGCCTTTGCTTTTCCGGACGCTTACTCGCCCGCAGTGGGCGTCGCACCCTCTGCGGCATCCTCCGCCGCGGTGACCGTATTGGCATTGAACAGCGTGCGGATGCTGTAATCATCCGACTGGATCAGGAAGCTCTGATCGAAAATGCCTGCCTCCAGGCAATCGTTGTAGAACTCCTTCAGCAGCTGCTTGTCAGCCGCGGTCAGGGTGATGGTATCCGCGTAGCTGCCCATCTTGACGGTGATGTCCTTGGGATACTTCGCCAGATCCTCCAGCATGACCAGGCCGCCCACATACATCGGCTCCACAGAGCTGTCCGTCGCGGTGTAATTCTTGCTGGAAGAGCTGCGGGAGCAGCCGGACACATCCACGATGTAGCGGTTTTCGCCATTCTTGATGTACACATCGGTCATACGGTCATCACAGTAGGTATCAAAGCCCTTACGGGTGAAGATCATACGGGGGACCAGCACGCAGGAACCGGCGCTGTAGATCACCTTGATATCCAGCTTAATGGTGTAGGTGTCTGCATATGAGCCGCTTCCCGTCGTGACTTCGATCTTCTTTGCAGGAGAAATCTCCGCCATGAACTCAAAGTCGTCGTAGTAGCAGTTGTACCCCTTGTTGATGAACACATCGAGGTTCACGTCGGTATAGTCCTTGAAACGGGCGATGTCACTGGTGGCCGCCATCGCGGTCATGCAGCTGAACACCATGGTCAGCAAAAGGATCACACTGATAATCTTCTTCATACTCGAGTTCCTCCATCCATTTTCGTTTGTACGGCGTCCGCCGGGGATCGGCCGGGCCGCTAATAATGCTCATCCATCACGCCTTGGCAGATGTCCTGCGCATCGAACGCCAGGGTGATGGTATAGCGCTCATCCTGCCATACCTTCCATGTGGCGCCATCGGCCCGTTGGACCACAAGATCCGGCTTGGCCCCCACAAGGGCCGTGATCTCCCAGCCGGTTCGCCCTGTGAAGCGATCCACCCGCGCGAATCTTCGCCGCAGGCTGATGTGCTTGCGTCCCGGCTGATGCGACAGCAGCACGACCAGCAGAAACGCCGCGACCAGCCAACCCAGATACGCCACATGTCCTTCCTCCTTCTCTTTTTGATGCTCTTATTCTACCGCGCGCGCCCGGAAAAGTAACGCTCATATCCTGAACATCGCCCCGATACGGATGTTCATATCCTGAACGCCTGCGTTAAACACCGTTTTTTCATGTTCACAGCGTGTTTTTCGGCGGAATACCGCGCGATCCACATACAAAAAAGCCCTGCCATCCCGATCAGGGGACAGCAGGGCTTCGATCGTTTGCAAGTCAGGACTCGCAGCTCACGCCGGAGCCTTCTGCGCATGCTTGCTGCTCATGGTGCGGGCGATGAGCATGGGCACCTCGCTCACCAGCAGCACCAGCAGGATCATCACCAGCGCATAGGCGTAAATATCCTGATATTCGTTGAAATAGCCGCTCATGTGGACGGCCTTGCCGAGGGAATCCCTCGTCTGCACGAGGTATTCGGTGGACACGGCGAGCTTCACGCCCATGCCGACGGCATTGATGTACGCCTGGCGGAGGTATCCGGCCATCAGCGGCAGATACACCCGAAAGAGCACGCGGATGTTCAGCCCGGCGTTCATGCGGTAGACGTCGATCAGCTCGGGGTCGATGCGCAGGCAGCCCTCGCAGGCGGCTTCGGCGATCATCGGCACGAGGATGATGGACGAGGCGATCACCGGCACCTTGTCATACTTGACCAGCACCATCACGATGACGATGAGCACGATCATGGGCAGGGAGCGCAGGAGGATCATCAGCGGTCGGAGGAGCTGGCGTGCGAAGCGGCACAGCCCCTGCACCAGTCCCAGGGACACGCCCAGCACCGTCGAAAATGCCATGGAGACGATCAGGTGCTTGAGGGTCGTCCAGATGAGGCGATAGGTCTGCGGCGTGACGAGCAGGCGGACAAACGCCCGCAGGATCTCATCCACGCCGGGGAAAACAAGCCGATCCCCCTTCATCGCGCCTGCCGCCTGGATCAGCACACCGATCAGCACCAGCCCCAGGCCAAAGGTGAACAGGTCGTAGAGCTTATTCCGCGACATGGCCAGTGTAGTAGAAATCGTCCGCAGGGAGCTCGCCGCCGAACTGCGCCAGGTCGATGTTCGCGGTGGTTTCCACCTGCTCGCGGGCATCCGCAGCGCTCATATAGCGGATGGCACAGCCGGGGATGGCGCTGGTGGCCACCTTCGCGTTGGGCAGGATGGTCAGGGTCACAGCGGCATCAGCCACAGCGGCCACATCCTCGGTACACTTGGTGCAGGAGGCTTCCACCTGCTGGAGGAATTCCGCCACGGCCTCAGGCTGATTCTCAGCCGTTTCCGCCTTGACGAACAGCGCCGCCTGGGTGTAGCCGTCAAAGCCCGTCGCGGCCTTGTACAGGTCGTTCACCGCGTAGGAGGTGATCTTCTCGTTCTTGATCTTCGCGGCGGTCAGGGCGGGCTCGGCGGTCACGACGATGGCTTCCGCGTCGGAGAGCAGCAGGGTCTGGGTGTTCGCGGCGCCGGCCAGATACTCGATGCTGGCAGGGGTCAGGCCATTGGCCTCCAGGGCGTACTTCACCACGGAGGCATTGATGGTGTTCTCGCCAAAGATGGTGATGGCCGCACCGTTGATGTCTTCCAGCTGGAAGTTCTCCTTCTGGGAGGCGATGAACAGGTTGCCCCAGCTGACCACGGCGGCCAGCTTGTAGGTGGACTTGCCCATCTTGTAGAGCTTGGCGCCGGCATTCAGGGGCGCGATGATGAAATCAGCCGTGGCATTGGCGAACTCGGCAGAAATGGTCTCCGCCGCGACGAAGGTGTAGCTGTCGGGATCTTCCACCGCGAGGGTGGCCAGGGCCAGCGCGGGTGCTCCGCTGGGCGCGGACGCAGTGAAACCGCCCTCCGCCATCGCCGCGCAGGACAGCAGCATCATCGCTGCAACGATCAGGGACAGGAACTTCTTCATAACAGAAAACCCCACTTTCTTTCATGAATGATGAATTCTGAATGCTGAATGATGCATGTATTCACGCTTGCGTTCTCAGCCGCCAACACTTGAGTACGCGGTCTTGACGCTCACGCCTTCCAGCGCGCCGATCTTCCCCGCCACGGCGGAGATCACGTTCTGCGGTGCGTCCATGGCGATGGAAATAATGCTGATCTTCCGCTCGCGATAGGGCAAGCCCATCCGCCCGATGATGTACTCACCGTTTTCGTGCAACACCGCGTTGATCTTCTCCGCCGCGTCGCTATTTTCCACGATGATGCTCATCACAGCCACTCTGGTCTCCATTTTTTCACCTCCAATAAAAATCCGCCGTCCTTATCAGGCACGGCGGCATCTTCCTTCCCCCTTTTTCAGGCGAAGGACTTTCTATGCGGACGCACCTTTCATGCAGCGCCATGCGCTTACTGTCAGGATCGTTGGATGATCTGCTTGGCCCTTGCGGATCCGCGCAGAAAAAAACTTTGCGGGCCGCCAACAGGCATCTCCTATTGTATGCCATCGGAGGAAGATTGTCAATACCTTAACAAAAATCCCGGAAGCCAGCGCTCCCGGGATGCCTCCGCCCCTGCGGGCAGATCAATAGCTGTAGACGGTGATCACGCCGCCCATGTTATCCAGATACATGGTGTAGTTGCTGCTGCCGCGGTTGACTTCCACAGTGAAGGTCGCCGCGTCATCGCCCACCTGCTGGCGGGTGATCTCGTACTTCTTCGCACCATCCTCAAAGACGGCCACATGCGGATGCTCCAGCAGATACTCGATGTACTCCTCCAGGCAGAGATCCAGGTGATGCATGATCTCGGCGTTGGGGATGCCCACATAGCGGTAGATGTTGAGGGAGGTAGTCACACCGGTCTTGTAGGACTTGTCGGTGGTGTCGGCCATGGGATAGCCTGCCTTGGGGAAGCGGAATACCAGGCCGTACTTCCAGCTGTTCTCGTAGAGCCACTTGCCCTGCTCGGTCTCGTAGAACTTGGCGTTGTTCAGCGTGGCATTGTCCTTCTCGTACAGGTAGAGCTGGAAGGACAGGCCCGTGTTGTACTCACTCGTGCCGGGATAGTTGACATAGCGCTTGGCGCGCTCGATCAGCTTGTCCTCTGTGTAGGAGGAATGGCTGGCGCGCTGGCGGTCCACTTCCGCCTGGAAGAGGGTGTTCTGATCATCCCAGCTGCGGTAGGTATAGCCGGCACGCAGCACATAATGGCTCAGACCGGCGGCCTTGGCATCCTTGAGGGCAGCGATCAGCGCATCCGCCGCCTGAGGCAGGAGCTTGCAGGAAGAATCCTCCCAGAAGCTGTCCAGGCCGGAATTGCGCGCATAGCCGCTGACGCCCACCACGGCCGTATCCGCAAAGTCATCCGGACGGGAGTGCCATTCGTTGACCAGCAGCAGGCCGTTGTGCATGATGTCCGCCCGGTTGACGGTGACATTGGTCGGCGCCTCCAGGGCATAGTTGGTCAGGTCGATGATATCCCAGCCCTCAGCGGCGGCTTCCGGCCAGGCATCGTTCACGTCATTGGTCTGGTCGCGCTTGGCCAGATATTCCTGCACCTCGCGGTCATACGCCTCCACCTTTTCGGCGTTGCGCGCATTGACCTCCTCCTGCTGCGAGCGCAGCACGGCGGCGCGGTACGTCTTGATCATGCTGCTGCCCATGATGCACGCGGCACCCAGCAGCGCCATCAGCACCGCCAGGACGATCAGGGCCTTCATGGGGTCCTTGCGTTTGTTGCGGGGATTGTTGCTCATATGGTTGACACCTGCTTTCTGCGGGTTTTTACTGTGCATATTGCCTTGCTGAATCCCGAACAAGTAGAATTCGGCAGATTCAGTATCTATATTCGCCATTCGGAGCCGTTTTCCTGCCAATTCCCGCCGTCAATGAAAAATCTGCATGATGTGCGCCGCATCAGGGCATCATGAGGGGCGATGAACGCATTTCCGACGGCCATCAAGAACAAGGAGGGCTTGCCATGTTGAAGACCATTTCCCTGCCTACGCTGTGTTTGACGCTCGCGCTGTGCATGACGGGCTGCACCGCCGGGGCGGAACAGCATACCGGCACCGCGGAGGGCTACGGCGGAACGATCAAGGTCACCGTAACACGCACGGGCGATGACATCACCAGCGTGAAGGTGACGGAGCACCACGAAACGCAGGGCGTCGGCACGCGCGCCATCGATGCGCTTCCGGCGCTCATCGCCGAGGCGGACAGCATCGATGTGGACGGCGTCTCCGGCGCGACGGTGACGAGCAATGCCATCAAGCAGGCGGTCGCCGAAGCCATCGGCCTGAACGGCGCGCATCAGACGGACGCGGCGGATCAGACGCTCCGCACCGGCATGGGTCTGGCTGCCACTGGCCGCGTCGGCCCCGGTCAGGATGCCGACGGCAAGCAGGTCTACTCCGTCAATGTGGCCGTTGCCTGCGGTGAATTCGATGCCCAGGGCGTCATCCGCAGCATGCGCATCGATCAGCTGGAGCTGGTCAGCCCGAACCTGGGCGGCGGCAACACCTTCAGCGGCTTTCCGGCGGACGCCGAGGACGAGGCGGCCTTCCTGAGCGAGGCTTCCGCCTGGCAGACCAAGGGTGCCATGGGCGAGGAATACAAGCTGCCCGGCGGCACCTGGCGCGAGCAGATGGACGCCTATGAGCGGGCGATGGTGGGCAAGACCGTCGATGAGGTGAAAACCTGGTACGAAAGCCGGCGCACTTCTGCCAGCGCGCAGGCCACCGATGCGGCCGCCACGGCGAATGTCACGCCCGATACCACGGCAGATGCAGCTTCCGGCGCGACCATTTCCCTCGACGGGGAATACGGCGATGTACTGCTGGCCATCCAGCACGCCTGGGAGGACGCCGAACGGCATGACTCATCAGGCATGCAGGATGCGGAATGAAAAAGGTGGAGCGGTCGAGAATGCCGCTCCACGGTTTTGTTTTGGGATGAAGTTGGACTTTGGCGCTCACACCCCCCACGCGGGACTTGCATGAAAGAACATCCCCCTCCATCGCGTGAAAAGGGTCGAAGCCTCCCTCACCCGTTGCCGTAGGTGGAGTACTCGCCCCGGTGGTAGATCGTGGTCGTGTCGCCGTCGGTCACGGTGACGGTGGCATCCTCGTTCAGGCGGATGGTGCGGCGGAGCTCCTGTCCGTCCTCGGTGAAGAAGACGATCTCGTAGGTGCTGCCGTCGGTGTCCGCCGCGTCATACACGCGGAAATTGCCCACGGGCTCGAAGCTGTCGTTCAGCATGTGAGAGCGGTTGCCGTACTGTCCCGCTGCAAAGATGATGATCGTATCATCAAAGACACCGCCATCGCAGCACCACTTGCCGATGAGCGCGTCCATCACGTCCCAGCGCACGTCCGCCATCAGGCGCTCCCCGCCGATGTCGATGGCCGTGTCGTACTTCTTGTCCACATCCTTCAGCGGAACAAAGCCGCGATAGGTCACGCCGTTCTGCTCCAGCGCCACATAGGCGTAGAATTCGCCGCACTTCGCCAGGCCGGTCAGCTCCGCGCCCGCAGGGATCACAGTCTGCGCATACTGGGACACGAAGGGGTCGTCGGTGAGGAAGGTCTCCACCTGCGCCACCAGCGGCACATGGCCCAGCGACAGTGCATTCTCCGTCAGCTCGCCCTGCACATAGCCGATGCGCCCCGTGCGGTAGCTCACGTCGTACATGACCAGCGTCCAGCCGTCCGCCGTGCCAAGCACAGTGCAGTCCGCGCCCCGGCTGACGGAGGCCTTGCCGCTCGCCGCACGGAAGGATGCCGCATCCGGCGCGGAATACACCGCCAGACGCTCGCCCTCGCTGTTCGCCGGGAGGGGCGCCGCCTGGGACAGCAAATCCGGCGCGGCCTGTGCAAGCTCGGTGGAAACGTTGTTCAACCGGCGGACTTCCGCAAGGGTGCGGGGCATCTGGGCGATGTTGAACTCGCTCAGGGTGATGCCGTCCGTCAGCCAGGTGTCCTCGCCGATGGGGGTGAAGGTCTCATCCAGGCCAGACTGCCAGAAAAGCAGCCCGTTGCTGGCATCCACATAGGAACGGTGATGATCGGGGATACCTGTGCCGAGCATCACCTCATAGAGGGTGTAGTCCCCTGTGGTGTTGCGGGCGAACACATACTCCTCACGGTTTTCGCCCTCGCCGTAGGTCAGGGTCAGGATGCCGGAATCCAGCGTCAGCGCGGGGGTATTGGGGTATTCGCCGCGCTTGTCCCCCGGCTGATACACCGCCGTGCCGGAGAGGATGTCCGGCTGCCAGCGGCCGTCCTGACGGGAAGCCGCGATCAGCAGCCGGTGGTAGCGGCTCTCCAGGATGGCGACATTCAGGTGCGTACCGTCCGTCCAGGCGTTGTTGCCGCTGTCCGCGATGGCGGTGTAGTAGTCCGCATAGGCAGCATCGTCGCTGACGATATCATAAATGCCGCCGGTCAGTCCCCACTGGTTGGCCAGCGCAGGCGTGACAGATGCGGTCAGGAGCATACAGGAGAGCATGAGTGTCAGGATCTTCTTCATGTGGAAGGATCCCCCCTTTCTGCCCATACAACGGACGAGGTGCTGTTTTCCCTGCGTCACAATTGTAAATCATGGAAAAAGGGCGTCCTGCCGTTGCCAGCAGGACGCCCCAGGCATTTATTCCGTCACGCGGGTGAGGTAGATGGCGCTTTCCTGTTCGCCGCGCTGGTCATAGAGCCAGGCCGCATTGCGGGTAACGCCATTGACGCGGTGCGTCTGCGCCATCAGGTCAGCGCTTTCGCCCGTGTAGACATTCGTGCCGGTCATGGTGAAATACATCGTTTCGCCATTGAGGTTGCAGATGCCTTCCTCCCGGAAGATATAGCGGTTGCCGGCCTTGTCCTGCCAGGTGCCCAGGATCAGGTAGCAGGGCTGCTGCATGCGGTCGCTCAGGGAGCGGTAATCCTTGGGCAGCTGCTTGTAGTACACATATGCATCATAGGGCTTGCCCTCCTTGTAGAGGCGGTTGCCCTCTTCATACAGCGCGTCCTGATACAGCTTCGTCAGGTACTGATACTTCGCCGGCGCCTGGGACATATCCAGCCAGGACATGATCTGGATGACCTCCTGATAGCTGTCCGCCTCGCTGGCCTTGGCCATGGCTTCCGCCGGACCGGCGTAGTACTTGTCGTACATCTCGTTCACCTTGGCGGATGCATCCGAATAACTGCCCATGGCGGCATAGAGCTTCGCCGCGGCGAGGTATTCGCCCGCGTCCTCGCTGGCCTTGGCCTCGGCATAGCGGGTCATGGGGATGCGCGCCTTGCTGTCGGCATAATCGCCCAATTCGGTGTAGAGCGCCACGGCCTCATCCCATTCGCCGCGCCCGACCATAGCCGCCGCTGCATCATAGCGCACGGTATCGACCTTGGATGCGCTGTCGGAATAATTCCCCAGCACACGGTAGAGCGCCACGGCGGACTGCCAGTCCCCCGCTGCGGCATACTGCGCCGCCGCGTTGTAGCGCAGGGCATTGGCACGGTTCTGCGCGTCGGAATAGTCCCCCAGTGCCTCAAACGCTGCCGCACCGGCCTGCCAATCCGTTTCCGCCAGGGCAGCAGCCGCGTCATAGCGGATCTGCATCGCGCGGTCCTTCGCGTCGGCGTAATCCCCCAGCGCCTCGAACGCCGCTGCAGCCGCTTCCGCGCTGCCGGCATCCAGCAGCTTTTCCGCCGCACTGTAGCGCAGCTCGCTGACCTGTTCATCCGCATCCATCTCGCCGCTCATCGCTGCAAAGGCCGCTTCCACCTTGTCCCATTCGCCCTGCTGCGCAAAGGCCATGCCTGCATCATAGCGCAGCTGATCCGCGCGAGAGGTGCTGTCCGCATAGCCTGCGATCACGTCGAATGCGGCAGCCGCGGCTTCCCAGTCACCGGCGTCCTCCAGGGCGGCGGCATCCTCATAGCGCAGGGCATTGGCGCGCTCGGCGGCCTCGTCATCCCCGGTGATGGCCGCGAACGCCTCGATGGCCGCGGCACGGTCGGTCACCAGCAGCTTTTCGGCATCCTCGCGGCGCATGGCGTTGGCGCGCGCCTTGGCATCGGCGTAATCCGGGATCGCCTCGAAGGCCTCAATGGCCGCAGCACGGTCGGTTTCCAGCAGTGCTTCCGCCTGCTGATAGCGCAGTTCCTTCGCCTGACCCGCCGCATCGGCGTAGTCGCCCATTTTCTCCAGCGCAGCGATGGCGCTTTCCGGATCGGTGCGGGAGAGCGTCAGGGCGGCGTCATAGCGCAGGAGCGCCACCTTGTCCGCCGCATCGGCATAATCCCCCAGCGCCTCGAAGGCCGCGATGGCCTCTTCCAC
>CAZIUA010000086.1:4282-10328 GCA_964542315.1 uncultured Faecalibacterium sp. | reverse complement strand
TAGAAGCACCGGATAAATCCAGCGGCAAACGCAAGCAGAAAATCCATATCTGCTACGATCTCGTTGGCTTTATCCCCGTGGACGAGCTGCTAAAAGCAGAACAGGCATGACCGAAATCATGCCTGTTCCACAAAATTCAGTTTTACTGTCTTACGAGCACCGAGCTATATGGCGGGTGGTTTCTTTTTTTGCTCATCGTCCATTGGCGGCCTGGATGTCCTCCGGGCGTCGGGGCGGCACACAATAGTTGCAGGCTGTCAGCGACGCATAGGGTTCGTCCGCCAGTTCGCCGTAGGTGAAGGCGGTCATGGGCTCATACTTGTCCAGCACGCCATAGCAGGCCGGGCTGTCGTGGTAGCTTTCGCCGCCCTTGGGATTGGAGTACAGCACGGTGTCGTCCGCCGGCATGGGGATGGTACGCCCTGCCCAGTCCTCCCAAATGACCAGGCGGGTCTTCATTTTGTCGTGGATGTTGTTCCAGATCCAGCGCATGTTGACGCCCTTTTCGGTGCGCTTGCGCTGGACGCGGATGCAGCCGTGGCTGGCGCGCTGCCCCAGGTACTTCTCCGTGCGGGAGTAATCCTTGCCGCTCTCGCGCTTGATGTGGGGGACTTCATGGAGGAGGTCGCCGTCGTTATAGCGAATGCCGTAGTTGCAGGTGTACTGATTCGACGGGAACGCGCCGGACGCGCTGTAGAGCAGGTATTCACCGGAGCGCGTTTCGTTGTAGGGCTCGCTCGCGGTGGGCAGGCCGGTGGACACCAACAGCTCGTCGAAGAATTCGCCGTTGTGGTAGATGTAGAGCCGCTGGGTCAGCTTGTCCACCACCAGGGCGTATTCCGTGCGGACGGACACTTCCTTGAGGGTGTTCGTCCTGACATAGCCCACCACCAGCTTGTTCCAGGCCTTGATCTTACTCTCGTGGAAGGAGCTGGAATAGCACTCGATGCGGCTCCAGCCATTGTCCAGGCTCTCCAGCAGATGCACGCCCTGACTGGCGCGCGTCACCTCGCCGATGACCTCGCTCTTTTCGTCCGGCTCGGCGTAAACATTCGCCTGCGTGCGGAAGTTTCCGTCAATGACCGTCATGGGCGCGGTCAGCATCGCCCACACCGTCGCGGTGTCGGTGTAGTCCATCTCCGTTTCCCAGAAGCAGTTTTCCTTGCCACAATGCTCCCGGCCGGGCGTGTTCAGCACCGTCGCCTGGACAGGGGCGTCCACATCCATTGTGTCGGGTATGTCCTCCGCAAGCGCCGTCCAGGGCAGGAGCAGGCAGAGCAGCAGGCAGCAAAGGGGCTTTCGCATGGGGATGATCCTCCTTTTGTATGGGGTGCTGTCTATTTAACGGCGGACAGGGGGAAATTCTTCCCACTGAATTGTAAAAGCCTTCAATTATCTGATAAAACATTCACAAAATGTGTTTCTTTTTCGCGTTAGATGTGGTATACTTGTCCCGCCTGTAAAGGCAAAACATCATTGATATGGGAG
The DNA here is from genome assembly GCA_964542315.1 of uncultured Faecalibacterium sp. Lineage (GTDB taxonomy): Bacteria > Bacillota > Clostridia > Christensenellales > Aristaeellaceae > UBA11524. Next base: position 8,840 of record CAZIUA010000086.1, on the reverse strand, counting down.
GATTCCTGAACATGAAGCGTATTGCTGCTCTGCTGCTGACGCTGGTGATGGTGCTGACCATGGTTCCCGCCATGGCGGCGACCGTTTCCGCGACCGGCACTGCCAAGGGCTTTGGCGGCGAAGTGAGCGTGACCCTGACCGTGACCGACGGTGTGATCACCGAGGCGACCGCTGAGGGTGCGAATGAGACCGCAGGCATCGGTTCTGTGGCGATCGAGAAGCTGCCTGCCGCGATGGTGGAAGGCAACACCGTGAACGTGGATGCCATTTCCGGCGCGACCCTGACCTCCAACGGCGTGATCGAGGCGGCTAAGGCTGCCCTGACCACTGCTGGCCTGAATGCTGATGACTACATGACCAAGGCCGAGGCGGCGACCGCTGAGGACGTCGTCTACGAGGCGGACGTGGTGATCGTGGGTGCCGGCGGCGCTGGCATGACCGCTGCCCTGACCGCTGCTGAGAACGGCGCGAAGGTCATCGTGGTGGAGTCTCAGGCGGCTGTGGGCGGCAACTCCGTGCGTGCCACCGGCGGCATGAACGCGGGCGACACCACCTATCAGGATGCCAACACCTTCGGCGAGAGCGCCGGTGTGGAGGCGACCCTGGCTTCTGCCGCGAAGAACTACGCGGAGAACGAGACCATCACCAAGCTGGCTGACGAAGTGAAGGTGCAGTGGGAGTCCTATCAGGCCAACGCCGAGGGCTACTTCGACACCGTTGAGCTGATGCAGCTGGACACCATGGTGGGCGGCAAGGGCCTGAACGACCCCGAGCTGGTCAAGGTGCTGGCTGAGCAGTCCGCTGCCGGCGTCGAATGGCTGCGCAACTACAACATCAACCTGGACAACGTGGGTGCTTTCGGCGGCGCGTCCGTCAAGCGCATCCATCGCCCTGTGAACGCTGAGGGCAAGACCGTCTCCGTCGGCGCGTACATGATCCCCCTGCTGGAGACTGCCTGCAACAACAGCGAGAACATCACCATCCTGCCGGAGACCACCGCCAATGAGATCATCATGGTGGATGGCGCTGCCAAGGGCATCGTGGCCACTGGCAAGACCGGCAACACCGTGACCATCAACGCGGGCGCTGTGATCCTGGCTTCCGGCGGCTTCGGCGCCAACCTGGACATGGTCGCTTCCTATCAGCCCTCCCTGAAGGGCTTCATGACCACCAACGCTGCCGGCATCCAGGGCCAGGGCATCCAGATGGCTCAGGCTGTGGGCGCTGACGTGGTGGACATGGACCAGATCCAGATCCATCCCACTGTGCAGTTCGACACCTCTGCGCTGATCACCGAGGGTCTGCGCGGCGACGGCGCGATCCTGGTCAATGCCGAGGGCAAGCGCTTCATCGACGAGGTCGGCACTCGTGACGTGGTTTCCGCTGCTGAGATCGCCCAGACCGGTTCCTACTCCTGGCTGGTGGTCGATCAGGCCATGCTGGATAAGTCCTCCGTCATCGCGGGCTATGTGACCAAGGGCTTCACCTTCCAGGGCAACACCTACGAGGAGCTGGCTGCGGCCATCGGTGTGGACGCGGCTGCCTTCGCCGAGACCATGAACACCTGGAACACCTACGTTGCTGCGAAGAATGACCCCGACTTCGGCCGTGTGTCCTTCGCCAACCCCCTCGACACTGCTCCCTACTACGCCATCAAGGTCACTGCCGGTGTGCATCACACCATGGGCGGCGTGAAGATCAACACCTCCACCGAGGTGCTGACCGCTGAGGGCGTGGCCATCCCCGGCCTGTATGCTGCTGGCGAGATCACCGGCGGTGTGCACGGTGCGAACCGTCTGGGCGGCAACGCTGTGTCCGACTTTGTGGTCTTCGGCCGCATCGCCGGTGAGCAGGCTGCCAAGCTGGCGCTGGCGGAGTAAGCTCCCCCGACACAAAACCGAAACGTTTTGCCAGGCTCTCAACAATGGGAGCCTGGTTTTTTGCATCAAAAAAAGGAGGCCGGTGCTTCGGCCTCCGCAGCGGGGCGGAAAAGCATCGCTGTTGCACTGAGTTCCCGACAGGATGCGTTCCTGCCGGGAGCTCTTTGGCTGTGGAAAAACAAGCCACTCGCATCAGTTGCCACCGTCGGCAGACTGCAAATCGAAAATCGGCGACATGTGCGGCGATTTTCGTGCGATTTTGCTTGCAAAAATCGCTTCCTTACACGAAGGAACGGCCGTCAGGGCTGCTTGCAGCCCTGACAGTGACGGAGTGCAAAACTCAAAAAAGTGGCTTTCGCCACTTTTTTGACACGCTGCGATCTATCGGGCCTTGCTTTCAACCTCCACCAGTTCAAAGCGGTATTCCTGCTTGCAGTCGGGATATTTCGCCCGATCCACCTGGCTCAGGAACATCTCCAGCGGGCGCACCCACAGTCCGCCGTCGCCGTAGAGCTTGCGGTAGATCACCACGGGCTGGCCGGTCTCGGAATCGCAGGCCACGTCCTCCACAAGGTAGTGGTCGCCCTTGAAATGCCGGTAGATGCGGTGCAGTTCGATCTGACGCATGCTCAGCCCTCCACGCGGATGACGCTCTCCACCGTGCAGATCTCCGGCACGAAGGACGTCAGCGCCTTGCGCAGGGATTTCTCCGGCGCGGTATGGGTCACGATGATCAGCGGCACGCGGCCGTCGTCGCCCTTGCTCTTCTGCAGCATGGATGCGATGGACACATCCTCGCGGGCCAGCCAGCCGGCGATCTTCTCCAGCACGCCGGAGCGATCCTCCGCGGAGATGCGCAGGAAATACCGGCTCTGCCAGTTGTCATCGAAGATCAGGCGCGGATCGGCTTCCGCCGTGTTGACGAAGGTAGGGTGGATGTGGCATTCCGCCGTGGCGGCGCGCAGGATGTCGCTCACCACAGCCGAGGCGGTGGGCATATCGCCTGCGCCGCGCCCCTGCAGCATCATCTCCTGACAGGCATGCCCCTGCAGGAAGACCGCATTGAAGCTGCCGTTGACAGAGGACAGGGGGTGGCTCTTGGGAAGGAAGGTCGGATGGACACGCACCTGCACGTCGTCGCCCTCGCGCTTGGCGATGGCCAGGAGCTTGAGCACATAGCCCATCTCCTTGCCACAGGCGATGTCCATGGCGGAAAGGCAGGTGATGCCTTCGGTGTACACCTTGGCGAAAGGCACACGCCCATGGAAGGCCAGACTCGCCATGATGGAGAGCTTATAGGCCGCATCCAGACCTTCCACATCGGCGGCAGGATCGGGCTCTGCCAGGCCAAGACGCTGGGCGTCCGCCAGCACCGTCTGATAATCCTCGCCGTTAGCATACATGCGGGAGAGGATGTAGTTGGTCGTGCCGTTGATGATGCCCATCATGCTGGTGATGCGGTTGGCCTGAAGGGAGTTTTGCAGGACGTTGATGATCGGGATCGCGCCGCAGACGCTGGCCTCATAATAGAAGCCGACGCCATGGGCCTGCGCAGCGGCCTGGAGCAGATGCCAGTTGAGCGCCACGGCGACCTTGTTGGCCGTCACGACGGTCTTGCCGGCATTGAGCGCACGCAGCATGTAGTCCGCCGCGGGCTGCTCGCCGCCCATGAATTCCGCTACGATGGAGATCTCCGGGTCGGTCACCACATCCGCGACATCGGTGGTCAGCAATTCCGCCGGCACGCCGCAGGAGCGCGCCTTGTTTACATTGCGGACGAGGATCTTCTTCACCCGGATGCTCAGGTCATTGCGGTGGGCGATCTCCGCACGGAAGTTCTCCAGCAGATTCCACACACCGCCGCCCACATTGCCGCAGCCCAGAAAACCAATGACGACCTCTTTCATTTGTCTTCCTCCGATCATGCTGTATGTCATGCTGAGGGGGACTCAGCGGTTCCGCTCGTAGATCAGCCGCAGGCCCTTGAGGGTCAGCAGGCCGTCCAGCTTGTCGATCACCTTGGATTCCTCCGCGATGAGCAGCGCCATGCCGCCGGTGGCCACCACCAGCGCCTCGCCGCCCAGCTCCTTCTTCATCTTGTTGACCAGGTTGGTCACCATGCCCACATAGCCGTAGAACATGCCGGACTGCAGGTTGGTCAGCGTGGTGCGGCCGATGGCATGCTCGGGCTTGGCCAGGGCGAAACGGGGGAGCTTGGCCGTGCCGGAGGTGAGAGCCTCGGAGGCCAGCTTGATGCCGGGGAAGATGGCGCCGCCCAGGAACGCGCCGCTGGCCCCGGAGGACTTGTCGTCCGCCGCCACCACGCCGAAGGTAGTCGCTGTGCCGAAGTCGATGAAGATGACGGGCTTCTCGCCGCCGTATTCCTCGAAAGCCGCCACGGCATTGGCGATGCGGTCACTGCCCAGTTCGCGCGGATTCTCATAGCGGATGTTGATGCCCGTGCGGATGCCCGGACCGATGACCATGGGCGCAATGCCGAAGTAATTCTGGCACATATGCTCGATGGTGAAGTTCACCGTTGGCACGACGGAGGACATGACAATGCCCTCCACGGCCTTGGGATCCATGCCTTCATGGCGGAAAAGGTTCATGATGGTGATGCCGTATTCGTCCGAGGTGTTGGTGATGCTGGTGGACAAGCGCCAGTACTTCACCAT
>CAZIUA010000086.1:0-4182 GCA_964542315.1 uncultured Faecalibacterium sp. | reverse complement strand
CAGCATCAGCCCCAGATACAGGATGGTGTTGGTCAGCGAACCGCAGGCGGCTGCGATGCCCGCCGCGACGGGTTGCTTCACGCGCCGGAGCAGCGTGTGCACGCCGCTGATGACCAGCGGGATGCACAGCCTGGGCAACACCGTCATGACGATGGCCAGCACGGGCGATGCGCCCATGAGCGTAGACACCAGCACCGAGGGCTTCGTCAGGGCGGACAGCAGGGACGTCGCCGCGAAGGCCGCGCCCAGTACCAGACCGTCGCGCCAGCCCAGATAGACCGTGCCGACCGCCACCGGGATGACCAGCAGGGTCACGTTGCAGAATCCCAGGGGGATCAAGCCCAGCGGCGTCTGGCCCATGAGGAAGATCAGGGCAGTCAGCAGCGCCAGAAGCACCAGGCGGACAAGCTGTTTGTGTGTTTTCATGTGATGACCTCCGTTCGGATCCGCAAAGGGTATCCGTCGTCTGAAAGGATGGGAAAGACCGTGTCGCTCGGGTTCGCAAAGGATACCCGGCATCCCAGCGGGATTTTCATATTATAGCGGATTTTGCGCAGGTTGTAAAGCAAAGAACAGGGAAGGTACAACCGCCACATCCCTTGCGGCAGACTCATTCCTCCGCGACGGCGATGCTGATGCCCTTTTCGCGCAGCTTGTCCAATTCTTCCGTGACGCAGTCCCAGTCGGTGATGAGCAGGTCGAAGGCCTCCGCATCGCAGACCTTGACGAAGGCATCCGCGCCGACCTTGCCGGACGGCATGAGCGCCACGTTCCGCCGGCTGTTGCGGATGATCTGCCGCTGGAAGGACGCCGTCTCATCCGTGCCGTTGGACAGCCCGAAATCCGCCGTGAAGCCTGCACCGGTGAGCAGCGCCAGGTCGAAATGCAGCCGGGAGACGAATTCCCGCGCCATGCTGTCCACCACCGAGCCGGACTTGCGCATCAGTCCGCCGGCCAGATACACATCCGCCTGGGGGAAAGCGCGCAGGCGGTTCGCCAGATCGACATTGTTGACCACCAGCGTGCATTTGAGCTCCGGTGACAGATGGCGCAGCAGCAAATAGCCGAAGCTTCCCCCGGTGAGGTACACCGTGTCGCCCGGCTGGATCAGTTCGGCGGCCTGCGCGGCGATCCGGTCGTAGTGCGGATCGATGGGCATCGCGTCATAATTGCGGTCCTGCGGCGGACGCATCCCCACCTGATGCACCTGAACGGCGCCGCCGTGGGTGCGCTTGCATTTCTTCGCCTGTTCCAGCGCGCGAAGATCCCGCCGGGCGGATTCCCCCGACACGCCGTATTTCTCGATGATCTCCGCGATCGTGATGCTCCCGCGCTCCGCGATGGTCGCGGCGATCTTCTGCTGACGAACCTCTGCAAACATGGTTTTTTCTTCCTTATCGGTTGCGTTCGTGTTGGGCTTTCGTTCTCATGCGCACATGATACCACATATATCAACACACATCAACCCAAAAAGCAAAACAAAAACCACACAAAGGCATATCCTCTGTGTGGAAAAAAGTTCATTTCTGACCGTACATGATCACATGGAAGCCCTGCTCGAGCGCAGGCAGCACCAGTTCATGCAGATAGCTGCGATCCGCCGTGTCGCTGACGACAACGCCGGTGATGTTCTTCTCATCAAAGAGCGCGGTGGTCATCGCCCGGGAGAACGGCCCATCCATGGCGATGATATTGCTGCGGAGATAGCCCAATTCCAGGCATCGGGCGACATTATCCGGCACAGGGGCGATCCGCGGATAGAGCCGGTGCATGTCCGTTTCCGGCGGAATGGGCAGCAGCGGCGCGGAATCGATGCTCAGGAGCATATTGCCCTTCTCACGGGTGATGGCCGCCAGGAGGCTCTCATGCGAATCCACCCATTCCACCGCATCGCGCCAGGCATTGTCCAGATCGGAAAAGCGGATGCGCTCATAGGGGATGTTCAGCGTTTCGGCGCACTGGCGGACATTCTGGCTGGCCAGCACGGCGTAGGGATGGCTTGCATCCACAATGCGCTGCGGATTCACCTTGCGGACGAAATCCAGCATCGCCTGATAATCCAGCCGTCCCACATGGCACATGGATCCCAGCGGCAGCAGCGAACGCCCGTATTCCGACACGACGCTGAACACGATCTGCTTGCCGCGGCGGCGCAGCGTGGCCGCCTCTTCCAGACCTTCCTTCGTGTTGCCAAAGATCAATACGCGCTCCATATCTTCACCCCTGTGCGCTCCTCTTCTCTGTGCAAAAAAACTACCCGGCAGTGTGTACAACGCGGGCAGATCAGCAGGATCGGATTTTCACTGCTTCTATTATACGGTGGATCGCGCCAAAAGTCAATGGCGGCCACTTTTCCGCACCTGCCGGGCGTTCAGCCCCTTGCGTCCTGCGCCGAATCGTGATACACTATTCTCAACGGAAATCGTTTTAGCCCCCCGACCCAGAAAGGATGATCAAAAACATGAAGCGCATTCTCTGCACCCTGCTGGCGCTGATGATGCTCTGCGCCCTGTCCGCCCTGGCGGAATCCGCCGATGACGGCACGATCCGCCCCGACCTGACCGCCCTGGAAGTCACCCGCCTGATGGGCAACGGCACCAACCTGGGCAACACCTTCGAGGCATGCGACAACACCCGCGGCTATGTCCCCGGCACGGCGCCCGCCGTGTATGAGACCTCCTGGGGGCAGCCCGTCACCACGCAGGAGATGCTGACCGCCATGAAGGCTGCCGGGTTTGACACCATCCGCATCCCCGTGGCCTGGATGACCAACGCCACGAACCTCTCCGCCGGGGACACCACCATCGACCCGGCCTATCTCGACCGCGTGCAGGAGGTCGTCGATCACGCCCGCAACGCCGGGATGTACGTCATCATCAACGACCACTGGGACGGCGGCTGGTGGGGCATGTTCGGCTCGGAGAGCGAGAGCACCCGGCAGAAGGCCATGGAGGCCTACATCAGCATGTGGCAGCAGATCGCCGCGCGCTTCGCGGATTATTCCGACTATGTGATCTTCGAGTCCGCCAATGAGGAGCTGGGCGCGCGCTTTGACGAGGATTCCCCCCTCTACTGCCAGGATTCCGTCGTGACCTACCTGGAGGACGATGCCCGTTACGCCCTGTGCAACGAGGTCAATCAGGCCTTTGTGGATACCGTGCGCGCCACCGGCGGCAACAACGCCCAGCGCTTCCTGCTCATCGCAGGCTATGGCACGAACATCGACCAAACCTGCGACGACCGATTCCATATGCCGGCCGATCCCGCGAAGGACAAGCTGCTCGTGTCCGTCCACTATTATGATCCCTGGAGCTACTGCGGCGCTTCCTCCGCCGCCGGCGCCACCGCATGGGGTACCAAGTCCGACTATGCGTACATGGATGAGCAGCTCGCGAAGCTGATGAAGTTCACCCAGCAGGGCGTAGGCGTGGTCATCGGCGAATACGGCGCGCTGCCCGGTGCGGATGGTGAAATGAAGGCCAATGCACTGGCGTATCACACGCGCTTCCTCGACCTGTGCGACGCCTATGACCTGGCCTCCTGCCTGTGGGATTGCAGCGGCTTCTTCGTCCGCCGCGACCTGGCCTTCGCCGATGCGGAACTGGCTGCGCTCTACCTGAGCCGCAACGCCGCCACCGAAGCGGACTACGCCCAGGTGCAGGCTGCCGCGCAGGAACGCCTGTCCGCCGCGATGGACGCGGCCCCCGACACCTTCCTGGAGAACGCCATTCAGGTGACGGATGAGACCGCCGTGGCCTGGCTGATGTGGAATGACGGCGGCTGGGCGCTGTCCTATTCCGTGGGCGACACCTACACGCCTGATGCCATCTCCGGCGGCATGGTGGTCACGGATGTGGAGATCACCGGCGAAGGCACCTACACCGTCGGCATTGACTTCACCGGAACGGAGCAGGGGTATTCCGCCTCCGTGGCCTTTGCCGCCATCGGCATCGCCAACGGCGAAGTGCTCTACCCCAATTACATCATCGACATCAAGGAAGTGCTCATCAACGGCGAGAAGTACAACCTCAAGGGCCGTGCCTACACCACCTCGGACAACGGCGTGACCACCCGCGTCAACCTCTACAACGAGTGGGTCAAGAGCATCCCCGTGGGGACGGCGCGCATGCACCACGGCAACCTCGCCGGTGCGACCCCCACGCCCATCAACCGCAACGATGC
>CAZIUA010000085.1:0-10771 GCA_964542315.1 uncultured Faecalibacterium sp. | reverse complement strand
TGGATCGCCGGGAAGCTGGATGACGACGACTACACCTTCGACCGCATGTGGGATGCGGAGACCAACATCCGCTATGGCTGCTGGTATCTGAACTACCTGTCGAAGCTCTTCCGCGGCGACGCGGTGCTGGTCAGCGCCGCCTATCACGCGGGACAGTCCACCGTCACCCAGTGGCTGAGCGACCCTGCGAAGTCCTCCGACGGCGTGACGCTGGACCTGGACAGGCTGTCCGACGGCCCCACCAAGCAATATGTAGGGAGAGTGACACAAACCTATGGCATTTATCAAACGCTGCTTTATCCGGATGAAGCCTTTGGCGCTGCGGACGATGTGTCTGCTGGCGGCCTTGCTTCTGCTGCCGCTGACCGCTGATGCAGGCAATGTGGATGACGACCTGATCGTCGGCATCCAGTCCTCCAAGACGCAGGCCATCCGCCCCCTGGAACCCCTCGAGCGGGACTTCATGAGCATCTACGACCTGATGTATGACGGCCTGATGGACATCAACGATGACTACCTGCCCGAATGCGCCCTGGCGGAGAGCTACAGCCAGAGCGGCAAGAACTGGACGTTCAAGCTGCGCAATGACCTGTATTTTTCCGATGGCTCCCCCGTGACCGCCAATGACGTGGTCGCCACCGCCAACTGGATCCTCAACAAGGCCAACAGCGAAACGAGTGTGGACAAGGGCTACTACATGAACCTGAAGTACTTTGTCAACACCATCACCGCCAAGGATGACCGCACCATCGTGGTGAAGGCGTCCCGCTCCTATTACGGCCTGCTGTACGCGATGACCTTCCCCGTGCTGCCGGCCTGGGCGCTGGATTCGGACAATCCCCCCGGCACCGGCCCCTACATCGTCGATTCCTTCGTCCCCGGCAACACCCTGCAGCTGGTCCCCAATCCTCACTGGTGGCAGAATCAGCCCCAGGTCACCAGCATCCTCTTTGTGATGCACCAGCTGCCCTCCCAGGTGATCGAATCCTACGAATATGCCCGTGTGGATGCTGCCTTCACCCGGCAGATCGCCTCGGCGCAGTATAAATCCGGCACCTCGTCCCTCGCGCTGGATTACCGCACCAATCAGCTGGAATGCCTGCTGATGAACCACAGCGCCTTCCCGCTGAATTCCAAGAATGTGCGCGAGGCCATCCGCTATCTCATCAATGTGGATTACATCGCCCAGCAGATCTACAACGGCATGGTGGAACGCACCAACACGCCCTTTGTCGCTGGCACCTGGATGTACAACGACGACCTCGGCGCCTATTTCAAGCAGGATGCGCAGAAGGCGCTGGCTCTGCTGGATGAGGACGGCTGGAGCGACACCAACGATGACGGCATCTTCGACAAGCCCAACGACAAGGGCGAATCCGTCATGCTGGAGATGGATCTGTACGTCTATGAGGAGCCGGACAACGACGTTCGCCTGGAGACGGCCAACTACATCAAGGACACCCTGGAGCGCTACGGCTTCTCCATCAACATCGTCACCGTTTCCTACGCCGAGGCCGCCCAGAAGCTCTCCGCCGGTGCCTATGACCTCTGCCTGGCCTCCTATGCCATGGATGTCTGCCCCGATGCGGGCTTCATGCTCATCAGCGGCAACACCGGCAACTACAGCCGGTATCGCTCCTCCGCGATGAACGACCTTTGCTCCGAGCTGCGCCAGCAGACCGATCAGGCGAATTACCAGTATACGCTGTACAAGATCCAGGAGCAATTCGCCAAGGACTGCCCGTTCATCTGCATGTTCTACCGCTCCGGAACCGTGCTGACGCGCAAGATGTACACCACCGTGCGCGATGTGCGCGAGCTGGAGCTGCTGCGGGGCATTGAGAGCTTCCACAACTGAGCATTTGCCCTATGACCGATGTGTGAGGAAAGCGAGGTGTCCCCATGACGCAGCTCTATTTTGTGCGCCATGCCCAGCCCCTGTACCGCTGCCACGATGATGCCGGACGGGAGCTTTCCGCCAAGGGACTGGTGGATCGCGAGGCCGTGACGCGCTTCCTGCTGGACAAGCAGATCGACGTCGTGCTCTCCTCCCCTTACCGCCGCGCACTGGACACCGTCCGCCATTTTGCCGAAACGGCGCGCATGCCCATCATCCACATGGCGGACTTCCGCGAGCGCGAGGTCGCCTCTGAATGGATCGACGACTTCGACGCCTTCTGCCGCCAGCAATGGGCGGATTTCGACTTCCGTCTCCCCGGCGGCGAATGCCTGCGCGAGGTGCAGGACCGCAACATCGCCGGTGTCCGGCGCGTCCTGAGGGACTACGCCGGTCAGCGTGTCGTCATCGGCGGACACGGCACCTCCATCTCCACCGTGCTGAACCACTATGACCCGACCTTCGGCTACGAGGGGTTCGAGAGCATCCGGCGGCTGATGCCGTGGATCGTCCGGCTGGATTTCGACGGCGAGACCTTCCTCGGCATGGAGAAATTCACCCTCCTGTGATGCCACTTTTTCCGGGAGTCTGCGATGCGCAGGCTCCTTTCTTTTTGTATTTTGTTTTTATATTTATCTAATTAAATATTGACATACCAGAAAGACAGTGCTATAATCATTCTCGAAAGGAGGCGAATACATCCATGAAAGAGGAATTGATCGCCTATATCGATGCCCGCATCGCCGAGCACAAGAGCGAGCAGCAGCGTCTCCGCGCCGCTGACCGCGCGGATGAGGCCGCCCACCAGCAGATCATCATCAACATGTACGGCATTTTTCAGTCCATCTACCGTGCCATGCATGGCGATCTGGCGGTGACCGTGGGGCGCTTCCGCGGCATCATGTCCACCTGGGAAGAGAATCGCCGCATTGCCCTGGCGAACGATGACAGCGGCAAGGTCTTCGTGGAGGATCTCAAGCTGAACGCAGCCGCGGACATGCTCCGTTACGCCGAGGAAATGGAGGCGCGCGCATGACGGACGTTGAAATGCTGACGCTGTTCAAATGCCTAGCGGATGGTTCGCGCCTGCAGATCCTCAAATCCCTCGCGCAGGAGGACATGTATGTCGAGCGCCTGGCGGAACGTCTCAGCCTGACGCCGCCGACCATCTCCTTCCACCTGAAGAAGCTCGCCGAGGCCGGTGCCGTCCGCTCATACAAGACGCAGTATTACACCATGTACGCGCTGGAAAAGAGCCTCTTCACGACCACGATCCTCGACCTGCTGCAGGCGCAGTCGGATGAAAGCGCCCTCCAGCAGCAGCGTGATGAGGCCTACCGGCAGAAGGTGCTGGACAGCTTCTTTGAATACGGCAAGCTGAAGAGCATCCCCACGCAGAAAAAGAAGGAGCGCATCGTGCTGGAAGAGCTGGTGAAGTCCTTCGAGGTGGGACGCACCTACACCGAGCGCGAAGTGAACATCATTCTAGCGGACTTCTATGACGATTTCTGCACGCTCCGCCGCGATATGATCGGCGAAAAGCTGATGGCGCGCGACAAGCAGACCTACTGGCGCATCGATCCGGAAACGCAGAACTGAGGCGTCCACCCTTTGCTCCCTCCCACAGGGGAGCTTTTTTGCATGCAAAAAGCGGCACAGCCTCCGCCATACCGCCGTTTTCATTCAGCGCCGCAATCCCTTGGGATAGTGGTTCTTCATCATCCCGTCGGATACCTTGCCCCAGCCCAGCGCCAGCCCCGCATAGCACGCCAGCACCCAGCCCCTGCCGTCCGCCGGGATCACCTGCCCGTTGATGTACTGCAGGGCTTGCTCCCTGTCCAGCTCGACGCGCGGGACCTTCGGCGCATCACTGCACACCGCCCACGCGTGATCCGGAATGAACACCTTCCCCTTCGCCTGGCCCAGATGCAGGCCGCTGCGCAGGATGGATACGCCCTTTGCGCCCGTCATGTCCGGGAAATCGGGACAGTAGCGCAGTTCATTGCCGAATTGCAGATTCGCCGCCTGCCCCGGGGCGAGCTCCGCCAGCAGCTTCAGCGCAGCCTTTTCCGGCTGATGGTCACGCGGCGCGGCCTGCTTCCACACAGCTTTTCCGTCGCCCTGACGCCGCAGCAGCGCCACGAAATGCCCTTCGCCGCGCACCCGATGGGGGTAGAGCGTCAGCATGCCGTCCGGTGCATCGATCCCGCCCGGCAGTGTGAAAGCTTCGCATGCGAAATCCGGATGCCGCCGCAGGAAGTCCGCCACCACGCCCTCGTTTTCCACCTGATTCAGCGTGCAGGTGGAATACACCAGCCGCCCGCCCGGACGAAGCATGATGGCCGCGCTGTCCAGGATGTCGCCCTGACGGCGCGCACACCCGGCAGGCGAATCCGCCGTCCATTCGTCGCGAGTCTCCGGGTGACGGCGGAACATCCCCTCCCCCGAGCACGGCGCGTCGCACTGGATGGCATCGAAGGCATCCGGCCAGATCTCCGCCAGCTTTTCCGGCCAGGCGCTGATCACCAGTGCATTGGGGATGCCCATGCGCTCCACATTGCGGGAGAGGATGCGCGCGCGGTCGGCCACCGGCTCATTGCAGACGATAAGCCCCTGACCGGCCATGCGCAGGGCGCTTTGGGTCGTCTTGCCGCCCGGTGCCGCACACAGATCCAGCACTCGCTCGCCCGGCCTGGCGTCCAGCACAGCTGCAGGCAGCATGGCGCTGGGCTCCTGCAGATACCACGCGCCGGCCTCATGGAGGATCTCCGCGCCCGCACGGGAATCCGCCGACAGGTAGTATCCGGTCGGCTCCCACGGGACGCGCTCCAGCAGGCCATCCGGCAGGTCTTCCGCCGCGACGCCCTTCATCGGGTTGAGGCGGATGCCGCGCTGGAACGGCTCGTCATAGGTGCGCAAAAAGGCGGGCAGTTCGTCGCCGAGCTGCGCCGCCATACGGTCAATAAATGCCTGGGGCAAAGTGTTCATGCCTGTCCTCCATGCTGATCATCCTCGGTATGCCGGTATCCCTGGGGGTACACCGGCTGGCAGTAGGCCTGCTCCATCGGCGCGCGCCTGGCGACCCTGCGCACCGGACGCAGCGTCACTTGCATCTGGTCGCTGTCGGTCGGGGTGGTCTCAGCCGTCCTGCGGGGCTTGCGGACATCCTCCACCTCGGTGGAGCCATCCGCGTACACCCACTGCCGCTGGTAGAGCAGCTCGCCCTCATCCTCAGGGGTGCTGGTGCGGCGCTTTCGCCCATGGAGGAAGCTCCGCCAGACCCGATAGGGCTGCCAGCGCACCAGGTACACCAGGAAATCCACCGCCGATCCGGCCACGCACAGCAGCACCAGCAGGATCAGCCAGTGATCCAGCAGCCACTGCAGGCCCCCATTGGCTGCGGAATCCGTCGCCGCGCTCCACACTGCGGATGCGGCTGTCTTCACCCACCCCAACAGCAGGGTAAACAGCGTGTTGGAAAACTGGCCCATTTCAGCGATCTCCTTTGCGGGATATTCCCTTATTCGGTAATGGTCACGACCACATTGGCCGGGCTGATCTCGTAGGTGTAGGTCTGTCCGGCGTCATTGGCGATCTTGCAGCTCACCGGCAGGGCATAGGTGCCGGGCGCGGTGATGGCGCTCAGGTCGCAGGTCAGGGCGATGTCCGCGGCGCGCAGGCTATCCATCCAGAGCTTCGCGCCGGTGATATGCACCGTCGCCATGCGGTCGCCGACGGATTCATGCAGGCTGGCATTCAGCCCATGCATCTCGATGCGGACATCGAAATTGTTGCTGACGATCACCGGACCGATCTCCACTGCCACCGTCACCGTATCGGTGGAAACATACTTCAGCGTGGACGGCTGACGCACCCGCAGCGACTTGCTCACGGATTCCGTCAGACCGGCGACGTTCACCGTGCCGTCGGCATACAGCAGGCTGATGTCATTGATCAGCGCCGCGCGTCCGGCGATGGTGATGCTGCCGGGGGTGAAATAAACGCCCTTGATCTCGTAACCCTCCGCCGGTTCGCCAATAACCAGCCCCAGGTCGGACAATTCCACCACGCGCTGGGCGTAGACGGTCTGTTCCACCACGATGGCATCCAGCAGGACGGATTCGCTGGTCACCTGCAGCAAATCGCTTTCGATCGCTTCTCCCTTTTCATCCACCAGGGTGAAGGCCAATGCGCGGCGCTCGGTGCCTTCGCGGGCGGGCAGGGCGGTCTGATCCGCCACCACACGCGCGCTGACGATCCGGCTCACGATGGATTTCGGACCGCTGACGGCGATCATCGGCGGATCGGTCGACGGCTCGGAGGCATAGAAACCCTCCGGCGGTTCGCCCTCCGTCACCACCGTCACCGGGATGCGGTAGCGCGTGACGTATTCATCCACCGTCAGGGTGACCGTGGGCGGCACGATCTCCACCACCGTACCGTAGGATGAGGTGTTGGTGGAGAGGATCTTGACCTCCTGCTCACCGGCGGCCTTGATGCGGCTCAGATCCACACGGATGGAATAATTGCTTGCCGACGCGGCGGCATACTGTCCCTGGGGGACGCTGACGCGCACCGCCACATGATCCAGCACCTCGTCGATATCATCCAGGACGATATAGCCATTGCGCTTGAGGGTGTCCGCGCCGTTGACATTGACGGTCACATCGACGAACTGCTTTTCACGGGTCAGCGTGGGATCCTGCGCGATCAGCCCCGACCACATCGCCACCGCGATGATGAGCGCCAGCAGCTTCGCGCCCCAGTTCTCCAGGCAGATGGCTTTGACCTTGCGCAGGAACTGGATGCGGCGCTCGCGATCCTTGCGTTCCTTCATCCCTTCGGATGCGTTGGGATTCTGCTGCATCACTTGGCCGCCTCCTTCCTGCTGCGTGCAAAGAGCTTGCTCAGGCCCTTGCGCTGGGGCTTATACAGCCCCTCCAGGATAGTCCGCAGCGACTTCTGATCCAGGTGGCGCATGAGCCTGCCGCCCCGCGCCATGGAGATGATGCCCGTTTCCTCCGACACGATGAGCACCGTGGCGTCCGTCGTTTCGCTCACGCCCAGGGCCGCGCGGTGACGCGTCCCCAGATCATGGCTGATGGAGGCATCCGTCAGCGACAGAAACGACGCCGCGGACATGATCCTGTTCCCGCGCACGACCACCGCACCATCGTGCAGGGGCGTATTGGGCTCGAAAATATTCTCCACCAGGCCGGCAGAAATCTTCGAATCCAGCGAAATGCCATTGTCGATGATATCCTGCAGGCCGGTCTTGCCCTCGAAGACGATCAGCGCGCCCACGCGGCGGCGGCTCAGGTTCATCAGGCTGCGGATGATCTCGTCGATCAGCTTATCCGCCTCGCCGCTGTCCTCCTCACGGCGGACGTCGATGCGTGCGCCTCGGCCGATCTGCTCCAGCGCCTTGCGGATCTCCGGCTGGAAGAGGATCACCAGCACGATCGGGCCATTGTTCACCACGGCCATCAGCAGCCAGTTCAGCGCCGTCAGTCCGATCAGATTCGACACGCCCACCAGCAGCAGCAGCAGCACCATGCCCTTGAGCACCGCGCTGCCCCGCGTATCCCGGGTGAGCATCAGCAGCTTGTATACGATCACGGCCACGACCAGAATATCTGCAATATCGGCCAGGCCCGGACGGTGCAGCACGTTCCATAGATAAAGCTCCAGCGTGTCCCACAGCGCCGCCAAGTCTGCCACCTCCCTGCTACAAACGGTAAAACGGGTCAGGGGGATCCCCCGCCCGGTATGTTCACCCCTATTATACAACATTTTGGCATCGATATAAAGGGGCTAAATATGATTTTTTTGCAAAAGAACCGTCACCGCGCCATCACCAGCGAATCAGAAAAGGCTGCCGCTTTTTTCAGCAGCAGCCCAGACTGTCGAAAAGCAAGCCGGTCGCATCAGTTGCTCGCCGTCGGCAGACAGAAAATCGAAAATCGGCGACATGTGCGGCGATTTTCGTGCGATTTTGCTTGCAAAAATCGCTTCCTTACACGAAGGAACGGCCGTCAGGGCTGCTTGTAGCCCTGACAGTGACGGAGTGCAAAACTCAAAAAAGTGGCTTTCGCCACTTTTTTGACACGCAAGGCTTCCGCTTTTTCAGCAGCAGCCCTTTGCTCACTTGGTGTTCTTGATCTCCATCCACATGGATTCATACACCTTGCGGAAGGTATCGTCGATGTCGTGGAAGAACTCGCAGCGGTCCTGCACCTCCTGGGAGGGATTGAGGACGTGGTTGTTCTCGTATTCTTCGCCCATCAGCTCGATCGCGCCCTTGTTGGGGGAGGAATACCAGACGTATTCGCAGTTCATCTTGGCGATGTCGGGGCGGCAGAGGAAGTCGATGAATTTCTCCGCATTCTCCTTGTTGCGGGCGGTCTTGAGGATGACCGCGCCATCCACCCAGATGTTGGAGCCCTCAACAGGCACAAAGTAGTCCAGGCGGTCGTTCAGGTCGATGGCGTACTGCGCATCGCCGGACCACATCAGCGCCAGCGCCGCCTCGCCCGCGACCATCTTATCCTTGGTCTCGTCCACCTGATACGCCTTGACCACGCCGGACTTCTTCTGTTCGATCAGCTTGGTCTTGGCGGCCATCAGCTCGGGGATCTCGCGGCTGTTCATGCTGTGGCCCAGGTACTTCAGCGCCACGCCCATGCTGTCGCGATAGGAGTCCAGCATGAACACATTGCGCTGATACTGCTCATCCCACAGGATGTACCAGGACTGTTCCGGCTCGGGGATCTTGTCGGTGTTGTAGAGGATGCCCACCGTGCCCCAGAGATAGGGGATGGAATACTTGTTTTCCGGATCGTAATCGGGATCGCGGAGCGTGTCGATGATCTGATCAGAATTCGGCACGTTGGCGAAATCGATCTCCGCCAGCAGATCCTTGGCGATCATGCGCTCGATGATGTAATCCGAGGGGAAGCACACATCGAATGCGCCGGGATTGGCCTCCACCTGGACGATCATGTCCTCATTGGTGGTGAAGCACATGTAGTTGACCTTGATGCCGGTCTCCTTGGTGAAGAGCTCCAGCACTTCGGGGGCGATGTAGTCCTCCCAGTTGTAGACGTTGACGACTTCCTCAGCGCTGGCCGCCGGCACAAGGGAAACCATCATGCACAGGAGCAGCAGCATGGCAGCGAGCTTTTTCATCGGACATGTTCCTCCTTCAGACGATCAGTCGTTATCGGATGCGGTGCGGCGGTTGACGATGAGCAGCAGCACCAGCAGGGACACGAACATCAGCGCGGACAGGGCATTGAGCGTCGGCTCGATACCGCGGCGCGCGGCGGAGTAGATCAGGGTGGAGAGGTTCTGCACCAGGGGCGAGGTGGTGAAGTAGCTGATGGTGAAATCATCCAGCGAGAGGGTGAAGGCCAGCATCGCGCCGGTGATGATGCCCTGCTTGCACTGGGGAATGATCACGCGGAACAGCGCGTAGGTCGGCGTTGCGCCCAGATCCAGCGCCGCCTCGTAGGTATGGCGGTTCATCTGTTTCAGCTTTGGCAGCACCGACAGGATGACATACGGCGTGTCGAAGGTGATATGCGCCAGCAGCATGGTGAAGTAGCCACGTTCCACCTTGGTGAAGAGGAAGAGCAGCATCAGCGAGATGCCCGTGACGATATCCGGCATGGTGTTGGGCAGGTTGGTCAGGGTCATCATCATGGCCTGGGGGCGCTTGCGCATGGCATGGATGCCGATAGCCGCCAGCGTGCCCAGGATGGTGGAGACCACCATGGCCAGCAGCGCGATGGACACGGTGACATACAGCGCGTTGAGGATGCGTGCATCCTGGAAGAGCTCCTCATACCAGCGGAAGGAAAAGCCCTCCCACTTGGCGCGACTCTTGCCTGCATTGAAGCTCTGCACGATCAGCACGACGATGGGCAGATACAGGAAAACGAGGATGAGCGCGAGGTAGCCGCGCTTGAGTACCTTTTTCATGCGATGCCGCCTCCTTCGCCATTGGGATCAGCCTTGCGCAGGATGGACAGGCTGACAAGGATCAGCACCATCATGATCAGCGACAGGGCGGAACCGACATTCCAGTTGCCCTCGGTGAGGAATTTCGCCTCGATCAGATCGCCGAACATCATGGTATTGCCGCCGCCCAGCACACGCGGGATGAAGAACGTGGTCACGGACGGCATGAACACCATCGTGATACCGCTGACCACGCCCGGGACAGACAGGGGCAGCGTCACACGCAAGAGCGTCTGCCAGTTGTTGCAGCCCAGGTCTGCAGCCGCCTCGTTCAGGCGGTGATCCATCTTGCTCAAAAGCGTATAAATGGGGAACACCATGAACGGCAGGAAGTTATACACCATGCCCAGCAGCACCGCGCCGGAATTATACATCAGCTGCAGGCCGTTGAATCCCAGCGCCCGCAGGACGGTGTTGATCAGGCCGTTATCCTCCAGCAGGCTCATCCAGGCGATGGTGCGCAGGAGGAAGTTCATCCACATGGGGATGATGAAGAGCACCACCAGGGTCGGGCCAAGCTTCATTTCGCGGTCCGCCATGATGAGCGCGGCGGGATACCCCAGCAGCAGGCAGATGACCGTACACTGGAAGGCCATCCACAGCGAGTACACCAGCGTATCCACATTGACGGTGCCGCGGGTGACATACGCCTGACCGGCATCGCCCATGGCATCGAGGATGATCTTGTTGGATTCGTAGTTGGAATCCCAGAAATTGCGGAAGTTATCCAGGGTGAATTGGCCGTTGACGTCCGTGAAGGCGTAGTAGCCGATCAGCAGCACGGGCAGGATGGTGAAGATGATCATCCACAGCGTATAGGGCGATGCAAACAGGGAGCGATGCATGCCGCGG
>CAZIUA010000084.1:0-10915 GCA_964542315.1 uncultured Faecalibacterium sp. | reverse complement strand
CTGCGTGAGAAGGACTTCATGAAGATCGTCTCCCTGGCTCCCGAAGTTCTGTAAGAGGAGGCGGAAGAGATGCACGTTCGTAAGAATGATCTGGTGATGGTCATCACCGGTAAGGATAAGGGTACGAAGGGCAAGATCGCCACCGCGTTCCCCAAGACCGGCAAGGTCATCGTTGAGGGTGTGAATATGGTGACTCGTCACCAGAAGGCCCGCAACGCCATGCAGCCCGGCGGCATCGTGAAGAAGGAAGCGCCCATCGACGCGTCCAACGTGATGCTGATCTGCTCCAAGTGCGGCAAGCCCGTGCGTGTCAACCACAAGGTCACCGTGACCGTGGACGACGCCGGCAAGAAGACCCGCACCATGATCCGCACCTGCAAGAAGTGCGACACCGAAATCTGAAAAGGAGGAAAAGTCTGATGGCTACCCGTATGAAGGAAAAGTACCTGGCCGAGGCTGTTCCTGCTCTTCAGCAGAAGTTCGGCTACAAGAATGTGATGGAGATCCCCAAGCTGGATAAGATCGTCATCAACATGGGTCTGGGCGACCTGAAGGACAACACCAAGGCCTTCGAGCTGGCGATCAATGAGCTGACCGCCATCGCTGGTCAGAAGCCCCAGATCACCAAGGCCAAGAAGTCCATCGCTAACTTCAAGCTCCGTGAGGGCCAGAATGTTGGCGCGAAGGTCACCCTGCGCGGTCAGCGTATGGAAGAGTTCATGGACAAGCTGGTCAACATCGCTCTGCCCCGCGTTCGCGACTTCCGCGGCGTGTCCGCCACCTCTTTCGACGGTCGCGGCAACTACGCCCTGGGCATCCGTGAGCAGCTGCTGTTCCCCGAAATCGAGTACGATAAGGTCGAGAACATCCGCGGCATGGAGATGATCTTCGTCACCACCGCGAAGACCGACGAGGAGTGCAAGGAGCTGCTGCGTCTGATGGGCATGCCCTTCACTCAGGCGTAATGAAGGAGGAGAACAACAATGGCTAAGACGAGTATGAAGCTCAAGCAGGCGAGGACGCCCAAGTTCTCCACCCGCGCTTACACCCGCTGCCGTCTGTGCGGCCGTCCCCACTCTGTCCTGCGCAAGTACGGCGTGTGCCGTATCTGCTTCCGTGAGCTGGCCTACAAGGGCGAGATTCCGGGCGTGCGCAAGGCCAGCTGGTAATCGGGGAGAGAAACGGAAGGAGGTACCAACATGGTTGTGAATGATCCCATCGCCGATATGCTCACCCGTATCCGCAACGCGCAGGTCGCTAAGCACGAGGCTGTGACGCTGCCGGCCAGCAACACGAAGAAGGCCATCGCCAAGATTCTGTTGGCGGAAGGCTATGTGAAGGCTGTGGACTACATTGATGACGGCCTGCAGGGCTCCATCAAGGTGACTTTGAAGTATATCAACGGCAAGACCCCCGTTATCGCGGGTCTGAAGCGCATCAGCAAGCCCGGCCTGCGTGTGTACGCACGCTGCGAAGAGCTGCCCAAGGTTCTGGGCGGTCTGGGCATCGCCATCATCAGCACCAGCAAGGGTCTGATGACTGACAAGGAAGCCCGCAAGAACGCCATCGGCGGCGAAGTGCTGGCTTACATCTGGTAATAGACCGACACGCTTAATGGAGGTGTGATATCATGTCTCGTATCGGAAGACTTCCGATCACTGTTCCCGCGGGCGTGACGGTCACTGTGGATAGCGCCAACCTGGTCACTGTGAAGGGCCCCAAGGGCACCCTGACCCAGCAGGTGAATCCCGCTATCACCGTCAAGCAGGAGGGTAATGTCGTTACCCTCACCCGCCCCACTGACGCTGCTCCCCACCGCGCTATGCACGGCCTGTACCGCACCCTGGTCAACAACATGGTCGTGGGCGTTTCCGAGGGCTTCTCCAAGACCCTCGAGCTGGTCGGCACCGGCTACCGCGCTGAGTGCAAGGACGGCAAGAACCTGGTCATCAAGATCGGCTTCAGCCACGACGTGATCCGTGTGGCTCCCGAAAATGTGACCTACGAGACCCCCAACCAGAACACCATCGTGGTGAAGGGTATCGACAAGCAGGTCGTTGGCGCTCTTGCTGCTGACATCCGCTCCATCCGCAAGCCCGAACCCTATCATGGCAAGGGCATCAAGTATGCTGATGAGCATGTCCGCCGCAAGGAAGGCAAGACCGGTAAGAAGTAAGAAAGGGAGTGACTGCAAATGTTCAAGAAGCGTGACCGTGCGGAACTGCGTGAGATTCGTCATGCCCGCGTCCGCAAGAAGATCAGCGGCACCCCCGAAATGCCGCGTTTGTCCGTCTACCGCAGCCTGAAGCACATCCAGGTCCAGCTGATCGACGATGTTGCCGGCAAGACCCTGGTTTCCGCCTCCACGATGGAGAAGGGCATCCAGGATCAGCTGAATGAGCTGGACAAGAAGGGCGCTGCCAAGCTGGTCGGCAAGCTCGTGGGTGAGCGTGCCCTGGCCGCTGGTTACAAGACCGTGGTCTTCGACCGTGGCGGCTATGTTTACACTGGCCGCGTGGCTGAAGTCGCCAACGGCGCCCGTGAAGCGGGTCTGGAATTCTAAGAAGGAGGTAGCAACGGAAATGCAACGCTACGAACAGGCAAGCGAATTCAAGGATCGCCTGGTTGCTGTCAACCGCGTCTCCAAGACCGTTAAGGGCGGCCGCAACATGCGGTTCTCCGCGCTGGTCGTTGTGGGTGACGAGAATGGCCGCGTCGGCGCCGGTATGGGCAAGGCTGCGGAAATTCCCGAGGCCATCCGCAAGGCGAACGAGGACGCCAAGAAGCACCTGGTGACTGTGCCGCTCAACGGCACCACCATCCCCCATGATACCGTGGGCTACTTCTCCACCGCGAAGGCGGTGCTGCTGCCCGCTCCCGAAGGTACCGGCGTGATCGCCGGCGGCGCTGCCCGTGCGGTGCTGGAGCTGGCTGGCGTGAAGGACATCCGCACGAAGTCCTTCGGCACCAACAACCCCATCAACATGGTCAAGGCCACCCTGGAGGCCCTCAAGCAGCTGCGCAGCGCTGAGGATGTCGCCAAGATGCGCGGCAAGACTGTGGAAGAGATTCTGGGCTAAGGAGGTAGAGAGAAATGCTGAAGGTTACTCTGATCAAGTCTCCCATCGCCTCTCTGCCCAAGCACAAGGCGACTGTGGCTGCGCTGGGCCTGCGTAAGGTCGGCCAGACGGTCACCAAGCCCGACAACGCCGCCATCCGCGGCCAGCTCTTCGCTGTGAAGCACATGGTGAAGGTTGAAGAAGTCAACGAGTAAAGGAGGAAACCCCGAATGAAACTGCACGAGCTGCATCCCGCCGAGGGTTCCACCACCGCTGCCAAGCGTCTTGGCCGCGGCGTTGGCTCCGGTCTGGGCAAGACTGCTGGCAAGGGTCATAAGGGTGCGAAGGCCCGCTCCGGCGGCGGCAAGCGCCCCGGCTTTGAGGGCGGCCAGATGCCCCTGTACCGTCGTGTGCCTAAGAAGGGCTTCACGAACATCTTTGGCACCGATTATGAGTGCGTGAATGTCGAGGCGCTGGAGATCTTCGAGAACGACACCGTCGTGACCGAGGAGCTGCTGCTGGCTGCTGGCATGATCCACCATTCCAAGGATGGCCTGAAGATCCTGGGCAATGGCGAACTCACCAAGAAGCTGACCGTGAAGGCAGCGAAGTTTACCGCGTCTGCGAAGGAGAAGATTGAAGCCGTTGGCGGCACCTGCGAGGTGATCTGACATGCTTGATTATATTCGCAAGCTGTGGAAGATCGATGACCTGCGTAAGAAAATCCTCTATACCTTCGGGATGCTGATCCTGTTCCGCCTGGTGGGCTGCATCCCTGCCCCTGGTATCGACCTGGCCCGTCTGGGCATGGGCGGAAACGATTACCCCCTGCTTGATCTGATGAACATGATGACTGGTGGCGCGATGTCCCAGATGACCATTATGGCCATGGGTATCTCCCCCTACATCAACTCCTCCATCATCATGCAGCTCCTGTGCATCGCGATCCCCGCGCTGGAGCGCATGCAGGAGGATGAGGGTGGTCGTGAAAAGATCAACCGTATTTCCCGCTATGTGACCATCGTGCTGGCTGTGATCCAGGCTATCGGCCTGTCCAACGGTCTGGGCTATGCCAAGGATGGTCTGTGGAACAATATCCTGATCGGCGTGTCCATGGCTGGTGGTACTGCCCTGGCGATGTGGATCGGTGAGCGTATCACCGAGAAGGGCATCGGCAACGGCATCTCCCTGCTGATCTTCGCCGGTATCGTGTCCAACCTGTTCAACGGCATCGTTGGCGGCTTCACCTCCGCTAACACTGTGACCGGTGTGATCGGCGCGATCGTCATCCTGCTGGTGCTGGTGATCCTGACCTTTGTGGTCGCCTACATCGACCTGGGTGAGCGCCGCATCCCCCTGCAGATCGCCAAGCAGGTCAAGGGCCGTCGCGTGTACGGTGGCCAGAACACCCACATGACCCTGAAGGTCGTCGCTGTGGGCGTTATGCCTCTGATCTTCGCGTATAGCTTCCTGTCCTTCCCCGGCACCATTGCTCAGCTGTGTGATCCCGATGCCTCTGGCTGGTTCACCCAGTTCTGCAATACCCATCTGGTGAGTGGCGCTTGGGTGCATATGATCCTCTCCGCGCTGCTGATCTTCGCGTTCACCTTCTTCTACTCCAGCATCTCCTTTGATGCCAAGAAGCAGGCTGAGCAGCTGCAGCAGCAGGGTGCGACCATCCCCGGTCAGCGCGGCAAGAACATTGCTGCCTACCTGCAGCGCACCACCAACCGCCTCAACCTGTTTGCGGCGCTGTTCCTGGCTGTGCTGGCTGCCATTCCTACGCTGATGCTGTCCGGTCTGAGCCTGAAGGTGCCCTTCGCGGCTTCCTCCATGCTGATCGCTGTGTCCGTCTCCCTGGAGACCATGCGCACGATCAAGGGCGAGATGTCCATCCGCGGCATTGAGAGCGATAAGGACAACGGTTTCATGTAATCAATTTGGCCATGCACCGTCGTAAGTCCGCTTCTTCGGTGCATGGCTATTTTTGAAACATGCCGCATGCGCGGTCTATGTGAAACTTGTAAGGCATAAGCTACCATGAGATAGCAGGAAGGAACATCATCATGAATGTGATCTTTCTTGGCCCTCCCGGCGCCGGCAAGGGCACCCAGGCGCAGCGCATCTGCGAGGCCCTGAATATCCCGCAAATCTCTACCGGCGATATCCTCCGCCGCGCCATGAAGGAGGAAACGCCCACCGGCCTGAAGGCAAAGCAGTATATCGAGGCTGGCAAGCTCGTGCCCGATGACGTGATCATCGATATCGTGCGTGACCGCCTGAATATGGCTGACTGCCTGCAGGGCTACATCCTCGATGGCTTCCCCCGCACCGTGCCCCAGGCCGAGGCGCTGGACACCATCGCCAAGATCGACGTTGTGGTCGACTTGGATGTGGCGGATGAGGAACTCATCTCCCGCCTGAGTGGCCGCCGCGTTTGCCTGAACTGCGGCGCGACCTACCACATTTCCCACCTCAATGGGGAAACCAAGTGCGCTAAGTGCGGCGATGAACTCATCCAGCGCAAGGATGACAGCGCAGAGACCGTTCTGGCCCGCCTGAAGGTGTATCATGAGCAAACCGCGCCCCTGGTGGATTACTACCAGCAGGCCGGCAACCTCAAGGTGATCGATGGCGCGCAGGACATGGACACGATCTTCGCGTCCATCCTGAATGTTGTGAAGGGCTGAAACGATGATCAGTTTGAAGAATTCTGACCAGATTGCGAAGATGCGCGTCGCGGGCGCCCTGCTCTACGACGTGCTGCAGAAGGTCCGCGCCGAGATCAAGCCCGGCGTCACGACCGCCGATCTGGACGCTTACGCCGAGTCCCTCATCCGCAAGGGCGGCGCGATCCCTTCCTTCCTCAACTACGAGGGCTATCCTGCCACGCTCTGCACCTCCGTGGATGACGCGGTCGTGCATGGCATTCCCAACCGGAAGCAGGTGCTCAAGGAAGGTCAGATCGTTTCCGTGGACTGCGGGCTCATCCTCGATGGCTGGCAGTCCGACAGTGCTTTCACCGCAGGCGTGGGGGAGATCTCTCCCGAGGCGCAGCGGCTGATCGACATCACCGAGCAGTGCTTCTGGAAGGCCGCCCGTCAGTGCGTCGCAGGCAATCGCCTGGGCGATGTGGGACATGCCTGCCAGGAGTGGGCGGAAAGCCATGGCTGCGGCGTCATCCGTGACCTGACCGGCCACGGCATTGGCCGCGAAATGCATGAGGATCCTGCGGTGTTCAATTACGGCCCCCCCGGCCGCGGTCTGCGACTGCGCAAGGGCATGACCATTGCCGTGGAGCCCATGATCTCCGCCGGTGACTGGCGTGTCACCTGTGATGCGGATCAGTGGTGCTATCGCACCCGTGACCGCAGCCTGTGCAGCCACTACGAGCATACCCTCGCCATCAACGAGGAGGGCCTGCCTGAGATCCTGAGCCTTCCGGACTTCCGCTGGGAGGATCATGAATGATGGACAGGCTGACGATCATTCCCGGCCGTGTGGTGCTTTCCACCCAGGGCCGCGACGAGGGACGCTATTTCGTCGTCCTCTCGGTGATCGATGAGAACTTCGTGCTTATGGCCGACGGCCTGACACGCAAGATCGATCATCCGAAGAAGAAAAAGATCAAGCATCTTCGCCCCAAGCCCATCGTGGTGAATGTGGACGGCGCAACGCTGCCCAACAAACACCTGCAGGACAGCGACCTCCGCAAGGCGCTGGCGGAAAATGGCTTGGAAATCAGCACTGCGTCCACCCCGGTGGACCACGACAAGAAGGAGGACTGACAATGTCCAAGAGCGATGTCATTGAAATGGAAGGCAAGGTCATTGAAGCCCTTCCCAACGCGATGTTCAAGGTTGAGCTGCCCAATGGCTATCAGGTCACGGCGGTCATTTCCGGCAAGATGCGCATGAACTTCATCCGCATCTACGAGGGTGACAAGGTGACCATCGAGCTGAGCCCCTACGACCTCACCCGTGGCCGTATCACCTGGCGCAGCAAATCCTGACGGATGAATCGAATTGCAAGGGATTTCCCCCCTTGACGGTTCTTGACGTCTGGTGTATAATAGGATGTACGCTGTTTTTTGTAGCCATCGAAACGAAGTATCCGGGTGTGGTGATGTGGATCCCCACGTCGCGCCCCCGCTCAGACTCTACAACAGGAGGTAACAGAGCATGAAGGTTCGTCCGTCCGTGAAGCCCATCTGCGAGAAGTGCAAGATCATCCGCCGCAAGGGCAAGGTCATGGTGATCTGCGAGAATCCCAAGCACAAGCAGAAGCAGGGCTAATCCCCATGCCCCATGGGCAGGGAGCCTGGTTGCTTCCGCGTGTTTGATTCACGTGAGTCAAAAGAGTGGCGTCATGCCACTTTTTTGCGTTTTGGCAGGATCGCTGCATCAGAAAAGGCCGCCACGACGGGCGACCTTTTTTGTATGTGCATTTGCGGCTCATTTGCCGTTCGTCAGCTTCTCCAGCGCGGCCAGGGCAGCGGCCTGTTCTGCCTGCTTCTTGCTCTTGCCGGTGCCGCGCGCCAATTCGACGCCATAGCGGTATACCGCGGCCTCAAAGATGCGATCATGGGGCGGGCCGTCCTGCGCGACGATCTCGTAGGTGGGCGCATCGCCGCCGTCCTTCTGCAGATGCTCCTGCAGGGCGCCCTTGCTGTCCTGCATGGGGCGATGGACGCTCTCCGGGTTCGGCCAGTGCCGCTGGATGATGCCGCGCGCGGCGTCCAGGCCGCCGTCCAGATAGACCGCGGCGAGGATGGCCTCCATCGCGTCGCAGAGGACGCTGGGCTTGTCGCGTCCGCCGGTCTGCGCCTCGCCCTTGTCCATCAGCAGCGCTTCGCCCACATGGAGGGCGCGCGCCACCTGGCTCAGGGCCGCCTCGCAAACCAGCAGCGCACGCAGATGCGTCAGCTGACCCTCGCGACAGGTGGGGTGGGTGGCATAGAGAATGTCGGACATGATGTATTGCAGCACTGCGTCGCCGAGGAATTCCAGACGCTGGTTGTCATCCGCCCCCATGGAGGGGTGGGTCAGCGCCTGACGCAGCAGTGCCGGGTTCCTGAACTGATAGCCCAGGTTGTTCATCAGATTCTGCATGCGGATCTCCTTCTTCATGATGAAATCAGCCTGCATCCATGCGAAAAAGGGCTTGGGGAATACGTCCTCTTGCGGATGAATGCATGCGGGAAAAGGCGGAACCCTCCCGGGGGAAGGGATCCCCAGGGAGGGCTGATCGGCTTACTGATGGTCCTCGATGTACTTGACCACATCGCCCACGGTCTTGAGCTTCATGATCTGGTCGTCCTCCACGACGATGCCGTAGTTGTCTTCCAGATCCATGATCATGACCATGACGTTGGCGGAATCGGCTTTGAGGTCTTCCACCAGGCGGCTGTTTTCGGTGATGGACGCCTCGTCCACCTTGAGCTGCTTGGCGATCATTTTCTTAACGGTTTCAAAAACCATGCCAGTGTCCTCCTTATAAAAGAATGAAAAAGAATATATCGCATCCCGAATGGGTTATGCGTCGCATTTCGGAAAAGTGGCTGTGGCCACTTTCCTGAGAGGGAGAGGTCCCGCTTTTGCGGAAGCGGCATTTTTCACTGTCAGCCAAAGCTGACGGCCGTAAAAAATGTGAGGAATGTTTCGGATGAAGCCGAAACGCCCCGCCTACCCGGCCAAGCCGGGCGATACGATCTCAGTCTGCCGACGGCGAGCATGTGGACGCCCTGTCACCGACGTCATGCAGTGCAATGGCTATTATGCGTCCGTCTGGGGGAGGAGGGTCTCGACGCCCTTCTCGATGATCTCGACCACCTTGCCGTCGATCATCTTGATGACCTGGCCGATGGCGCAGGAGAAGGCGTGCGCGTTGGACGAGCCATGCGCCTTGACCACCGCGCCCTGCACGCCCAGCAGGGGCGCGCCGCCGACCTCGGTGTAGTCCATCACCTTTTTGACCCGGCGGAAGGCAGGTTTGCCGATGAGACCGGCCAGCTTGCCGCGCGTGTCGGCCATCATTTCCTGCTTGATGATGTTCAGCAGGGCAATGGCAACGCCCTCGGTGTTCTTGAGGATGAGGTTGCCGCTGAAGCCGTCCGCCACCAGTACGTCGGCGGTGTCGGCCATGACATCGCGCGCTTCCACATTGCCCACGAAGTTATACGGGGCGGTCTCCATCATGGGGTAGGTGGCCTTGACCAGCGCATTGCCCTTTTCGGATTCCGTGCCGATGTTCACCAGGCCCACGCGGGGCTTTTTCAGCCCCATCACGCCCTGCATGTAGGCCGTGCCCATCATGCCGAACTGGACAAGGTATTCCGGCTTGCAGTCCACATTCGCGCCGCAGTCGATCAGCAGGAAGTGGGACTTGCCATTGGGCATGAGGGGCGCCAGCGCCGGACGCTCGATGCCGGGGATGCGGCCCAGGCGGAACATGCCGCCGGCCAGCACCGCACCGGTGGAGCCTGCGGACACGAAGCCATCCACCGTCTTGTCGCGCAGGGCGAGCATGCCCTT
This sequence comes from uncultured Faecalibacterium sp., assembly GCA_964542315.1. Lineage (GTDB taxonomy): Bacteria > Bacillota > Clostridia > Christensenellales > Aristaeellaceae > UBA11524. Next base: position 1,323 of record CAZIUA010000084.1, on the reverse strand, counting down.
CACCGTGGCGGAATTGGTCTTGCGGCGCACGCCCATCACGGGGGATTCATCGTTGGTGATGACCTCCGGCGCGTCCAGCAGCTCGATGCGGCTGCGGACATCGTCGCAGTTCACCAGGTATTTCTCGATCTCGGGGAGCGCGCCAGCCAGCACGACTTCCAGTTCAGGGAAGCGGCGCAGGGCCTCGATGGTGCCTTCCACAGGCGCTTGGGGGGCATAATCGCCGCCCATGGCGTCGATAAAAATCTTCATAGGTGATTCGCCTCCGGGTTTCATGGGGAATCTGTGTTTCCTCTTATTCTACCATAACAAAGCCGGGTTTTGCAAGGGCTTCCCCGTGGAAACGCCCGATTTGCGGAAGAAAATGTTCGGAGGAGGGGCGCAATGGGACATGGAAAAAGCCCGGGAAGATTCTCCAGCCCGGGAAGATTCTCCCGGGCTGCAGCCTGTCAAAAAGCAAGCCGATTCTCGCCGTCGGCAGACTGCAAATCGAAAATCGGCGACATGTGCGGCGATTTTCGTGCGATTTTGCTTGCAAAAATCGCTTCCTTACACGAAGGAACGGCCGTCAGGGCTGCTTGTAGCCCTGACAGTGACGGAGTGCAAAACTCAAAAAAGTGGCTTTCGCCACTTTTTTGACACGCTGAGCCCGGGAAGATTCTCCCGGGCTGGTGCTCATTCGTTGGGGTTCGTGCCTTCCGCCGCGGAAAGGCCGCTGCTGCGGAGCAGGTCATCGTAAATCTTCTCGTAGATCCGCAGAAGGTGCTGATTGGTGGTCTCGCGGCTGCGAACGACCTCCGCCAGCGCCTCGGCCTTGGATGCACCCATCACATTGCCGGGTGCGCCAGGTTCGCCGCTGTCACCATTGCCCATGTCGGACAGTCCTCGCAGGCGTCGTAGATGTAGCGGATCTGGTTGCTGATATTGTTGATGTGTGACAGGATGTCTGCCGCGGTCATTTCGCCGAAAATGTTGTTCATGGTGTGCGCCTCCTATTGATTTCAGGCGAACAGGACAGACCGATGCCCAGCGCCCCTTCACCGGTGTGGCAGGAAACGCCCATGGACAGGTCATCGTAGAGAATGGGCATGCCGGGGAAAGCAGCTTCGATCTGGTGGAGCCACTTGGCTGTGGTCTCGGCATTGGCACTGCCGGCGGCCATCAGGGTGACATCGCCGCGGGCGTGTGCCTCCTGGAAGCGGATGGCCAGGTCGGAACGGATGGACTCCAGCATGGTCTCGCAGGCACGGTGCATGCCGCGCGCCTTTTTGTAGGATTCCAGCTTGCCCGTGGCCAGATGGAGGATGGGCTTGATGTTCAGCA
>CAZIUA010000083.1:0-11047 GCA_964542315.1 uncultured Faecalibacterium sp. | reverse complement strand
TGCGTTTCTTTTTCTGTATCGTTTTCAAGGTTCAGTGCCGTCCCAGCGGCTCAGCGCCAGGCGACTTGTATATATTATCAAGAATCCGCGAAATTGTCAACGCCTTTTTTTACTTTTTTTCGACTTTTTTGCGTTCTTTTCACTTTTCCGAACTCTCTCTTTCAGATTTCCCGAAACGAACCACCCCATTATCCGAACATTCCACATCTTCGTTTTTCTTTTTGTTCGTCCAAAACACAAGGGCGGACAGTCTTTCCGACCGTCCGCCCTGATTTTTAATGTCCCAGAAGCGCCTCCATCTGCTCGATAAAGCTCTCCGTGCTCATCTGCTCCATGCCGTATCCGCCGGCCTACTGCACGATGCAGGCACCAATCTCCGCCGTGCGCAACTGCTCGTCCAGCGCGTCAGGCGTATAAACGACCAGCGCGGGCGCGATAACATTCACATAGTTTTCGACGGCAGAGGGCATGATCTCATACACCTGCGCCAGCATCTCGCCTTCCATATAGGCCTTCTGGTCAGCGATCTTCCGTTCGACCGTCGCCGGATTCACCGATGCCGCCCGCGCCTTTTCCAGCTGCGCCAGATCTTCCTCGGCGGAGGCGATGATCTCGTCGGCGTATGCGCGCATGACCGGCTCGGTTCGGTCGGTGCGCAGGACATGAGCCCACTTCTCGCTCAGGTCGGCGATGATCGCCAGCACGAAGTCCTCCGCGTCCTCTGGAGCGTCCGTTTTGGCGCTGATGGTACACACGGTCATCGATTCCACCGCGGCGACGAATTCCGTGTCCGCCGTGAGGGTCATGGGGAGGAAGATGCGGTCGCTGCTTTCCTCCATATAGGAACCCCAGTTGCCCACCAGCGGACAACCGCGCCAGATCAGCGCCTTTTTGTATTCGGAGACCTCCGGATCGGTCTGCCTCAGCGCGGCATCGATCTTGTCGAAGGACGCATCGTCCAGCGCCGTCAGCAGCTGGCGGAAGATCGGATCGTCGAAGGTCAACTCCTTGCCCTCCGCCTGACAGTAGGCCGACCAGTCCTCGATGATCTGCCCCAGGAAGGCAGCGCGATAGCTGGCGACCTCGTTCATCAGCGTGAAATTCGGATACTTCTCGGTGTATTCATCGTTCCATTTGTCCGCAAAGGCGATCAAGTCCACCAAATTGGTTGGGATGTCCTCCGCCGTCAGCCCCATGGCGTTCATGACTTCCTTGTTGATGAACCAGCCGTTGTAGGAATCCGCGCGGATCGGCACGCCGTAGATCGCGCCGTCCCGGGTGACATAATCGCTGTAGGCGGGGTAGAGCGCATCGACATAAGCCTTGATCTCCGCATTGGCGGACAGATCGCGCAGCGCACCGGCCTCGATCAGCGCTTCCAGATCGTCGGCGTCTCTGTACGCCACCAGCATGACCGGCACATTCTCCGCGCCGGTCATGATCTCCAGCGCATCGGCCTTCAATGCACGCGCGTCGAGATACACCGGCGTATCCGGGTGGGTCGACGCGAACTCGCGGGCGACGTCGTTCAGGCCATAATTCATCAGCGTCAGGCTCTTTTCGGTGGTGAAGCCCCGGCGGATGTCGCAGGCATTGACCCGGCTTTCATCCTCGAACCAGGCCAGCCAGCTACCCGTCACAGCCATGCCGCGGACATAGCTGCTGGGGACATAGCCGACCTGCTCTGCACCGGTCTCGGCGGACCAGCCCATCAGGCGCGTCCGATCCTGATACACCAGCATGTCCGATGCCTGATCGTAGACCATGGGTCTTCTGTCGAAGTACCCATCGATGCTGCCGACCATCTCGGTCTCGTCCGTTTCGGGGTCGTAGGTCCGCAGCACATCCGATTCTTCCCCGGCGCAGCGCACGAGCACCTTGCCATTCTTATAGGAAGAAACGCCGCGCAGGTTTTCCAGCACGGCCTGCTTCACCGTGCCGCGCTGAAGGTTGTAGATCAGCAGCTTCGCATTGTTGCCCCGGTCCTCGCACCGGAGCAGCCAGTCCCCGCTGACGATGACGTTCAGCGGCGCGATGTACGTCCGGTCCCCCGTTTTGGGCAGCGTGGCCACATCGGTGTAGGTCAGGCCGTTTTCGCCGACTTCGATGGTGAAGACCAGGCGGTTGATGCCATTCACGCCGTAAAGCTTCTCACCATCGGTGCAAATATAGCTCAGGGCATGCACGGGATCGGCATGGACGCCGTCCTTCACGCGGCCGACGTACTCCTCCGCCTCGGCGATGGAGGCAAAACGCTCCGCATACAGCAGCCCTTCAGCGACGAATTCCGCCTGGGGCATGTCCGCCGTCCAGCGCAGCAGACGCGCCTCGACGTCAGAATAGTCCAGCATGTACACCGCGTCCCCCACCGTGACCATGTTCTGGATGGCATGGTATTCCTCGCGTTCCGGCAGCACCTCCACCGTGGCCGCCATCGCGCCTGGCACCGCCATGCACACGCACAGCAGCGCCAGCAGCATTCACATCAGCATTTTCTTCATATTCCAGTCGCTCCTTTCGCCTCGTCAGGACACAAAAAAGCACTTCCCCTGCGGTGTTCGCAGAAGAAGCGCGTTCCTCCCCGGCTGCACCGTCACTGATACAACGGCGGCCTGTGGGAATTACTTCCCGGGAGCGGCAGAATTTACATTTGTTACGTCCGCCTGTCAGCGGGCCGCATTGAGCTGCGTCTGCATGACGCTCAGCTGATCGGTCAGGCGCGTCAGCTCGTCAATGGTGGCGGAGCCGTTCTTGAGCTTGGCGGAATAGCTGTCGATGACCGAATACAGCTCCGTCAGCGTGGACGATCCCACCAGCGCGCGGCCATACAGGGTCTGATGCATGGCACTGAGCACATCCACCGCGTGGATGTTGGAGCGGATCTTGCCCAGCACTGCCGCCGTGTCCGATCCGCCGGAGCGGGACAGCGTGTTCACCTGATTGATCGCCTCGCCGCACTCGGTCATGGCGCGGTTGAGCATGGTCTCGTCACATTTTCCACGGAATGCAAAGCTCTGCGCGCCCACGATGCCCACGCCGGCAAGCATGACCAGCAGCAGGATAATGATGATGCTGCGCACGCGGTCAGCGCGGGAATGTTCTGCGCCGCGACCGTCGCCATTGCGACCCCGGGCATAGCGGTTTTCCCAGCGTTCCATACGATTACCTCCATCTTAAAGCACGCCGTTCCCACCCGAAGGCGGAAAATCAGCTTGCCGGATTCCTTGTCTGCCATCATCTTACCACAATTCTTTGTTTGCGTAAAGGCGAACACGCCATTCCGGCGCATATTTAAGAGAACTGTATAAACCTTCCGGCCCATGGGCATGCTCTTTTTAGACAATCTGACCCGACAAAGGAGCTGACACCATGACGCGCACCCTCCTCACCCTGACCCTGGCGGCCCAGCTTTTCTTCGGCGCACCCTCCGCCCTGCAGGCCGCCCCGACCCTCCGTCCGCAGCAGACGCGCCTGTGGTGGAGCCTCATCGATCCGGATCTGGCGGCGCATTTCGCCCTCCTGCCCGGCCGGGAGGGGAACGCGCCGGAGCGTATCGTGTGGGACTGGTCCTGGCGCGGCTTCCTCGCGGCACTCTTCGGCATCCCCCAGGAAAAGGAGGCGCAGACCCATGCGGCGCTGGCATAAGGCCGCCCATGGCGCGGCGATCCTGCTCATCCTTGCGCTGATCCTCCCCCATGCGCAGGCCGCCGTGCTCTCCTCCGGCAGCCGTGGCGAGACCGTCGCGCTCATCCAGCAGCGGCTGAAGGACTGGGGCTACTACACCGGCGAGGCGGACGGCATTTTCGGCCGGGGGACGCATCAGGCAGTGATGGCCTTCCAGCGGAAGAACGGCCTGGACGCGGACGGCCTCGTTGGCGAAAAGACCGCCACAGCCCTGGGCATCTCCCTTTCCGGCACCGTATCCGCCGCGCTGTATCAGGAATCCGAATTGTCCCTGCTGGCGCGCCTGGTCTCCGGCGAGGCACGGGGCGAACCCTACATCGGCCAGGTCGCGGTGGCGGCGGTGGTGCTCAATCGCGTCCGCAGCGATGCCTTCCCCGATACCATCGCCGGCGTGATCTTCCAGCCCGGCGCCTTCGATGCCGTCTGGGACGGGCAGTTCGACATGACGCCCACATCCTCCGCCCTGCGCGCCGCCCGTGATGCCCTCAACGGCTGGGATCCCACCGGCGGCTGCACCTACTATTATAATCCGGCCACCGCCACCAGCGAGTGGATCTGGTCGCGCCCGGTTCAGCTGACCATCGGGCAGCATGCCTTTGCGATTTGAGGTGATGGGATGAGACGGACCCTGCTCTACACCGGCGCATCAGTGGCGATCCTGCTGCTGCTCATCGCGCTGAATGTGCAATTGCGCCGCACCGCCACCGCGGAGCTCGCCCTGACCGAAGAGACCCATGCCGCCGTCGCCGGTGTCGCCGCGGAGCTCGAAACGCTGACACTCTCGCTGGAGAAGCTGCTCGTCACCGCATCGCCGCGCCAGTGCTCGGCCTTCCTGACGCAGATCATCCTCTCTGCCGACCGCGCACAGACCGGCCTCGCCGCCCTGCCGGATCCCCATGGGCAGCGCGAGGGGACGCTCGCCTTTCTCTCCCGCCTGAGCAGCCTCGCCCAGCAGGCGCTGACCGACATCGCCGCCGAGGCCGCCATGGAAGACGACGACCGCGCCCAGCTCCGCGAGATGCTCACCGGCCTGCATCTCCTCAGTGGCGAAGTCGCCCTGGCGAATCAGTCGCTGCTCCGGGGCGGATCGCTGGCGGAATCCCTTCCGTCCTCGGACGTGACCGCACCGCCTTCCGCCGCGGAACTGGCGGAATACAAGGCATTGCCCTCCACCGAGGTCAGCAGCGGTGAAGCGCTCCGCATCGCCAAGGAATTCATCGGTGAAGCACGCGTGCTGTCCGTTCAGCCCGCCCCGGACACCTCCGGCGCACTGCCAGCCTATGGCGTCACCCTGCAGACCGCGGATGTTCAGCTGAATCTGGAGATCACACGCCGGGGCGGCAAGGTGCTCCTCATGTCCCCGGAGACCGCCGCCTTCCCCATGTCGAAAACCCCGGCGGAATGCACCGGCGCCGCGCTGGATTTCCTGCACGCCCGCGGCTTTGCGCAGATGGAGGCGCTCTACTATCAGGTGTATGACGGGCTGTGCGTCATCACCTGCGCCTATGTGCAGAACAATGTGCTCGTCTGGGCGGATCGCGTGCTGGTGCAGGTGCGCATGGACACCGCTGAGGTCGTCGGGCTGGAGGCGCGCAGCTACTGGCAGCATCACATCCCGCGCAAGCTGCCTTCACCGCTGCTCACCGCGTCCGAAGCACTCGCGAGCCTTTCCGCCGCGCAGGTGGATGCCTTCCGCCTGTGCCTCCTCCCCCGCGGCACGCAGGAGCGCCTTTGCTGGCAGTTCAGCCTGACCATGCTCGGCGAACGCTACATCAGCTATGTCGATGCCATCACCGGCGAGGAGCTGCTGCTGGAAAAGGTCATCCAGCTGGACTTTGGCTCGACCGCCGCGTAGGAGGGATGCGCCATGATCTATGCCCAGCTGCAGAACCGCGCCAAGGTCGCCATGGGGCAGCCCCTCCATTTGGGGGATGCGGCGCGGCTGATCGCCCCCACCGGTGCAGAAAGATTGACCCTGCCCTGCCCGGAAGCGCAGGGCATCTGGAAGCTGGAGGCCATCCATGTGGCCAACGCCCTCCGCCGTGCCTTCCCGAATGAGGAGGTGACCCTGCTCGGCGCGGACATCTGCTATGTCCACCGGGTGAAGGACGTTCCGCGCGACATCACGAAGCCCCTGCGGACGGCCGCAGCCCTGCTCATCCTGACTCTCGGCGGTGCGCTGGGTCTGGCGTGGTTCCATGCCGATGTGGACATGCCCCGCGCACAATATGCCGTTTACGAAGCCCTCACCGGCGAGGCACCGGCCGACACGCGCCTCATCACCATCCCCTATGCCATCGGCGTCGCGCTGGGGGTGGCCGTGTTCTACGCGCTGCCCTCCGCCAAGGCCACGACGCCCCTGGAGGTCAAGCTGACCGAATATCAGGAGGACATGGAGAAAACGGAGGGCCGCGACATTGAATGACGCCCTCGCCATCCTCATCGGCCTTTTGACCGGCGCGACGGTCTCCGTGGCGGTCAGCTGCGTCTGGGGCGTGCTGCTCATACCCGCCCGCGTGCAGGACAGGCTGCAGGCGGCTTCTCCGCGCATGCTGACCTGGGCGATGTGCATCGGGCTGATGCTGACCACACTCCATGATGCGCTGGGATTTTCGCTCGGGCTTCCGGCGTTCACCGGCATGCTGGCACTGCTGCTGGGCGGCATGTTCGTGGGGATGCTCGCCGCCGCGCTGGAGGAGATCCTCGAGGTCGCGCCCGTCCTCATGCGGCGCTTCCGTCTGGGGAATGTGTCCACCGGCGTGCGCTTCGTCATGATGCTCGGCAAGGCCGCCGGAGCCATGCTGGCCGCGCTGGCCTTCACCGCATGACGCATGCATATCATATCACAAAACAGGAGGGATCGACCTTGCAGCGATACGGAACGACACCATTCATCCTCATCCGTCAGCCGCGCCCGGCGGATCGCGAATCCCGCCTGCACCTGCCGAAGGCTCACACCCTTCAGCGCCCCCGAAAGGAGATGCTCCCCCATGTTTGACAAGAACGCCGCCCCCAGCCCATTCCGGCAGCGGCAGCTGAACCGCTACGCCCTCCTGGTGGACAGGCTCTCGCCCCGGTCAAAGCTGGCGCAGGGGCTGCTCCGCGCCTTCCTCACCGGCGGATGCATCTGCACCCTCGGACAATGCTTTCTGGAACTGGGTCAGCGCGCGCTGGACATGAGCGTATCCGCCTCCACCACCTTTGCCAGCATGATGATCGTGTTCATCACCGCGGTGCTGACGGGCGTGGGCGTGTTCGACAAGATCGCGCAGTATGGCGGCGCGGGCGCATTCGTGCCCATCAGCGGCTTTGCCAACGCCATGGTGTCCCCCGCGATGGAATTCCGCCGCGAGGGGCTGGTTTTGGGGCTGGGTTGCAAGCTGTTCACCATCGCCGGCCCGGTGCTGGTCTGGGGCATCAGCGCATCGGTGGTGGTGGGGCTGGTCTACGCATTCATCCCGTGGTAAAGGAGGCACCAACCATGCAATGCAATCGCATCGGCCAGGCGACCATCGTACTGCCGAACCGTCCGCGGATCGTCGCCAGCGCGGCCATCGCGGGCAAAAAGGAAGGCGAAGGCCCCCTTCACGATGACTTCGACCAGATCATCGAGGACGATCTCTTTGGCGAGGAGACCTGGGAAAAGGCGGAAAGCCGCTTCCAATATACCGCTGCGGATCTGGCCATCCGCCGCGCCGGACTAACGCACGGGCAGATCGATGCCGCGCTGGGCGGTGACCTGCTGGATCAGATCATGGCGACGTCCCTGGCGGTGCGGGAACTGCACACGCCCTTTCTGGGGCTGTACGGCGCATGCTCCACCATGGCGGAAAGCCTCTGCGTCGCGGCGATGCTGACGGACGGCGGCTATCTGCGCCATGCGGTCTGCACCGCGTCCAGCCATTTCTGCACGGCGGAAAGGCAATACCGATTTCCGCTGGAATACGGCTGTCAGCGTCCGCCCACGGCACAGTGGACGGTCACCGGCGCAGGATCAGCAGTCGTGTCCGGTGACGATAAGCTGCCTGCCATCTGCCGCTGCACGCACGCCACCATCGGCCGCATCGTGGATATGGCCATCAAGGATGCCAACAACATGGGCGCAGCGATGGCGCCTGCCGCCGCAGACACCCTCCACCGCCACCTGACCGACCTGAAACGCACCAGCGTGGATTACGACCTCATTATCACCGGCGATCTGGGCCAGGTGGGGCATGATCTGCTGCTGGCCCTCACGCAGGAGCGCGGTCTGCCCATCGATCCGGCACGGTATATCGACTGCGGCCTGACCATCTTTCCCCCCCAGCAGGATACCCATGCCGGCGGCAGCGGATGCGGCTGCTCCGCCGTCACCCTCTGCGGACACATCCTCCGCCGCTTTCAGCAGGGCGAACTGCACCGTGTGCTCTTCATGGCCACGGGCGCGCTGCTCTCGCCCACATCCAGCCAGCAGGGCGACACCATCCCCGGCATCGCCCATGCCATCGTATTGGAGGCCGACCGATGATCTCCCTGCTTTTCCATCTGCTGAAAGCCTTCGCCGTGGGCGGCGCGATCTGCACCATCGGCGAATGGCTCGTCCTCAAAACGAAACTGACCCCTGCGCGCATCCTGGTGGGCTATATCGTGGCCGGGGTGCTCCTGAGCGCCGTCGGGCTGTATGCCCCGGTGGTGGAATTCGCCGGTGCAGGGGCGACCATCCCGCTGACCGGCTTCGGGCATGCGCTGACCACCGGCGTGAAGCGTGCCGTGCAGGAGATCGGCGTGATGGGTGCCTTCACTGGCGGGCTGACCAACACCGCCGCAGGCATCGCCGCCGCCGTGTTCTTCGGGGCACTGACGGCCATGCTGTTCCAGCCGCATGCGAAGGAATAGAAATCGAATGTCCCCCTGTCTTTCCTCAAAGGCAGGGGGACGAGTTGGCTTATTCGACTTCTACTTCCGGTTGTTTCTTATAGATTTGTATGGGACAATTTTCGTCAGGGCAACTCTTTTCAACATGAATTAGCGCCGTACATTCACCGCAAAGGTAAATATACCGATGAACACCGTGACTCACATGCCCTTGATCTTCATGCAAGGTCGTCCCTGAATGTGTTTTTGTAACGACCAACGTGCAGCCATCCACAGCACACCTCAAATCAAACACATGGTCACCATTCTCTGACAGACGATGCCTTGTTTTGACTGAATCGCTGTGCGGAACAAATTCATCCGGGAAAGAAGGACGATCTAACGGCAATACCGCAACAGTGCCGCATTTGCTGCACTCCCAATCAGCATAATAGCGATACAAGTGTCCTTCTTCCGATACAGTCTCAACAAGATACCAATCTTCTCTGCTTGATCTTCTGAAATCATGCTCACAATCATTTTCAGCCATCGCAACGCTAATGACGATACCAAACACCATGAGAAGAATCCAGCAGTACCTCTTGACTTGCTTACTCACTCGCTTCACCTCCACTTATTGTATAATTGAAGCAACATTCTTCTGTATAACGTATTTCCCCAATTTGGTTGCCATCTTCATCAAGGTAGATCACTTCGTTGTAGGTCACGTTGTACAGGCCGCCTTTCAGCGTAATCGACCAGGTCGTTGCCGTGGTATTCGACGAAATGATATCCGGATTTGTTATTTTTTCCACTGACAGGCCCAAATCATAATCCGTGTTCTTGATGAGCGTGACAGTCGGCCAAATACCGCCGGCAGGTCTTACCGAGGAATACTTTCCATCGGTCTTATAGACATACACCTTATACTTGAATGAAAACGCTACAGGGAAAATGACTTTTTCACTCGTCGTTCCGTCCGCATTTCTCTGAACGACCTTCACCCCAACCTTGCAATACTGTGTGTCGTATTTTGCTTCGTTCGTCACCAGCGGTCTCATCTCGTCATCCCACGGCATCACCATCACGCTCTGCCCTCTTTCCGCAAGGGCTGTGAGCGGCAGCAGCAGTACCAGCGTCATAAGTACACAAAAAAGCCGTTTCATGCGCATTTTTCCTCCTTATCACGCAATTCTATTGTCTCGGTCAGCCAACAGTGTCGTTCAACATGGTGCAACGGCATCACATTCCAATATGCTTGCAGGTCGGTCGCATTGGTTCTGCTTCTATTATAATGATAGCATACCTGCATATGCAAGTCAACATCACATTTCCGTCATATTTGTAAACGTTTTTGACCCAACCAGCGCAATAGTTTTTGAATTTCAGTTGCATTTTTCGCTCGTTCGCTGTACAATAGGCATGGTTTCCTTCATATTATTTTCATCATTCATCCATCATCCTCAGGAGGTTGCCATGCAAAACTACGTTTTGATGACCGACAGCGACAGCGATCTGCCCTACGCGCTGAAGGTCGAATACGACATTCCCGTGGTGTACATGCCCTACACCCTGGATGGGAAGGAATACTTTGATGATCTGGGGCAAACGCTGGATCACAAGGCGTTCTTCGACAAGATGCGCCAGGGCGCGCATCCCACCACCTCTGCGCTGAACGAAACGGTGTACGAGGAGTACTTCGAGCCCATCCTCGCCAGCGGAAAGGATCTGCTTTTCCTGGCATTCTCCAGCCAGCTGTCCATGACGATCAACGCCATCCGCGCCGCCCGCGAGACGCTGCTGGAAAAATACCCCGAGCGGACCTTCACCGTCGTGGATACCCTGTCCATCTCCGGCCCGCAGACGCTCCTGGTTCTCAAGGCGCACGAGATGTACCGTGCAGGGGCCTCCCTCGACACGGTCGCCCAGTGGGTGGAGGACAACAAGCTCCGCGCACAGGCCTTCTTCACCGTGGATGACCTGCAATACCTCCAGCGCGGCGGACGCATCTCCGCCACCGCAGCGGCGCTGGGCTCCCTGCTGGACCTCAAGCCCATCCTCACCGAGACCCGCGAGGGCAAGCTCGCCGCGGCGGGCAAGGTGCGCGGCCGCAAGAAGGCCCTGAGCTTCCTCATCGACAAGGCCGTTGAATGTGTGGAGGATCAGACTGAATCCATCGGTCTGGTGCTCCATGCGGACGCGCCTGCCGACGCGGAAAAGCTCGCCGAACAGCTCCGTGAGAAACTCCCGGCGATGACCATCCGCATCGAGAATGTCGGCCCGGTCATCGGCACCCACGTCGGCCCCGGCACGCTGGCCTTCTGCTTCATCGGCAAGGAACGCGCGCTGTAATTTCATCACGCATGCCTAAAAGCTCCCATCCGCCATGGATGGGAGCTCAGCCTGTCAACAAACCCTGGGTGGTGTCGGGGGGCTCGCAAGCCATCCGACTTCCCATCGAAAATCGGCGACATACGCGGCGATTTTCGCGCGATTTTGCTTGCAAAAATCGCTTCATTACACGGAGGAA
>CAZIUA010000082.1:0-11189 GCA_964542315.1 uncultured Faecalibacterium sp. | reverse complement strand
GGCCATAGGCGAAATGCGCCTGGGGGTACAGCTCCTTCACCGCCTGCGCCAGAATATGCGCCGCGCTGTGACGCAGGATGTGCAGCTCTTCGTCCTGTGCGCACTCTGCGACATGACCGTCGTTGTAAATGACCTTCATCGTGGGAAACCTCCTTCTGTTTGTTTCCGGACAGCCGGAAAAGATGGCTGCGGCGGGATAGAAAAAGCCCATCCCTCGCAAAAAGCAGCTCGAGGGACGGGCCTGTAAACACAAGCACGTGGTTCCACCCTGATTGGTTCTCTTTGCCGCTGTAACGCGCGCCTCGCGGTCTGATCAGGAGGTGGTTTTCTCCGCGGCTACTCCGCCGATGCGCTTTCAGCCATGGCGCATCTCTCTGTACGGCGTTTCCTCACGGGTACTCTTCTCCGTCATCTCGGACGATGATTCAGTATACTCCCGAATGTGCGGGATTGTCAAGCGGTCTGCGCAAATTCTCCGGTTCCTTCCAATCAGAGCGACGCCCGAAGGAGTGCAGGGGGCGACCGGAAAGCCCCCGCACAGATCGCCAGCGGATGCTTGTCAAAGGATCAGAACGTCCTCAGAACAGCCCGGTGATCACACCGTCATCGGTGACGTCGATGCCTTCCGCCGCGGGAACCTTCGGCAGACCAGGCATGGCAATGATGTCGCCCGCGAAGGCCACGATGAAGCCCGCGCCCGCGTTCAGCCGCACCTGGCGGATGGTCAGCGTGAAGCCGGTGGGCGCGCCGAGCGCCTTGGGATTGTCAGAGAAGGAATACTGGGTCTTGGCAATGCAGACCGGCGCATTTCCCCAGCCCTCGGCCTCGAAATTAGCCAGCTGCTTGAGGGTGCTGCCGGCGAAGGTCACATCCTTCGCGCCATAGATGCGCGTGGCCACCGCGCGGATCTTGTCCGCCAGGGACATCTCATCCGGGTAGGTGTAGGACGGTTCGGCCTTTCCCTGGGCATCCACAGTATCGCAGACCAGCGCGGCCAGCTCCTTCACGCCATCGCCGCCCTTCGCCCAGCCGTCGCAGAGTTCCACCGGCGCACCAGCTGCTTCGCAGGCGCTGCGGATGACGGCCAGTTCCGCATCGGTATCGGTCACGAAGCGGTTCATCGCCACGATGACGGGACGCTTCCATACATTGCGCACATGGTCGATATGCGCCAGCAGATTCGTCATGCCCTTTTCGACGGCGGACACATTTTCCGCGCCCAGATCCGCCTTGGCGACGCCGCCGTGGGACTTGAGCGCACGCACCGTCGCCACGATGACCACCGCATCCGGCCACAGACCGCTCATGCGGCACTTGATATCCAGGAATTTCTCTGCACCCAGATCCGCACCGAAGCCCGCCTCGGTCACGACATAGTCCGCCAGCTTCATGGCGGTGGTGGTGGCGATGACGGAGTTGCAGCCATGGGCGATGTTGGCGAAGGGGCCACCGTGCATCAGACAGGGTGTACCGTCGATGGTCTGCACCAGATTGGGCTGGATGGCATCACGCAGAAGCGCCGCCATCGCGCCCTGGGCATTGAGGTCACCAGCGGTCACGGGCGTACCGGCATAGGTGCGCGCCACCTGCAAGCGCGCCAGACGCGCCTTCAGGTCATTCAGATCCCTGGCCAGGCAGAACACCGCCATCACCTCGGAGGCGGCAGTGATGTCGAAGCCATCCTCGCGGGGCATGCCGTTCGCCTTGCTGCCCAGGCCGGACACCACACTGCGCAGCTGACGGTCATTGACATCCAGGCAGCGCCGCCAGGACACCTGACGCGGATCGATGCCAAGGCGATTCCCCTGCTGGATGTGGTTATCCACCATGGCCGCGAGCAGATTGTTCGCCGCGGTGATGGCATGCAGGTCACCGGTGAAATGCAGGTTGATGGACTCCATGGGCAGCACCTGGGCATATCCGCCGCCGGTCGCACCGCCCTTCACGCCGAACACCGGGCCAAGGGAGGGCTCGCGCAGGGCCAGCATGGCCTTCTTGCCGAGCTTGGTCATGCCATCCGCCAGACCGACGGACACGGTAGTCTTGCCTTCACCCGCAGGCGTGGGATTGATGGCCGTCACCAGGATGAGCTTGGCTTTCTGTTCGCCCTGGATCTTCAGCGGATCGACCTTGGCCACATGGCGGCCATAGGGAAAAAGCGCGTCCTCCGGAATACCGGCTGCGCTGGCGATTTCATCAATGCGGCGAGGGGTAGCCGCCTGTGCGATCTGAATATCAGTAGGCATTTTTCCGCTCCTTTGCTAAAACACGGTTCGTTTTTGTTCAAAAGCAGCTTACGTCCTTCATTATACCCGAACATATATGCAAAATCAAGTGGAAAAGTCCGTTTTTCGTGCCATTCGCCCAGATATCGTAACAAATTGTAAAAGATGGGCCTCCCCACTTGCGGCAAACCGCTCGCGATGCTATAATAGATGATGGTTTATTATGTCGCATGATGCGGCTTTTGAGATCACAGGAGGACATCCCTATGTGCTTCAAGCGGATGCTTGCTTTTTTGCCGTTGTTGCTGCTGGTGATGGTGCTGTCGGGGGATCCGGCGCAGGCCGCGACGCCGACGCCCACGCCCACTGCGCGCCCGACGGCGACCCCCGTGCCGACCGTGCCTGTCTTCGGCACCAGCGATGTGGCCCCCACGCCCCTGCCCAACAACAACAAGGGCGGCGAAATGACCCTCGAAGCCTGGTATGACTGGTACTATCAGGAGGAGAACCCCATCCCCAACGGCAAATACAAGGATCCCATCTACATCATCGACGGCCGCGTGCAGTATGACGAGTACAATCTGCCCGAACCCATCGGCGCACAGTATGCCCTCAAAACAGTGGAGGACTTCGACAAGAACTCCCCCGCGCTCTACACCTGCACCCTCAAGAGCGGCACTTCCGCCTACAGCGTGCGCTCCATCTATGTGGACCGTCTCTTCCGCGTCGGCGGCGCGACCCGTGTGGATGTGCTCTACCTCGATCCGCTGTGGGCGATCGTGCGCTATCAGGGGAAGATCGGCTATGTCAAGCGCCACCGCATGCTGGATGTGAAGCCTGTGGACAGCGTGAACACCCCACCCTATGGCGTGCAGAAGCACCAGTACGTCGCCGTGACGAGCGAGGAAGCATCCGTGCGCGTCGGCATGAGCGAGGAGGACTACTCCTGGGCGATCCTCAAGCCCGGCACGACGCTGAGCATCTGGCAGTTCGACGGCGAATGGGCGGTGGTGAACTACTGGCGCACCTACGGCTACATCCACGTCAGCCACCTGACGGACATCCGCACCGTCTCCCCCACGGATGACGCACTCAATGACGACACCCCCATCGCGGCTTACACTTCCTATTATAAAGTCAACAGCACGAAGGTCATCCAGAACCGCATGCACAATATCGATGTGGGCATCCAGTATATGTCCATCGTGCTCCAGCCCGGCGAGAAGGCCGATGCCAACGAATTGATGGGTCCCTACTCCCTGGCCAACGGCTATCTGGAGGCCGGCGCGCTGGCGGAAGGCACCACCATCCAATCCCCCGGCGGCGGCACCTGCCAGGTGTCCTCCACACTGTATAACGCGCTGATGCAGCTGCCCAGGGTGACCATCCTCCACCGCCGCGCCCATGGCGACAACGGCGCGCCCTACCTGCCCATGGGACAGGACGCCGCCGTCGGCAATTCGGAATTGAACCTGGTTTTCCGCAACGATTATGATTTCCCCATCCGTCTGGAGGGCCACACCAATTACGACGGCGCACTGTGCTGGCTGATCTACCGCGTGTTTGAGGACTGATCTTCATGAAGCTGTATCACGATTTGACCCAGTGCAGGTTTCTGTGCCGGGTCAATCGCTTTATTGCCCATTGTCAGGTGGACGGCGTGGAGACCGTCGTGCATGTGAAAAACACCGGCCGTTTGGGAGAGCTGCTCGTCCCCGGCGCGGTCTGCTGGCTGGAACGCAGCGCCAACCCCGCGCGCAAGACGGCCTACGACCTGGTGGCGGTGGAAAAGGGCGGCCGAATCGTCAACATCGACAGCATCGCGCCCAACAAGATCGCCCGTGAGTGGGTCGAACAGGGCGGCTGGGGCGATGTGTCCGCCGTGCAGAGCGAATTCGTCCACGGCGATTCCCGGTTCGACCTGACCTACATGAAGGGCGATACGCGCGGGCTGATCGAGGTCAAGGGCGTGACGCTCTTTGACGAGCAGGGCGCGGCGCATTTCCCCGATGCACCCACATCGCGCGGCGCAAAGCATCTGCACGGGCTGATCCGCGCCGCCCAGGCCGGGATGGAAGCAGGCATCTGCTTCGTTATCATGAAGGAGGACGCCACCGCCCTCATCCCCAACGAACACACCGACCCGGCGTTCGCCGCCGCATTGCGCGAGGCCGCAAAAGCCGGTGTGCGCATCGTCGCAGCGCGCTGCCGCGTCACAGCGGATTCGGCCGCGATCATCGGCGAAGCGCCCGTCATTCTGTGATCGTCATCAACCAAGGAGGTACCCCCATGAAGCGAATCATCGCAAGCCTGCTGCTTGGCCTGCTCTTTTCCACCGCCATGGCGGCCGAGAAGGGCGACGAAGTGCTGCGTCCGCAGTGGCCGGTGCCGGACTATGTCACCCAGCTGCTGGAGATCGCCGGGAACGAGGTCGGCTACAAGGAGGGCGCACACGGCTATTCCAAATACGGCGAATACTGGGGCGATGCCTACGCCCAGTGGTGCGCCGAATTCCTCTGCTGGTGCGTCGATCAGGTGGACAAGCAATACGGCACGGAGCTGCTCAAGGTGAAATACCCCCTCTATTCCGGGCAGAACACCGGCATGCGCTGGTTCATCAGGCAGGGGCGCTGGATCGCCCGCAATGGCAACATCCCCGACTGGGGCTATCAGTGGTTCAAGGGCGAGGATGAATTCATCACCGCCGGCGAATACATCCCCCAGCCCGGCGATTGGGTCTTCTTCACCTGGACGAGCGACAACAACACCTCCCATGTGGCGATGGTGGAATACTGCACGATGGACGCAAAGGGCAATGTGACCATCCACTGCATCGAGGGCAACAACCCCGTGGCAGTGGCGCGCGCGACCTATTCCACCGCGGATAAGAAGATCCTCGGCTACGGCACGGTGCATGACGTGGCGGACTGGACGATGCGCTCCGGCAACAGCGGCCAGAAGGTCACCGAGCTCCAGGAGAAGCTGATCTACCTGGGATGGCTCCCCGAGGGCAGCGCCGATGGTTATTACGGCACCGCCACGGTGGATGCCATCAGCCGCTTCCAGACCGCATACGGCCTGAAGGTGCTGGGCATCGCCAACATCGACACCCAGACCAAACTCAACCAGCTCTACAACGAGAAGCTCTACCGCGACGGCGACGCATGGACCGTGGCGGAAGAGGATGACGACTTCTACGACTGATCCGGGGAGGGATTTTGTTGGATCCGATCTATGTATGCGGCCATCGCAACCCGGACACGGACTCCATCGTGTCCGCCATGGCCTACGCTGCGCTGCACAACGCGCTGGGCGATTCGGAATACATCGCCGCGATGCTCGGCCAGCCCAATGACGAGAGCCGCTTCCTGCTCGAACGCTTCGGCTTCGAGCCGCCGCTGCTGCTCTCCACCGTCCGCACGCAGGTGCGCGACATCGACTATGACACGCCGCCCGCCATCGGCCAGCAGGTACCGGTCAGCCATGCCTGGCAGATCCTGATGGATCATCAGGCGCTGTCCGCCATTCCCGTCACGGGCGAGGACGGCAGCCTCTACGGCATGATCACCGCCGGCGGTGTGGCCGAGAGCGACATGGCCTCCATCAACGATCCGCGCGTGAAGGATGTGCCTGTGTTCAACCTGCTTTCCGCGCTGGAAGGGCATATCGTCAACAGCGAGGAGGACACCTTCGACACCATTTCGGGCGAAGTGGTCATCGCGCTCCCCTCCTCCGGCGGCCTGCACGGCATCAAAGAAGGCGCCATCGTCCTCTGCGGACAGCAGGAGGCCGTCATCGAGGAAGCCATCCGCTGCAAGGCGAGCTGCGTCATCATCTGTCAGGACGCGGTGCCGGAGAAGTTCATCAACATCCGCAGCCAGACCTGCCTCATCGTCACCCCCTGCGATGCCTACCGCGCCGCACGCATGATCTATCAGGCTATTCCCGTGGGACGCATCGCCCAGACGGAGGGCCTGGTCTACTTCCACCTGAACGACTTCATCGACGATGTGCGCGAGACCGTGCTGCAGAGCCGCTACCGCTCCTACCCCATCATCGACCACCGCGGACGCGTCGTCGGCACGCTGAGCCGCTATCATCTCCTGCGCCCCAAGCGCAAGCGCATCGTTCTGGTCGATCACAACGAGAAGAGCCAATCCATCCCCGGGCTGGATCAGGCGGAGATCGTGGCCATCATCGACCATCACCGCCTGGCGGATGTGCAGACCGGGCATCCCGTCTTCATGCGCAACGAGCCGGTCGGCTCCACGACCACCATCGTGGCGACGATGTTCCAGGAGCGCGGGCTGATGCCGTCCGAGAAGCTCGCCGGACTGATGGCCGCTGCCATCCTTTCGGACACGGTGCTCTTCAAATCCCCGACCTGCACCGCCCGTGACCGCCGCATGGCCGAGCGTCTGGCGCGCATCGCGGGCATCGATCTGGAGCAGCTGGGCCGGGAGATGTTCTCCGCGGCCTCCGGGGCGGACAAGCCCATCGAGACGCTGATCAACACCGACTTCAAGGAATTCCATATCGCCGGCCACACGCTCGGCGTCAGCCAGGTCACCTGTCTGGATGCGGAAAGCCTGCTCTCCCGGCTGGATGAGTTCCTTCCGGCGATGGAGAAGCTCAAGGCGCTGCGAGGTTACGACATGGTGCTGAT
This sequence comes from uncultured Faecalibacterium sp., assembly GCA_964542315.1. Taxonomy (GTDB): domain Bacteria; phylum Bacillota; class Clostridia; order Christensenellales; family Aristaeellaceae; genus UBA11524. The sequence continues at coordinate 4,298 of CAZIUA010000082.1, read as the reverse complement.
GATGCTCACCGACGTGCTGCGTTGTGGCACGGAGCTGATTTTTCTCGGCGACGAGGACGCTATCCAACAGGCCTTCGACACGGGGAAGATCGCCGGCGCGCATGTCTTCCTCCCCGGTGTGGTCAGCCGGAAGAAGCAGATTATCCCGGCGCTGGCCGCCCTCTGGGGCTAAGGGAACTTCGTCCCTTTTCTCGCGATCAAGGGAGTTGTTCTGCATACAGCATCCGCGTGAAACATTCACCTTGTCACCATCATCCGTCCTTCAGGGCGGATTCAGGGTGTCAAAAAAGTGGCGAAAGCCACTTTTTTGAGTTTGCACTCTGTCACTGTCAGGGCTACAAAGCAGCCCTGACGGCCGTTCCTCCGTGTAAGAAAGCGATTTTTGCAAGCAAAATCGCCCGAAAATCGCCGCACATGTCGCCGATTTTCGATTTGCAGTCTGCCGACGGCGAGCAACTGATGCAAACGGCTTGTTTTTCGACAGTATGCATCCGCCCTTCGGGGCGGATTTTTTTGCCGGAAAATGAACTGTATATGAAATCAATCGCAAGCTATTGACATCATGCGATTATTCTGCTATAATCCACCCTTGTAATTCAGGAAAAGGAGGATCACCATGGAAACGCCCATTGCAGGCTACGGCTGGTACATCAAGCGCATCGACAATGCGCTGGCCAAGGACGCCAACCAGAACCTGCAGAAAGTCAACCTCACCATGCAGCAGAACCGTGTGCTGATCCAGCTTGCGCGGGCGGAAGGGTACACCCTCTCCCTCAAGGAGCTGGAGGGACATTTCTGCGCGGCCCAGTCCACCGTGGCAGGACTGGTCTCCCGGCTGGAGAAGAAGGGGCTGATCCAGGCCCTCCCCGACCCGACGGATCGCCGCGTCAAGCTCGTCCGCCTGACAGAGGCAGGGCTGGCGCTCCACGCGATGAGCCGTCAGGGCGTCGTGGAGACCGAACAACGCCTCACCGCGCTCCTGTCCGAGGAGGAAAAAGAGCAGCTGCTCCACTGCCTCAAGAAGGTTTATGAGGCCGTTCGTCAGCCGCTGCCCGACGACATTCCGGAACAAAATGAACGAAAGGAAGGGAATCCATGATTAAGAAGCTCGCTTCCTATGTGAAGCAGTACAAGCGCTCGGCCATTCTCACGCCGATCTGCGCGGCGGGCGAAGTGCTGATGGAAGTGCTGATCCCCCTGGTGATGGCCCAGCTCATCAATCAGGGCGTATCCGCTGGCGACATGCATGCCCTGATCAAGTACGGCCTGCTGATGATGGTGCTGGCGCTGCTCAGCCTGGCCATCGGTGTGGCCTGCGCGCACCTGGCCAGCCATGCCTCCACCGGCTTCGGCGCGAATCTGCGCCAGGCGATGTATGAGAACATCCAGCGCTTCTCCTTCGCCAATATCGACAAGTTCTCCACCGCCGGTCTCGTCACCCGTCTGACCACCGACGTCACCAACATCCAGAACACCTTCCAGATGATCACGCGTATCGCCGTCCGCGCGCCGCTGACGCTGATCTGCTCCCTGGTGGCTGCGCTGAGCATCAATGCGCGCCTGTCCATCATCTTCCTGGTGGCGCTGGTGTTCCTGGGCATCACGCTGTCCATCATCATCACCACGGTGTCCCGCCTGTTCAGCCAGGTCTTCAAGAAGTATGACGCGCTGAACGCCTCCGTGCAGGAGAACGTGAAGGCCATCCGCGTGGTGAAGGCCTTCGTCCGCGAGGATCACGAGCGCGAGAAGTTCCACGAGGCTTCCGGCAACGTGTATAAGCTCTTCGTCAAGGCGGAGAACATCATCGCCCTCAACCACCCCGTCATGATGGCCACGGTGTACACCGTCATCCTGCTTTTGTCCTGGTTCGGTGCGAACCTGGTGTGCGACGGCAGCATGGCCGTGGGCGACCTGAGCGCCATGTTCTCCTACGTCATGTCCATCCTGATGAACCTGATGATGCTCTCCATGATCTTCGTCAACCTGACAATGACAAGCGCCGCGGGCAAGCGTGTGCTGGAGGTCATCGAGGAGGAACCCTCCATCGTCGATCCTGAGCAGCCCGTCATGGACGTCAAGAATGGCGACATCGACTTCAACCATGTGTCCTTCAAGTATCATTCGGAGGGCTCCGGCGACAACATCCTGCAGGATATCGACCTGCACATCAAGTCCGGCGAGACCATCGGCATCATCGGCGGCACCGGCTGCGGCAAGACGACGCTGATCAGCCTGATTTCCCGCCTGTATGATGTGACGGAAGGCTCCGTCTGCGTCGGCGATGTGGATGTGCGTTCCTACGACCTGGAGGCGCTGCGCAACCAGGTGGCTGTGGTGCTGCAGCAGAACGTGCTGTTCTCCGGCACGATCCTGGACAACCTGCGCTGGGGCAAGGAAGACGCCACCCTCGAAGAATGCCAGGCCGTGTGCCGGCAGGCGTGTGCGGATGAATTCATCGAGAAGATGCCCGACAAGTACGACACCTTCATCGAGCAGGGCGGCACGAATGTCTCCGGCGGCCAGAAGCAGCGTCTGTGCATCGCCCGTGCGCTGCTGAAGAAGCCCCGCGTGCTCATCCTGGATGACTCCACCTCCGCGGTGGACACCGCCACCGACGCCAAGATCCGCCGTGCCTTCAAGGAAGCCATCCCCGGCACGACCAAGATCATCATCGCCCAGCGTATCGCGTCCGTGCAGGATGCGGACCGCATCATCGTCATGGAAGACGGCCGCATCACCAACTTCGACACGCATGAGAACCTGCTGGAGAAGAGCGATATCTACCGCGAGATCTTCGAGGCGCAGGTCGGCGGCTCCGGTGACTTTGACGAGACCAACAGCGACAAGGACATCGAAGTGTACGACATCAACAAGGTCAGCGAGAAGCAGCGCAAGCCCGGCATGCCGCCCTTCCCGCCCAAGTCCGCCCCGAAGAACAAGAAAGGAGGTGCTTGATCATGATGGGTCCCGGTCCTCGCCGCCGCGGCACGCCCATGCCTGCCATGTCCATCAAGGGACAGGGTAAGCTGCTGGCCCGCGTGCTGAAATTTATCATGAAGAACTACGGTTTCCGCTTCTGCATCGTGCTCCTGTGCATCTTTGCCACCGCCTTTTGCACCCTGCAGGGCACGCTGTTCACCGAAGACCTGATCGATGTCTACATCGCGGGCATCATGAATGGCACCAAGACTTTCGCTGATCTGAGCACCCGCCTGTTCCAGCTCGCCGGCATCCTGGCCTGCGGCATCGCCTGCTCCTACCTGCAGCAGCGCATCATGGTCGTGGTGACCCAGGGCTCCATGCTCAAGATCCGCAATGAGCTCTTCTCCAAGATGGAGGAGCTGCCCATCAAGTATTTCGACACCCACTCCCATGGCGACATCATGTCCGTCTACACCAACGACGTGGACACCATGCGCATGCTCATCGGCCAGAGCCTGACCCAGCTGGTCAACTCCGCCACTACCCTGGTGATGACCTTTATTTCCATGGTCACACTCTCCCCCATCATGACTGTGCTGTCCATCGTGCTGGTCTCGCTGACCATGCTCGTCTCCGGCAAGCTGGTCGGCCTGTGCGGCAAGTATTTCGTCGCCCAGCAGGAGAACCTGGGTAAGCTCAACGGCTTCATCGAGGAAATGACCAGGTCAGAAGGTCGTGAAGGTCTTCTGCCACGAGGAGAAGGCGCAGGAGAACTTCAACGAGCTGAACGAGAACCTCCGCAGCGCCTCCCACGAGGCAAACCGCTGGTCCAACACCATGGGCCCGATCAACAACAACCTCGGCCACATCTCCTACGTCATCTGCGCCATGGTCGGTTCCGCGCTGGCCATCCTGTCCAACAATACGCTGATGACCGTTGGTAAGCTCGTCACCTACCTGACCCTGAACAAGAACTTCACCCAGCCCATCACCCAGGTGACCCAGCAGATGAACTCCATCATCATGGCCATGGCCGGCGCGCGCCGCGTGTTCGAGCTGATGGATGCCGAGCCCGAAAAGGACGAGGGCTATGTGGAGCTGGTCAACGCCCACGAGGATGAAAACGGCAACCTGGTCGAGAGCGAAAAGCGCACCGGCCTGTGGGCCTGGAAGCATCCCCATCAGGACGGCACCACCACCCTGACCAAGCTTGAGGGCGGCGTCACCTTTGACGATGTGGACTTCGGCTACACCGATGAGAAGCAGGTGCTGCACAACATCAGCATGTACGCCATGCCCGGCCAGAAGATCGCCTTCGTCGGTGGCACCGGTGCCGGCAAGACGACCATCACCAACCTTATCAACCGCTTCTACGA
>CAZIUA010000081.1:0-11197 GCA_964542315.1 uncultured Faecalibacterium sp. | reverse complement strand
GCGACTAACGCAGCACATTGCTTGCAATGTGCAAGTGTAGCCTGGGGCGGGGTTTTTCCCCGACACAGGCCGAAACGGAGGTCGCGCCTGCGCGACTAACGCAGCACATTGCTTGCAATGTGCAAGTGTAGCCTGGGGCGGGGTTTAGTCCCCGACACAGGACGAAATCACTTCACGCCATTGGCCTCGCAATACGCCTGGTACTGACGGATGTACTCATCCTGCACCTCGTTCAGGCCGGCGGCCTCAGCCTTCTGGAAGAAGATCTCCAGGTCGGCATCGAGATCGTTGGTCAGGCCATAGCGCAGGGGGGTGAGGTACTGGGAGATGACCTGCTCCACGGCAGCAAGCTGCGCCTCAACGGGGCTGCGGTCGAAGGAGAAAGCGGTGGGCATGATGGGGGTGGCTTCGGCCATCTTGGCCTTCACAGCATCCACGGCCTTGCCTTCCTCGGTGGCGGCGCCATCCAGGAAGAAGTCGGTGCGCTTCCACGCCCAGGTATTCATGGCATACTGGCCGAAGTTGGAGGCCGCATCGGTGGCTTCGTAGGCGCCGTCCGCATTGACGGTGTAGTGCACGTCTTCGATGCCGTAGGAGATCAGCTGCATGAGCTCCTTGTTGGTGTAGATCAGCTCCATGACCTTGAGCGCCAGCTCGGGATGCTCAGAGGTGATCGGGATAGCGGTCGCATCCTGCGTGGGAGAGGAGTGGAAGACATAGCCCTGCTTGAGGCCGTAGGGGACGAAGCCCACGACCCAATCGGGGTGGCTGTTATGCACAGTGCCGACCGTGCCGGAGTACTTATCGACGTTCTGGCCGTTGTAGGTCATGGCGACCATGCCCTCGTTGAAGTAGCCGCCGACATCGTCAGAGGGGTTGGAGGACAGGTTGCGATCCCAGAAGCCCTCGTCAGCCCACTGCTTGGCGACTTCCAGCTCCTGACGGAACCAGGGATTGTCGCGGGAGATGTACTTCTCGATCTTCGCCCAGGAGGGGGTCTCGCCTTCTTCCTTCACAGCGCCGATCATCACGCCGACGGACTCTTCATAGTACAGGAAGAAGTTGTCCAGCTTCATGATCTCCCAGCTGCGGGTGCCGCCGTCCATGTTGGCATACATCTCGGGGCAGTTTTCCTTGATGCCCTTCTGATAGAGGTACGCATTCTCGATGGAATCAGGCGCAGGCAGGTTGTACTTGTCGCACAGATCCTGACGATACTGGATGCCGGTGCTGGTGTAGGTGACATACGCGGTGGGGATGCAGTAGATGATGTCGCCCTTATCGGTGGGGAGGGTGGCGAAATCCCACGCCTGCATGGGGATCATGTCCCACAGTTCGGGGGCAGCGTCCTCCACCAGGTCGGTCAGATCCATGAACGCGCCTTTGCGGGCATAGTCCTTATCGGACGCCCAGCTCGCGTTGTAGATCAGGTCGATCTTGTTGCCGCCGGTCAGCAGCAGCTGATACGCCGTGCCCCAGTCGGCCCAGCCGATGAAATTCATGGACATGGTGCAGCCGAGTTCCTCCTTGAGGATCTCGTTGACCTTCTCCATCACCATGTCGCAGTCCGTGGGCTTGTCACCCATCATGTAGACGACGACCTCCGGGAGCTGCTCTTCCGCCGCAGCCATGGGCACGATGCTCAGGAGCATCAGCATGGCAAGAAGCAGGGACAGGGTCTTTTTCATAGTGGTACCTCCTTTTGATGTATGATCTTGACGGATGCCTCCGTCACAAATCCTGAGTTTCCGGGGGACTTCGTCCCTTTTTTTCGCGGGGACTTCGTCCCTTTTTCTAACGATTGGGTCAGCCTTTCTGCCTGTGGCAGCCACCTCATCACCGCCTGCGGGTGGAGCTTCCAAGGAAAGGACGCCACGCAGCCTTCCTCTTGACATGAGATCGGATGATGGCCGAAAAGGAAGGGGGGGTCTGTCAATTCCTAATTTCGCATCATCCCTTGACCGCGCCGACGGTCAGGCCCTTGATGAAGAAGCGCTGGATGAAGGGATAGACCAGCAGGATGGGGCCAGTGGCGATCATGGACATGGCGAGCTTGGAGGTCTCGCTGGGGAGGTCAACATCCAGCACGATGCCGCTGCGGGACTGGATCTCGCGCAAGGCCTTGGCGGAATTGAGCATGCTGTAGAGGTAATACTGGAGGGATTGCTTCTCCGAATCGGAAATGAAGAGCATGCACAGATACCAGTCGTTCCACAGGCCAAGGGCAACGAAGAGGCCGATGGTCGCCAGGGACGGCAGGGACAGCGGCAGCACGATCTGCAGGAAGATGCGCATGTCCCCCGCGCCATCCAGCTTGGAGCACTCGATCAGCTCCACCGGCACGCCCTGCTTGATGAAATTCCGCATGAGGAAAATGTTGTAGGCGCTGAAGAAGGACGGCACCATGATCGCCCAAAGGGTATTCTCCAGGTGGAGCACCTGCTTCATCACGATGTACCAGGGAATGAGGCCACCACCAAAGAGCATGGTGAAGTAGAAGAAGAACGCGATGACATTGCGGCTCTGGAAATCCTGCCGGGAGAGCACATAGCCCGTCATGGAGATGCAGAACAGGCTGATGAACGTGCCGACCACCGTCTGGATGATGGTGTTGCGGTAGGCGCGGATGATGTTATCCGGATAGGAGAAGAGCATGTCATACGCGGCGGTGGACCATCGCTTGGGGAAGAGGGAGTAGCCCTCGCGGATGACCTCGCCATTGTCGGTGAAGGAGCCAACGATCATCAGCACAAAGGGCAGCAGGCACGCGATGGCAAACAAACCCAGGAGCACCTTGCTGACGATGTTGAAGATGCGGTAGCCCCGGTTGTGCTTTCTGCGCATTTCCATAAAAACTATCCGCCTCCTCTTAGAATATTGCGTAGTCGGGTTCGATCTTCTTGACGATGGTGTTGACCAGCACCACCAGGATCATGCCAACGAAGGACTGATACAGGCCCGCCGCGGAGCCCATACCGATCTGCACATTCTGCCGCAGCGCGCGCCAGACGTAGGTGTCGATGATCTCCGTGGTCTGCATCAGCTGACCAGACTCACCCACCAGCTGATAGAACAGGTCGAAGTTGCCCTTCATGATGCTGCCCAGGGACATCAGCGTCATGATGACGATGGTCGGGCGGATGGACGGGATGGTCACATGGATGATCTCCTGCATGAAGCTCGCGCCGTCCAGGTCAGCGGCCTCGTACAGTTCGTCGCTGATGCCGGTGATGGCGGACACATAGATGATCGAGCCATAGCCAACGCCCTTCCAGAAGTCCACCAGGGGGAGGATGACATACCACGCGTTGGGCATGGAGTAGAAGTCCACCCGGTCAAAGCCCAGCGCCGTCAGCAGCGAGTTGATGACGCCGCTGTTGTAGTTCAGCAGGTTATAGGCGAAGGTGCCGACCATAACCATGGAGATGAAGTGGGGCAGGAAGGTCACGGTCTGCACGCACTTCTTGTAATACTTACCGGCGATCTCCGAGAACATGATGGCGATGATGACCTTGAGCACCGTGCCGCCCGCAATGAAGATGGTGTTGTAGATGAGGGTGTTGGCAGTCATACGCCAGGCCAGGCCGGAGGAGAAGAGATACTCGAAATTGCTCAGGCCGACGAATTTGCTGCCGAAGAGGGTCGAGAAGAAATCCGTCGTGAACTGGTAGCTCGTGAAGGCGAAATACACACCTACCATGGGCAGATAGGACGTGATGAGGAAGTAGACGATGCTGGGCAGCACCATCAGCACCAGGATGGGGTTCTTGCGCAGGTCGTGGCGAATGCGCGTCAGGGGCAGGGCGAGAATCACCGTGCCGATGATGGCCAGCAGCACGCCCACGAAGATATGCGGGAAGCCCGGGCTCATCGAGTTGATGTAGCGGCTGGCCGCATCGGGCGCATTGTTATCCAGGAAGCCCGTCACGCACAGCACGCCGCCGCACAGCACCAGCGCCGCGCCCAGAACGGTCTTGACGTTCAGGCGGCTGCGGCACAGGGTGATCCAGTAGCCCGCATGCATCAGCGTCAGGCATGAAAGGCCAATGGCGATGAGGGTCGTGCCGGGGGCTGCTTCTCCTGCCTGGAGGACGGGCGAAAGGTCATTCTGACGCACCCCCAGGGCGATCAGGCATCCGGCGATGAACAGACCTGCCATGCTGACCAGCACGGGAACATCCGCCTGGCGGACGGCACCAGCCATGCCGAACGCACCCGCCAGGAAAGCCGCCGTCAGCAGCAGATTCGCCGCAAACGCGCGCCCGGCGCTGCTCGACTTCAGGTCAGTGATCTGTCCGTTCAGCGCCGCCATAGTGGGCAGTGCGTCCACCTTGGCCTGCTGCTGATCGCGGTTCTTGAGGGCCTTGTCGTATTCCCCCTGGGCGCGTTCCAGCTTGGAGAGGAGCTTCTCGTCCTCCGGGGAGGCCTCCAGGTTGGCCTTTGCCTCCTCCAGCTGGGTCACGCGCTTCTGGTAGCGTGTCTCCAGCGTTTCCAGCTGGGTCTGGGCATTCTTCAGCTCCGTGACCTGGGCATTCAGCGCGCTCAGGTCGGTGCTGCTGCCACTCTTGCCATGCAGGAGCAATCCCCCTGCCGCCAGCACCACGGCCAGCACGATGCAGAGCAGGACGCGCCGCTTCTCGGGCTTGCGCAGCATATCGGCCATCTTCGGCATACCGCCTCCGCCTCCTTCGTGTTATTCTTCAAAGATCACCGCTGTGATGGATTCGGGCGCGAGGGTGCATTCCGTCACCTGTCCGCAATAGACCGGCTTGACGGGGAATGCGTCCTTGCTGCGGTTGAGCAACAGCAGGGCCGCGCCGCCTTCCGGCCGGAGCACCGCGACCGTCTCGATCTCCGGATGCCAGGCAGAAGACGCGATGTGGACGCTGCCGGGGCGGATGGTCTGCCCGATGAGCGCCAACGCCTGCTGGGAGGGATTGCGGATGATCTCCTTCGTCTCCAGGTCGCACATCACCGGCGCGGAGCAGAAGTTCTGCACATGGTTCGGGCCGCCCTGCTGATCCAGATAGATGTTCCAATCCAGCAGGAGCGTCGCGCCGTGATCGATATCGCCGATGTATTCATGGGCGTAGCGCAGGGCGTGCATCCACACGTCGCGGCCAACGTCCTTGCGGCTGTATTCCATGCAGCCCTCGGAGAAGATCAGCTTCTTCTCCGGGAAGCGGCGGCTGAGCAGCTCCAGCGCCTTGAAATGGTCACCCGTGTAGAAGTGGAAGGCGATGCCGCCGATCAGATCCTGCGTATCCGCCTGGATGCTCTCCATGGCGCGGGCATAGACGCGCTCCTTGTTGTGATCCCAGATGCAGACGGTCACGTTCAGCCCGTGACGCTTGAGCGCCGGGGACAGGAAGTCCCGCACGAAGACGCGCTCGTCCTCGCCGGTGTAGATGCAGGAATCCCAGCTCTGAGTGGCATTGGGCTCATTCTGCACGGACAGGAACGCCACGCGCAGGCCGTGCGCCTCATACCCCTCGATATAGCGGCAGATGTATTCCGCCCACATCTCGCGGTATTCAGGCCGGAGCTGTCCGCCGCGGTTGCGCTCGCCCGTGGTCTTCATGAAGGCCGGTGGGCTCCAGGGGGAGAGCATCAGCGGAAGCGTCCGCCCGGCCCGCTCCTGGGCGCGCAGGATGAAGGGGATGATCTCCTTTTCGTCATGCGCCAGGCTGAAGGAGGCCAGCTCGGTGTCCGTGGGGTCGCTCATGGCCTCATAGTGGCCGATGGCAAAGTCGCAGCTGTCGATGGACACACGCAGGTAGCGGTAGGCCGCACCGCCGCCGAAGTAGCAGTCCAGCAGCTCCTCCTGCTTGTCCGCCGGCATGGATGCAAACACATGCGCCGCCGCCTCCGTCGCCGCACCGCCCAGGCCGTCAAACACCCGGCCCTGCTCCTGCTCATACAGGTTCACCACATAAAATTCGTCGCTGATCTTCAACGCACGCACGTCCAGGAGCGCGGCGCTGCTGCCCGTGCGGGTCAGCTGTTCCATTCTTGCCTTCATGCTGATGCTCCTCACTATGTCCCGTGGGGGAATATTCGGTTTGCCTCATTCGCTGCACTCAGTATAGCACAAAGAAAAACGTTTTTCAATAGGTGAATGAAAATTATTTATTTTTTGGCGTCTTATTGACCATTTGCAACGTTTATGCTACAATACAGATAGAATTGTACATCCCCGTTCGCAATCGTGAGAAAATCGTTTTTCTATCAAGAAAGGAGTTCCCCATGATGAAAGGCATCGTATCCCTGCTGCTGAGTCTGCTGCTTTGCCAGAGCGCCCTGGCGGAAGACACGCCCCTGTCCATGCTGCACACCGATGGCACGCGCATCGTCAACGCGTCTGGCGAAACGGTGCAGCTGCTGGGCGTGAACGCCGGCGGCTGGCTGGTGCAGGAAGGCTGGATGAACCTGACCAATGCGCCGAGCCAGCTGGAGGCCTTTGCCGTGCTGGACGAGCGCTTCGGGCGTGAAACGCGTGAGCGGCTCTTCCAGGTGTATGAGGACAACTATTGGAAGGCATCCGACTTCGACAACATCAGGGCGCTGGGGATGAATGTCATCCGCCTGCCCTTCGCGTGGTGGAATATCGTCGATGATGACGGCGCGCTGCGGGAGGATGCCTTCGTCCGGCTGGACTGGTTCGTGGACTGCTGTGCGCAGCGCGGACTGTATGTGGTGCTCGACCTGCACGCCGCACCGGGCTCGCAGAACGGCAACGACCATTCCGGCGACATCACCGGCTCCCACCTGTGGGAGGAGGCGCATTATCAAGATCTGACCCAGTTCATCTGGGAACAGGTGGCTGCCCATTACCGCGGCAACCCGACCATCGCGGCCTACGACCTGCTCAACGAGCCGGGCGGCAAGCTCAATTCCACCGGCGTGACCCAGTGGGACTTCTTCGACCGGCTGTATCGCGCCATCCGCGCGGTGGACGGCAAACACATCATCATGATGGAAAGCTGCTGGGAGCCGGAGAACCTCCCCGCGCCCGAACGCTACGGCTGGGAGAACGTCATCTACCAGTACCATTATTACAAGTGGAACGCGGACAACGACTACTGGGCGCAGAAACTCTTCACCGATGTGAAGCTGACCAAGCTGGCGAAGGTGGATCACCCTGTGCCGTCCTTCGTGGGTGAATTCACACTCTTCCAGAGCATCGATGCATGGGAATATGCCCTGGGGGCCTACACCAAGGCCGGCCTGAGTTGGACGATCTGGACCTACAAGGTGACCGGCAGCAGCACCTGGGGCCTGTATAATGTCTATGGCGACAAGGTGGACATTTATACCGACTCGGCCGAGGAGATCGAGGCCAAGTGGCGCGATCAGGGCCTGCTGCGCCGCAACACGCCCATCTGCCAGGTGGTCGCGAACGCCATCGCCGGCTGTGAGGTGGAGCTGCCTGCTGACCCGGCCGACCTGAGCGCCGTCCCCGTGCAGGCGCTGTCCTTCGCCTCCGTCACCGCCACGGAGGGCGCATCCGTTCAGCCCGAGGGCAACGGATTCCGCCTGACCACCAATACATCCCGCGATCCGCAGGAAAAATTCAACGCGATCGCCCTTTCCTTGCAGGAATCGGCGGACTGCTCGTCGTATGTATTCCTGACCTTCCATATTCGTGACCTGCAGGGCAGCAATACCCACAAGGTCACACTGATCGATGCGGACGGCAAGTGCGTCAGCACCTGGGTGGACATTCCTTCCGTCCACAAGGAATGGACGCGCATCAACGTGCCGCTGAGCATGTTTGACGGCATCGATCTGAGCCGCCTGACCGAAATCCGCATCGGCGAATGGAACAGCGGAGACTACCTCTTCGACCAGTTCTGGCTGTGCTACGGCGCAGCGGACGGGTCTTCGACCCTTCTTCTCGCGATGGAGTAAGCATGTTCTCCATGCAGTTCCCGCGTGGAGCAGGAAAAGGTCGTCCCCCGTTTATATCCTCCATTTCTTGCAAGAACACCTATAACCACGCTGATTCTTATATCACAGGGAGCTTTCATGGACGTAAAGATCAAGGACGTGGCACAGCGGGCTGGGGTATCCATCTCCACCGTTTCCAATGTGCTCAGCGGGCGCAAATACGTCAGCCCTGAGCGGCGCGACGCGGTAATGGAGGCCGTAAAGGCCCTTGGCTATGTGCCGAATATCAACGCGCAGCTGCTCAAATCTCGCCGGACGGGGAATATCGGCCTCTTCCTCCCCTTCATTGACGGCATTTTCTACACTTCCCTCATGCAGGAGGTCTTCCATGCCTGCGCCGACAGCGGCTATGCCATGCTCGCGCTGGTGGACTGGGGCTCGGACAGCCAGAAGACCGCCGCGGCCATGCTCTCCTGCAATGTCGATGCGGCGATCGTCCTGAACGAGCGCCTCCGCGATGGCGAGATCGACATTCTGGCGCGGCGCGGCCTGCCCATGGTCTTCATGGACAGGGAGATCACCCGGCCGGGCGTGGGCAGCGTCGTGCTGGACAACCGCCCCGGCACCGCCCAGCAGGTGGCCTATCTGGCGCACACAGGACACAAGCGCATCGCCTATCTGCGCGGACTGGATAACCATGACGGCAACGAGCGCTACGATGCGTTCCGCCAGGCGATGGCCGCCGCGCAGCTTCCCGTGGATGAGGAGCTCGTGCTGGAGGGGCAGTTCAACCGGAAGCTGGCGTATAACTGCGTCCACTACCTGATGCGCGTGCAGCACCGTGAACCGCCGGATGCCTTCCTCTGCGCCAATGACGAGATGGCCTTTGGCTGCATCGATGCGCTGAACGATCTGGGCTATTCCGTCCCGAAGGACATCAGCGTCGTGGGGTTTGACGATATGGGCGCATCCGCCTGCACGCCGCCGCTGACCACCGTTGGCTATTCCATGCGCCAATTCGCCCGGATGGCCGTTGAGGAAGCCGTTCGCCGCATTGAGCATCCCAACGAGCCGGGTGCATGCGGCACCGTGAGCACCGAGCTGATCCTGCGCCAGTCCGTGTCCTTCCGCTACGGCGAAACGCCCGACCTGGCCGCCACACGCTGAGGCATGACATTTTGCAACATAAAGGGGCGCTCCGCTGCGATCACAGCGGAGCGCCCCTGTTTCATATCCATCATTCGTCCACATAGCTGGACATTTCCCGCCCATACACATCACAAAGCACGGCGCGGTCAGGCTTGGTCTTGTGCCACACATTCTTTTCCGGCCAGATGAGGTCACCGCCTGCGCTGGAGGACAGGCTGGTGATGGTCAGCTCGCCGCCGGGGGCGATGGACGTGCCTTCAGGCAGGACGAAGATCTCCTTGCCCTTTTCCGAATAAACGAACCAGCCGGAGAGATCCGCCGCGGTCGTCGCGTCATTGCGCAGGGTGACGCGGTCGTCCGCCTTGTCCACCGACACGATGGACACCCCCGCTGTCGCTGCGGGCAAGTCGCGGTAGGACATGCGGTTGACCGTCAGATGCCCCTGATCCAGCGTGACCAGAATGCCGGATCCCGCCATCTGCGTCTCGTACACATCGACATGATAGTCCTCCAGCAGCGCGATGACGCGCTCCGAGGGGGTGTCGGGCTCTTCGTCCGTGCAGGTGCTGATCACGGCCACACGGGGCTGCACCGCGCGGATCAGCGCCTCGGAAGTCGCGTCATCCTCCGCGTGATTGCCGATCTTGATCACATCGCACGCCGGAATGGCATTCGCCGCCAGCAGCTCCTCTTCCTCCGGGAATTCCATATCGCCGGTCAGAAGCATTCGTCCGCCGCCAGCCTCCGCCAGGAGGACAAGTGAATTGCAATTCTCCTTTTCGGACGCGCTCATCGGCCCGAGGACACGCATCAGGCCGCTGCCCAGGGGGAGCTCATCGCCCGCGCGGAGGAAGGTGACGTTTTCGCCGCGGACATCCGCCGCGAGCACGCCCGGATGCTTGCTGGTCTTGCAGGTGTAATACGCCGGCGCGTACCAGGCGTCCACCGCGATGCCGGATGTCGCCAGGGCCATCGCGCCGCCCACATGATCCTTGCCCATGTGGGTGAGGATCACGCCGGTCAGGTGTTCGACCTGGAGCACCTTCAGCGCCCGGGAGAGATCGCCCCAGTGTTCCGCCTTGCCCGTGTCGATCAGATAGGTTTCGCTGCCGCAGTTCAGCAAAAGCGCGTCGCCCTTGCCCACATTGACCGCAAAAAGCGTCAGGGGGCCGTCCGCGTTTTCATAGGGGGACTCCGCCAGCGCCGACATCAGCAGCATCGGCAGAAGGCACAGGATCACCAGCATGCGTTGCATCGCCTCTTCACCTCATTGTTCAGAACATTTCTGTCACATATGTAAACGAACCAGCCTGCTTTTTTCTTCCCGCTTGATGAAATTAGTGCGCCATGGTACAATAGTGCTGAGGAGGGACCGCAATGGACATGATGGAATTTGCGCTGGCCGAAGCGCGGCTGGCTGCCGCAGAGGGGGAGATCCCGGTGGGCGCGGTGATCGTGAAGGACGGCCAGGTACTGGCGAAAGCGCACAACCGCCGCGAGGCAGATCACGACCCCTCAGCCCATGCGGAAATGCTTTGTATGCGTCAGGCCGCGAAGGCCCTGGGGGATTGGCGGCTGCGCGGCTGCACGCTGTATGTGACCCTTGAGCCATGCCCGATGTGTGCCGGGGCGATGGTGATGAGCCAGCTGGGTCGATGCATCTACGGCGCTGCGGACGAACGCCAGGGCTGCTGCGGCAGCGTTTACGACCTGCTGGGGGATGCATCACTTTCCGGCACGACCGAATGGGAAAGCGGCGAACGCGCGGACGAATGCCGTGAGGTGCTGACATCGTTTTTTGCAAAAAGGCGGGGATGATATGGCAAAGATTCAGCATCAAACAATACAAAGTACTGCAACTGACCATGCTGGATACACCAAAATACTATGGGAAGTATCGCATAGACGGAAAAACCTTTGATATTGTGTCGCGATTCGACTTGCCGAATTGCATCGCGATCAAATCTTCTGATCATTTCAGCGGAAAGGCAGTGGAATTTATCTGCCTGCGCTATGCACACCTGATGCATGGCGCTATTTTATGCCATAAAGAGGGGGACGCCGGTAGCTGTAGCCATTTGACTCTCTTTTCTTCCCAAAACAACAAAAAAAGGAAGTCTAGCGACTTCCTCAAGAGGGAACCGGCAGCGACCTATCC
>CAZIUA010000080.1:0-11579 GCA_964542315.1 uncultured Faecalibacterium sp. | reverse complement strand
GTACGGCGGATCTCCTTGGGGATGACCACGCGGCCCAGGTCGTCAATGCGGCGGACAATGCCGGTTGCGCGCATGCTGCATGCCTCCTTGATCGAAATGACAAAATGGGTTGAGAAAAATGGGGTTCGCGGGTATTGTAGCCGTTTTCTCCAGCATTGATGCTGGAAGCTGATGGCAGAATTGGGATTGGCCAGCTTCATTGGGGCGGATGATCCGCGTGAGCTGAGCCGTTTGTGATAGGGAGCATGCGTTGCTGAGCAATACGATCGAAAAACAAAGAAAACCCTCCCGAAATCTTGCATTTTCGCGTGATATGTACTATACATTAGGCACATCTTCGTTGAAGAAAGACGAAATGAGGTGACATGATGGGCAGTGTTTTGTTTACCTGTGCAGGCACATCCGAACCCGTGCGCGGCATGCGGGATGGCGCCATGCTGCACATTATTCGTCACTACCGCCCGGATAAGGTTTATCTTTTCCTCAGCCAGGAAGTCACGGGATACGAGAATAAGGATCATCGTTTTGCCAAGACGATCGCCTATGTCAGCGAGCATCTGGTGGGGGATTACGCGCCGGAGCTGGTCGTGTGCCACAGCGGCATCGTCAATGTGGCGGATATGGACGTCGTGTATGAGCCGATGCTGGCCTTCTTCAAGGAGGCCGTCCTGACGGCCGATGGGGATCAGCTGATCATCAACCTCACCTCGGGTTCGCCGCAGATGCAGATCATCCTGGCGCAGCTGGCCCTGAGCACACAGGGGAAGACGCTGGGCGTGCAGGTGATGAATCCCGAGAATCGCGCCGGCACGACGGAGCGGACGAACGACAAGTCCTACGCCGTGGAAGAGGAGCTGGAGTGCAACGACGATAACGCACCGGATGCACCGAACCGCTGTGTCGAGCCGCGCATGCTGGCCATGCGGCGGAATGCGCAGCGCACGCACCTTGTCAGCCTGCTGAAAATGCTTGATTATCAGGCACTGCTGACCATGGAGGAGGCGCTTCCGCCGCGACTGATGCCGCTGGTGAAGCATCTGGCGGCGCGCAGTGACCTGAAGCAGGCGGAAGCCTGGGATCTGGCGAAGCAGACATCCGACCTGGCTTTGGGCTTCAGCCTGTACCCTGCCAAGGGGGCCGCCAATGCGGAATACCGCCAGCTGAGCGAATACTACCTCCTGTTGCGCAACCTGCAGCAGACCGGCCGCTATTCCGAATTTGTGCTCCGGCTGAATCCCTTCCTGACCCACCTGGTTCTGCGTCTGCTGGAGATCAGCCTGCCCTGCGCTCTTTCCGATTTTGTGGAGACGGTCAATGGGCGCAAGATCCTCGCCCCGGACAGGCTGGAAAAGGTCCTTCCGGCGGAAAAACGCACCCTCGAGCGGCAGCTCAACCGACTCCTGCAAAGGGCGGAGATCAGCCTGTATGTTGCGGTGCCGTTCCTGCGGGTGCTCCACGGCCGGGAAGACACGGCATCTCGAAACAACTTATCCCCGCAAGGGGACGGAAACGGCAGTGGTCGCACCTTCGTGGGATGATGGGGAGGGTGAAACAACTTATCCCTGCAAGGGGGCACCCCAACATCCCATCGGAGGTGATCCTTTGAATCCTCAAACATTGCAAGCCACAGCTGCCGGCTTGCTCCATGATGTGGGCAAGCTGGTCGTTCGTGCCGGAGAAAAGCGGGCGCAGTCCGCGGCCGGGCATGCGTGGCTGTCGGCCCGCCTGACGGATTCGGCCTGGCAGCCCGTGCTGGCCGGGCTTCGCTGGCGGACACCCGCGCAGGATGGCCTTGCGTGCATCATCAGCGCAGCCAATGCCGTTGCATCCATGGCGGATGTCGGCCCGGAGGAAGGCACGGACAATACGTTCGATGCATCCCTGCCGCTGTGCTCGGTGTTCACCCACCTGAATGGCCAGCATCCGCGGCTGACGATCCCACCGACGTTCCATGACGGCCGACTTCATCTGCCTGTGCCGAATGGCCGCGTCACGCCGGACCGATACGCACAGTTGCTGCGGGAGCTGTCCGACGGCTTGAAACGGGCCACGCTGGACGAGGCCTGGCTGGATGCCCTGCTGGCGCGCTGCACCGCGAATGTCCCGGCGTCTGTCCGGCGGGGGACGCAGCCGGATGTGTCTCTCTTTGACCACCTGAAGCTGACCGCCGCGGTGAGTGCGTGCATCAGCGAATACCTCCTGGCCAATGGACGGCCGGCGGAACGCAGACATCTGTGCAGTGCGGGCGGTTTCCGCCAGGAAAAAGCCTTCCTTATGTATTCTGCGGATTGCTCTGGCATCCAGAAATTCATCTACACCGTGGCCACCAAGGGCGCACAGTGCTCTCTCCGCAGCCGCTCGTTCTTCCTGGAGCCGCTGATGGAACATTATGTGGATTCGGTACTCTCTGCCTGCGGGCTGAGCCGAGCCAATCTGATCTACAGCGGCGGCGGACACTGCTACATCCTGCTGCGCAACACAAAAGACGCGCTGGAGCATGTGCAGCGCGTCAATGCAGATATGAACGACTGGCTGATGGAACAGTTCGGTATCCGCCTCTATCTGGCGCACGGCTGAGCGGCCTGTTCAGCGGATGATCTGACCAACACGCCTGCAGCGTCTGCGCCGTATAAGGCCATCTTCCGCACGGTCTCCGCCGCCATCAGCCGCAAGAAGCTCCATCGCTATTCGGCTGAACAGCTGCTGCGGCTCAATTATGTGCAGGAAAACCTTGATGGCCGCGAATGCACTGTATGCGGCAGCACAAATGTCCTGTGATCGAACCGCTGCCCCTGGTGCGACCGGTTCGAACGGATCTCGGCCAAAGACCAGGATGCGGCACGCTGGGCTTATTATGTCACAGCGGATCCCGGGGCCGGGTATGATATCCTGTTGCCTTCGCAGGATGGCGAGGTGTTTCTGTCCATCCTGGATGAGGCGACGGCCCGTCAGCGGTTGGCAGCCGATCAGCGCGTCGTTCGCATTTACACCAAGAATCGGGCGCTGGTCGATCTGAAATACAGCACACCGCTGGATGTGTGCGACTATTTCGCCAGCAATCAAAATGAGGCTCTGGCTGACGATTCGACCGGTATCCATCGTCTGGCTGTCTGCCGGATGGATGTGGATGATCTGGGACATGCCTTCGTGGCTGGCTTTGAAAAGCAGGATAGCCCTGACTTGAAAGAAAGGTATCGCTATGTGACGCTCGCGCGTACAGCGGCACTTTCGCGTCAGTTGTCCCTGTTCTTCAAGCGATATATGCGTCAGGTCATCACGGAGGAAGGCGAACTGAGCGTGTCCGTGGTCTATTCAGGCGGCGATGATGTGTTTCTGCTTGGTGCCTGGGATCATGTCATTGAAGCGGCGATGCGTATTCATCGGCAGTTTGAAGCATTCAATGGCGGTGCGCTGACCATCAGCGGCGGTGTGGGGATCTTCCCTGCGACCTATCCCATTCGTGCCGCAGCGGAGGAGACGGCTGACCTGGAACAGCGTGCAAAGGCTGAGCCGGAAAAGAACGCTGTATCTTTCTTCAATCCACTTCAAAGCCATACCTACGCCTGGCCAGTCCTGGCGACGGAAGTCATGGGAAGAAAGCTGGAATGCCTGCGCCGTTTTTTCGTGAGGCAGGATGAGCGTGGCCAAGCTTTCCTGTATCGACTGCTTGATCTGCTTCGGCAGGCGGAAACGGAAAAGCTGAATTTGGCGCGCTTTGCCTATATGCTGGCCAGGCTGCGTCCGAAGGAGAGCAGTCCAACGTTCAAGCTGTATGAGGATTTTTCCAGGCAGATGTATGGCTGGGCCTGTCAGCCGCGGGATCGCCGTGAGCTGATCACAGCCATTTACCTGTTTGTGTACATGAACAGAAAGGCGGACGAGTGAAATGACCGGCATGAGAAATGGCCAGCAGTGGGGCGGACAGCCCTACCAGCAAAATACGATGAACACCCCTGCGCCGATCACCCCGAAAAATGTCCCTGCTGATTATGTGGGAGCGGCTGAAAAGGTGATGCAAAAGGTCGCGACGAGCATCAAGACCAGCAAGCTGCGCGGATTCCTGACGCTTGTGATCGATATCTACAATGCGGAAAGCCTACGCAAGGAGGGAAAACTCCTGCCGGAGAGCCAGATGAAGCTGATGCGCATGCGCGTGCGTGTGGTGTATGACGCAGGACGCGATGAAGGCGTGAAGACCTTCGTTCAGCAGGCGGAACTGCTGTCTTACTTGGCGGGCATCGGAGATCAAAGAGAAAAGCTGATCCGTTTTGCTTACTATATGGAAGCGCTTGTGGCATATCATCGTTTCCTTGGCGGAAAGGAGAATTGACATGTACGGAAAAGTGGTGCTGTATTGCAGCATGAAGGTTGTTACAGGCTTGCATATTGGTGCCTCAAGCTCTTTTTCGGCCATTGGTGCGGTGGATCTGCCGATCGTGCGTGATCCGATGACGATGACGCCTATCGTTCCCGGCAGCAGCCTAAAGGGAAAACTGCGCTCGCTGTTGGCCAGGAGCATGTGCAAAGATGTCAACCAGATGCCGGATTTCAAGAAAGATGCTGCACAGATCCAGCGGATGTTCGGCTCAGCAGATCCGGTGATGCGCTCGCGCTTTCAGTTCTCTGACTGCTTTGTGACAAATGCGGAAGACTTTGTTCATTCCTCCATGACGGAGGTGAAGGCGGAAAACACCATTAACCGCAAGACTTCTGTGGCCAATCCGCGTTCGATCGAGCGTGTCGTGCCGGGCGTGGTGTTCGGCGTGCGTATTGTCTATGACGTGGTGAATGAGGCGGAAGCGATGGAGGACTTCCGGCTGCTGGCTCAGGCGATGAAGCTCCTCCAGCTTGATTACTTGGGCGGTCATGGCTCGCGCGGAAGCGGATGTATCGCATTTGAGAACTTCTCGTTCACGCAGATCCAGTCGGAAATGCCGCTGGAAGAGCTGATGGCGAGTTTTAAGAAGGTGGAACGCTATGGATTATTGCCTGCTTAAGCTCCGCTTTGATCGAGCCGTTCACTTCGGATCGTCGGATTCGTCGTTGTCATTGTCCAGCACAGCGGACCATTTCTGTGCGGACACGCTGTTTTCTGCGCTCTGCCATGTGGCGCGGTCCCTTCATGGGGATGCAGGGATCGAACGCCTCTGCAGGTGGGTTGAATGCGGAGAGCTGCTCTTGAGCGACAGCATGCCCTGGCGGACAGTGTCCGGACAGGACGTCTTCTATTTGCCTAAGCCCTGCATCAGCGCAGAAGGAAAGCGGGAGCTTCCTCCGCAGCTTCGCAAACGAGTGAAAAAGCAAAGCTGGATCCCGATCAACGATATGGGTGCATTCCAGAGCGCCTTGTCGGGGGAGACCGTGTACGTTCCGGACGATGCGGCCTTTGGCAAGACGGATGGCGCGGTGCCGCGCAACCAGCGGAATCTGCTGTATCTGGGCGGCGGTGCAGGCTACTTCAGCAAAACCCTGACCTATCCTTATCTGGGGGACAGGAATGGGCTGGAAACTACATCTGCGTTGCTGGCACGGTCCTTCAGGCGGCATCGGCACGAAGAAGATGTAGCTGTGGGGATCTCTCCTCATATGGAGAAGTACGGACGCGTCAACGATCAGCTCTATCACTTTGGCGTATGTGAGGTCAGCATACAATGATAACGCAGATCACCTTTACTTTGAAACGCTCAAGTGCATCACCATCAGCTGCGCTTGCATATCCGTTGTACGCTTGGCTGATCTCCCATCTCTCTGCGGAAGAGGGGGAGCGACTGCACGAGCAGGGGATCCATCCTGTCAGCCAGTTTGTATGGTATGACAGCGTGAAAAAGTGCGAGCGATGGACGATCAATCTGCTTAATGAAGAGATCGCAGAATCTCTCAAACCTGTGCTGATCCAGGCTGAAAAAGCGGAATTACACCAGCAGATGGTGCTGTTGACTGAACGGAATGTCGTGCAGATTGCATCCGCACAGGAGATTCTTCAGCGTTCGCGCCAAATGCCGGAGAGCCATCGATATGCATTGCGCTTTCTCTCGCCGACATCGTTCAAACAGAACGAGCGCTATGTGATCTTCCCCCAGGAGGGGCTGATCTTGCAATCGCTGACGAATCGCTGGAATGCTTGCTTCCCGGAGATCACGCTGGACGATCCGGATGCGATGCAGGCCATTCTGCACGGGCTGCATATCACCGATTATCGCCTGCAAACGGTGCGCCATCCGCTGAAACAGACGCGTATTCCGGCCTTTGTGGGGCAGGTCGTACTGGATACCCATTTGCCAGCCCCCTTGCAGGAAGTCGTCAGGATGCTGCTGTGTTTTGCCCCTTATGCAGGGCTGGGGATCAAAACGAGCCTTGGTATGGGTGGCCTGCAGATCGAAGCGCTGTAACAGTTCGCATAGATGCCCCATGTAAAAAAACACCGGGCCGGATCGGCGTTCCATCGTCGGTCAGGCCTGGTTTTTGTGTTTGGAAAGGCGAGTCATCCCCCCTTGCATCCCTGTGCGAACGTGATATAATGGGCGTATGCGACAAGCGGAGATGCGAAGGGGGAAGACTGATGAATGCATATGTGGACACGCTGATGGTGCCGCTGCCGGAGGACATCCTCAAGCGGAAGTGGGCGGGTGACCTGAACGGAGCGGCGCGCGCCATCGACCGGAGGCTGGCGGGGACGCTGCCCGACATGCTGCGTCAGCGGCTGATCGTCGAGCGGGAGCGCATCCGCCGCCTGCCCACGCAGTATCCCTGGGATCGGGCGCAGGCGCTGGACAAGCTGCGTGAGGTCGTTCCGACGGTGACGGAAATGCAGTTTGACGACCTGGAGGATCAGGGTAAAATCGACTTTATCTACATCGGCGGGGAGAAGCGCTATTTCGTGCGCTTCCACCGGACGCTGGCCAAGCAGCCGGACCTGATGCGGCAGGCAGGCATCGCGGTGCAGCCGCAGCATGAATGGCTCGACCCGATGATTGCTACCCTGCGTGAGAAGGGCCGCATGGTCTGCCGGATCACGCTGGAGACCGGCATCCGCTTGGAGGATGATGCTTTTGTGCCGGGCGAATATCTGGTGCATCTGCCATTCCCGGCGGAAGCGGCGCAGCAAAGTGGGATCGTCCTGCTCAAGGGGGATCCGGATGGCATCGCGCCTGCGGATGCGCCCGCCCGAACGGCGCATTGGCGGCGGACGCTGGAGGCGAATCAGCCGTTTTCGCTGCGGTATTGCTATGTCAGCGAGATCCGCTATGCCGATCCGTTGGGGGAGGCCGCGCCGGAGGAGCCGCTGTATCCCGATGCGCTTCCGCCCTGTGCGGAGGATCTGGCGGAAAGCGGCGCGTACATGCGCTTCACGCCCTATCTGCGCCATCTGGCGGACGAATTGGCTCAGGGCGCACAGACACCGGCGGAAAGAGCCTGGCGGTACTATGCCTTCGTCACCACGCAGGTGGAGTACGCCTTCATGCGCGACTATTTCCAGATCGACCACCTGAATGAATACTGCGCGGTGAATTTGCGGGGCGATTGCGGCCTGCAGACGCTGCTGTTCATCCTCTTGTGCCGGCTGGGCGGCATCCCTGCGCGCTGGCAGAGCGGCCTGTCCATTTCACCGGACTACACCGGCAGCCACGACTGGGCGCAGTTC
Organism: uncultured Faecalibacterium sp.; assembly: GCA_964542315.1. GTDB lineage: Bacteria > Bacillota > Clostridia > Christensenellales > Aristaeellaceae > UBA11524. Next base: position 3,937 of record CAZIUA010000080.1, on the reverse strand, counting down.
TACCTGGAGGGCTGGGGCTGGCTCTTTGCGGATTGCAGCTATGGCGGCAGTGCATACCGCAGCGGCAGCGAAACGCGCCACCGCTTTTATTTCGGCAATATCGATCCGATGCGCATGGCGGCGAACCGTGCGTTCCAGGCGGCGCTTCAGCCGGACTTGACCGCCCTGCGCGCAGATCCGTATGACAACCAGAGCGGCGAGATCGAGCGCATCGGCGCGGAAATGTCGTTTTCGATGCGCCAGACCGATACGTCGGCGGAATTGGCGGAATATTGCGTGCTTTAAGATGAAAACTGCATTTTCTGTGTATGGGAATTGCAATTGGACAAAATCTATGGTAGAATAAACACTGTATAAGTAGGCGACCTTAGGTATGCCCCTGCCATGTGGGAAAGGAGAAACAAGGCGTATGAAGAGAATGCTGGCACTTGTGCTCAGCCTGATGCTGATGCTCACTGCGGTTGCGATGCCCGCCACCGCGGAGGAATCTGCGGTCTACCGCACCCTGTATTCGGGTGAATTCACCTCCCTGAATTACCTGACCACCGCGACCACCAATGAATTCACCCTGGCGGCGAATGTCATCGACACCCTGGTGGAGTATGACAGCTACGGCCAGATCCAGCCCTCCCTGGCGCTGACCTGGGAGTACGATGCGGATGCGCTGACCTACACCTTCCACCTGCGCGAGGATGCCAAGTGGGTGCGCGGGGACGGCACGGTCTACGCCAATGTGACGGCGGATGACTTCGTCAGCGCGGCGCGCTATCTGCTGGACGCGAAGAATGCTTCCGCCACGGCGAATATCTTCTATTCCGTCGTGGAGGGCGCCGAGGCGTATTACCTTGGCACCAGCACCCCCGCGGAAGGGGAGGAGCCCTATCCTGTCATGTCCTTTGACACCGTCGGCGTCAAGGCGCTGGATACCTATACCCTCCAGTATACCCTTATCGAGCCCGTGCCTTACTTCCTGTCCATGCTGACCTATGTGTGCTTCATGCCCGTCAACGCGGACTTCCTGGCGGAAAAGGGCGCTGATTTCGGCGTGGCCACCAGCAATGACAACCTGCTGTACTGCGGTGCGTTCTACCTGGCGGAGTTCAAGCCTCAGGAGCGCCGCGTCTATGCCCGCAACGAGAATAACTGGGATGCTGAGCATGTCTACATCGACCGCATCGAGCAGACCTACAACAAGGAAGCCAGCACCATCTCGCCCACGCTGTTCGCGCGTGGTGACTGCGATGATGCCACCATCACCTCCGCCATTGCGGCGGAATGGCTGAAGGATCCGGAAAAGTCCGAGCTGATCCGCCCTGCGCGCCAGAGCAATTTCTACTCCTACTTCTGGGCCTTCAACTTCGATCCGAACTTCGATGCCGCCTATGAGCCGGAAAACTGGAAGCTCGCCGTCAACAACGTCAACTTCCGCCGCTCCATCTACTACGGCCTGGACCGCGTGAAGGCCAAGCTGGTCATGGAGCCGGATAATCCCGAGGCGCTGCTGTCCTACACCATCACCCCGGCGGAGTTCATCACCATCAAGGGCGTGGACTACACCACTATGGGCGCGCTGGCTCCCATCACCGAGGCGGGTGCGGACAATTTCGATGAGGCGCAGGCCCTGGCGTACAAGGCCGCTGCGGTGGAGGAGCTGACCGCTGCCGGTGCGACCTTCCCCGTCAAGATCCTCATGCCCTATAATCCCTCCAGCACCTCCTGGGCGGAGGAGTGCGTCGTCGTCGAGCAGCAGCTCGAGGCGCTCCTGGGCAGTGACTACATCGACATCATCGTCGAGGCTGGCCCGTCCACCGGCTTCCTCAATCAGGTGCGCCGCGGCGGCAACTATGCGCTGATGAAGTGCAACTGGGGCCCGGATTACGCTGATCCCAACACCTACACCGATCCGTTCTACGACAACAGCTACAACTGGCCTGAGCTGGCCACGGAGTACCTGGACGAGAACGGCAAGAGCGAGTATTACAAGCTGGTGGAGGCTGCCCGTGCCATCACCGACGATCTGCAGGCCCGCTATGACGCGTTCGCCGAGGCGGAAGCCTTCCTGATCAGCAACGCCCTCGTCATTCCCTACGGCTATAACAATGGCGGCTATACGGCCTCCCGCCTGAACCCCTTCCAGGCGCAGTATGCCCCCTGCGGCATCTCCAATGAGCGCTATAAGGGTCAGCAGCTGCTGGATGCACCCATGAATACCGACCAGTATTGGGATGCATACGACCAGTGGATCGAGGAACGCGCCGCCATCGCGGAGGCCGCTGAATAACCCGATGCATTCCAATGTGTCATTACCCGGGCGACGCATGTCACCCGGGTAATGATGCGTCATTCGGAAGATGCAAAACGCGCATTTCCCCCCTTCGCATGCCCCGATGCGGGCGTGTATCGCCCGATAAAAGGTTGTGAAAGTATATGCTCAAGTACACCCTGAAGCGCCTCGCTTCATCCCTGATCACCCTGTGCATCATCATCACCGTGGTGTTCGTGCTGCTCCGGCAGATGCCCATCGAAGGCTATTTCGACAATTTCGAGAAGGCGGATGACGCCATCATCAACGCCAAACTGGAGCAGCTGGGCCTGAATGACCCCATCCCCGTGCAGCTCTGGGATTTCTTCAAGGGCCTCTTCACCGGCGATCTGGGCACGTCCGCGCGGTATAGCGCCGGTGCGTCCATTTCCGGCATCATCGCGAAGAAGGCGCCCATCTCCATCAAGCTCGGCGTGCTCTCCATGGCGCTGTCGCTGATCCTGGGCATCCCCCTGGGCACCGCCATGGCGCGCAGCAAGGGCAAATTCTGGGATAAGATCGGCACGGCGTACATCGTCTTCATCAACGCCGTCCCCTCGGCGGTGTATTACATCTTCATCCAGATGTACGGCACGGGCGCGCTGCATGTCCCCATGCTCTTTGACGCGAATAACTACGTCAGCTGGATCCTGCCGGTGGTGTCGATGTCCCTGGGCAGCACGGCGTCCTACGCGATGTGGCTGCGGCGCTATATGGTGGACGAGATGAACAAGGATTATGTCCGCCTGGCGCGCGCCAAGGGCGTTCCGGAAAAGAAGATCATGATGCAGCATGTCTTCCGCAATGCCTTCGTGCCGATGATCCAGTATATCCCCACGTCGCTTCTGTACACCATCAGCGGTTCGATCTACATCGAATCCCTGTATTCCATCCCCGGCATGGGCGGCCTGCTGGTGGACGTCATTGGCCGCCAGGATAATCCGATGGTGCAGGCGCTGGTGATGATCTACAGCTGCATCGGCATCGTCGGACTGCTGCTGGGCGATCTGCTGATGGGCATGATCGACCCGCGTATCAGCTTTGTGAAGAAGGAGGGAGCGCGCTGATGGCCAGCATCAAGGATCATAAGAGTGCCGGGCTGGAGCAGGCGCTCGCAGACCAGCTCAAGGCCGACCTGGAACAGCCCGAAGTCAATGAGGACGATCTGTTCGAATTGGCGGAATACGACGCATCCGCCGCGGAAAAGAGCGGCTATTCGAATTATTCCTACTGGCAGAGCACCCTGCGCGTGTTCTTCAAGAACAAGGTCGCGGTGTTCCTGCTGATCGTGCTGGCGGTGCTGCTGCTGTTCACCTTTCTGCAGCCCTATCTGCCTGGGCAGTATCCGGCCAACCAGATCAACAACCACCCGCAGACGGGCAAGCAGCTGTCCAACATGGGCCCGAGCCTGACGACGGTGAAGATGATCGCCCCGGCGGGCTCCGTCTTCCATGCCGAGCCGCTGAAGGATGATGAAAGCTGGTTCGCGGTGGACAATGTCCTGGTGAGCCTCAAGGCCCGCACGAATTTCACCGTCGTGGAATATGGCGAGGAATGGTGCAAGGTCGAATACGACGGCATGACGGGCTATGTGAAGAACAACTTCCAGACCAAGCTCAAGCTGCCGGACGACCC
>CAZIUA010000079.1:0-12209 GCA_964542315.1 uncultured Faecalibacterium sp. | reverse complement strand
ATTTCAATCCACCCACCCCGGGCGGGGTGGGACAGCAGAAACAACCAACGTACACGCGGGCAATATTGGTTGTTTCTGACAAAGGGTTCCGATTTTCGTCCCGGTATGAGCGGGACGCGGGCACGGAATAGCGGCGTATCAGGCTGATATTCCGGCTTGATGTGGTGCGAACCTCACAGGCGTTTTATGATCGCTTGCGGTTCGCATGGGTCAGAGAATGAGATCCCCTTCGATCTCGTAGGTCTCTTTGGCCCCGATGTGGGTCACTTTGCTTTGGTAATTGTTGCCCAGCGTGTAAAAGCGCAGGCTGTCACAGGCTGGATCAATGGTCTGCTCAAGCTCGTGGCGGAGCAGCTTGAATTGTGCGTTGTCCAGGACGCATTCAAAGACGGAGTTCTGCACGCGGGTTCCATGGGCGACGCATTTCTTGGCGACCATCCGCAACCGGCGTTTCCCGGCGGCCGTGGTGGTGTTGACGTCGTAGGTGATCAGGATCAGCATCGTTCCACCTCCTGCAATGGGCGTTTTGCGCGACTATTTCCATAGGAATGGCGGATAGTCATCCAGGTCATTGCGGATGTAGCGTGCAAGCAGCAGGGCCTGAACATGGGGAACCAGCCCCCAGGGCATCTTCTCTTTCAGATAGGGATGCGTGATCTCGTCCCGCTTTTTCTCCTGCCAGTGCTTCAGAAAAAGCTTGCGTCCGGCATCGTTCAGCAGGGTCGCGCCGCTTTCCTGTCGGTCGAAGTGCTTGTCCTGTATGATGCGGTTGTTGATGAGCGTAAGCACCAAGCGGTCTGCAAAGGGCGCACGCAGCTCCTCCTCCAGATCGAGCGCAAGGGACTTTCGCCCCGGACGATCACGATGCAGGAAGCCGACATAGGCATCCAGGCCGTTTGTTTCCAGCGCAGCGGCGCAATCGTTGGCCAGCAGGGAGTAGGCGAAGGAAAGCATTGCATTCACATTGTCCTGCGGAGGACGGCGGTTGCGGCCGTCAAAGGTGAAGTCAGCCTTCTGGCTGAGGATCAGCTCATCAAATACGCTGAAATACTGAACCGCTGCTTCGCCCTCCAGACCGCGCAGGAGATCGAGATCCTCTGTTTGCTGGATCTGCGGGAGGGCTTGCTGCAACCGTTCGGAAACGGCCTTCACTTTCGCCTGGTCGATGCGCAGGGCATGGTCGCGCAAGGCCCGCTCCAGTACCCAGCGGCTGTTGAATGCTTTCCCGGTGATCATGTTGCGGGCGATCCGGCAGCGGCGCACTTCGCTGTCCGCAATGCGGTATTGTTCTCGCCGCAGCAGCACATTGCCCTGGCTCATGCCGTTCACCCGGGCCAGAAAGCGTCCATTCGAGGTCATGAAAGTCAGCTGGATGCCGCGCTGAGCGCATTCGCCCATCAGGGCAGGCGTCGCCCCGGCATAGGAGAAGGTCACGATGCCTTCAAGGTTCAGAAGGGGAAAGCGGGATACCACCTCGTTCCCGCGGTTGACAACAACATTGCCGTTATTGCAGGACAGAAACAGGTTTTCACTGGTGATGTAGAGGGTGTTCAGCAGCTTTCTCATCCATCATCCTCCAATCTGCTCCTGATATAGGAGGCCACATCGGATGTCCGAACGAGCTTGGGAACGCAGATGTCCCGCAGGGAACAGGCATTGCAACCCTTGGTCGGCTTGGCCTTCGGTGTGTGGCCTGCCTGCGCATATTTGTGCATTTGCGCCAGCGATGCGACGACCTCTGCACGCAGCGCCGCGTCCAGCTGGACGATCTCCCGCCGACGCGTCCCCCCATAGAACAAGCTGCCTTCGGGGATGTCGCAAAGCAGCATTTCTTCCAGGCACATGGCCTGCGCGCACAGCTGTAGGCGATCTGCATTGCCGGGCTTGGGTTCACCCCTTTTGTATTCCACGGGATAGAGCTTCCAGCGCCCCTCGTAGCCGCGCAGGGGGATGCCCTCATCCATCCGGTGAAATTCCACTACATCACAGGTGCCGCTGACCCCTAATGTGTCCGAGAACACGCGCAGCCTGCGGAGGATCAGCAGATCACCGCGCAGCTCGTGTTCCGGGCCATCATGCGCACGGTCGTGGAAGATCCGTCCGTCAGCCGTGCGGTCATTTTCATGCCATTGCTGTTCCAGGTGGATCAGCGCCCACTGGCGGGGGCAATAGGCATAATGCTGCAAGCCGGAAAGCTGGAGCGGCTCGCGGGGCATATCACATGCCCTCAATCACTTCGCAGGCAAGGCCGGGTAGTTCATCAAGCAGGATCTCATAATCCTCGACGGAGGTGGGGGCATCCACGCCGTCCTTGTGCTTCACCTTCAGCAGGCGATGCACCTTCGCGGAGGAATACTGGCCGTCCTTGCAGTTGTGCTCCCACCAGAAAATGCGGACGACTTCCATGCTGCCGTCAGGACGGGCGGAAGAAGTATCGTTGACAAAGAGCGTCCGTAACGCTTCCTTCACGATCTGCGCATCCTCCTGGGAGAAGCCGGTCTTTTCTGCCAGCTGCACATTGATCGAGCCCTTGATCTGGTACAGTCCGAAACGCACGAAATGCTTCATGCCCATGGTGTCGCTGCCGCGCTCGGACTCGTTCTTGCGCTCGCCGCTGACGCTCTTGGTGATCTGCATGGAGTAGGCGTCCACCGGGTCGATGCTGACCGCCTGGTGGATGGACAGCGGGCCACGCACACCCACGGATTTGCATTCGAAACCGTGAAAAGCAAACACTTGCCCAAAGGTACGCACATCCAGCCACTTGGCGCAAGCGGTGCGGGCAAAGTCATCCTGGTTCTTGATCTTTTCCAACTCTTTGGCGCGCCCCTTCAGGCTGATGCAGCCGTCGTCAGCGCGATCGTCGGACTGAACGAAGATAGGATGGCCCAAGTCCTGCATGCGGTTGCGGATCTTGCGCTTGATGCACACATCGGACATTTCACCAAAGCCCTTGTAATCCGTGCGGGGGCGGTTGCCATTGAGCGGATCACCATTCGGATTGGCGTTTGTGACAGAAATCAGCATGGCAAAGTCGATCTTCTTATCAAACATCATGGTCATTCTTCCTCCGTTTCTTCCTCGGACTTTTTGGTGTAGAACGCATTCTTTTGCAGATAATAGCCGGGCAAATAGGTTTCCGTCAGGGGCTTGCCGTAGTCAGCATGGTCGAATTGCGACAGCTGCTCCATGATCTCACCGATCAGACGGTCATAATGGACGCGTGCGCCAACGGACAGGCGAGGATAGTAAGCCGTTTTGAGCTGATCCATGATGAGCTTTGCGGCATAGCCGGGGCGCTGTACGAAAACGGACTGCAAGCGGATCGCGTTCGTTTCGCGCTTTTCCGTTTCGTCGTAGGTGTCGCGTTCGATCTTCTCCATGACCGCTAACAGACGGCCCCATTGATAGCTGCGGTCTTTGCGTTCGGGTTCCAGTGCCAAGTCAAACGCCTCCTTCGTGTGGTCGAGGTGATATTTTCGGATGACGGCGCAAGTGGTATAGAGCAGCTTGCGCCGGTTCGTTTCGCCGTATATTTGCAGGTTGCCTGCGCGGGTGACGATCGCGCGCATGATGTCCAGCGGAAAGGCCGCCTGGTCAATGCGGCAGGCAAGCAAACGCTGCATATTGCCTGCGACAAGGTCGTCGTCCGCCCTGACGGTCTCCGGCGTGCCGCGTGGTGTGCCAAAGGCAAAATCAATGATGGAGGACAGGGAAGGGCTGGAAATGCTGCGGTGGTTGTAGGCCCAGCAGCAGCTCTCCTCCCAGTGGGCGAGGCGCGCCAGGAAATCCGAGCCCAGCAGTTCGTTATAGTAGGTGATGGCCAACCGCCCTGTGGTGGCCGCATCAAAGGCGGCGATGATGACCTGATCGCTGGCTTCCAACGCATCGCCATATCCGGCCAGCTTTCTGCGCAGATCGTCGCGATAGCTCTTGTAGGTCGGCAGGGCAGGTGCTTCATCGAACTTTCCTGGGAGCGGCAGCGTGGGCTTGGGGATCGGCTTACCCTTGGGATTCCATGCGACGAAGGCGCGACTGCCCTGAATGGTTCCCTGGGAGCTGATGAGCCACTTTAACGCGTTGTGTGCTTTCTGTGAGGCGATGTAGCTCAGGGAGGCCGCTTCGTCGGGGTCGGCAAAACGGCCGCGGTAGGTGAAATTGGATGAATCATTCGCGGAAATGATCTTGGCATTGCCATTGAGCGAAAAAGCGCCTTTCAGATGCTGCCATGTGATGAAGCTTTCCTCGCCGGTCAGCATGCAGAGCTGCTTTTCGCCCTGCTGCTGCGACAGGTACCAGGCGGTATACGCCTGCATCAGCGAGATGTCCTCCCACACGGCGGAGCTGGCTTCAAGACCGCCACCCACGACACGCCAGCAGACCAAATCCTTCTCCTTATCGGCAGACAGCCCCGCCACGAGCAGATCCGTCCGCAGTGTCAGCTTTTCCATGTAGCGCAGGACGGCAATGGCCTTGGGATGGCTGTGAGTGGAGGTCGCCCACGCCGTCAGCTGAGCGAGATAGGCATCCAGTTTCTCAGGCGTTTGTCCGGACAGGTAGTCCAGCTTGTCGCAGAGCGGATGCGGAGCGATCACGGTGCCTGATCTGCCGCCAGATCGTTCAGTGACGGGAATGATGATCTTCTTCTCCGCATCAGCGGGCCGGGCGGACACGAAACAACCGTCCACATCAATGGTGACTTCGATCTGTGCCTTGGTGACGATGTGTCCGACGGGGGCCAGGGGTTCCTTGCCTTCCTCATAGTGACCGGCAAGACGCGCCATGGCTTCGTAGGTTTCCAGCGTCTTTTGCAAAAGCCCCATTACGTCACCTCCCCATATTCAGCAAGGCCGGAGAAGTTGTCCTGTTCGGTGCCGAAGATCTTCATCCTCATGTCCTTGATGGGCTTGTGCATCGGGCATTCTTCGGGACGCGGGAAGCGGATGATGCCCTTCTCCATCACAGGCCGCCATAGGTTGACGGTCATCTTGCCCTGCGTTTCATCTGAATAGGCCTCGTCGGCATAGGTCATGCCGTGGTACATCACGCCGAAGCTGAGCTGGGGCAGGTCGTCGTAATAACCTTCACCCTCGCCGAAAATGCAGGGCTCCACATAGGCCTGACATTCCCGCGTGCCAAGGAAAACATCCCGGCGGCCACCGCGGCGGATCATTCGCTTCGCAATTTCGTGATGCTTGTTTTCGTTGCGGTCAGCGGCGAGCTCCGGGCGGTTCATGTTCCACTCGAAATGCGCCCGCACCTGATAGCGGCAGTCTTTCAGGTATGTGTAGTACGCCAGATCGTTGCCGCCGTTGTACTTGATGGGGCGGATGCTTTTCACCTCGGTCTGGATCTGGTTCATGATGCGGACTTCGTCGATGTACCAGATGATGGTGGGTTTCCAGTAGACCGAAGCGAGCACGCCCTTGAGGGCTTCGTAGGTCGGCACCTGATAGCTGTTCTTTTCGCCGCCAACGCGCATCAGCGGATCAGAGAAAAGGGCATAGGGGCCGTACACCTCGAATTCTACAATATTAGGGTGCTGCACAGATCGTCTCCCTCCTTTATGCCTGTGTGATCGTCATAATGATTGTCGTTGAGGATGTAGATGCTGTCATTCAGCCGCGTGTAGAGCATGTTTTTGCCCATCATACGCTCGATTTGCGCATGGGTAACGGACACGGTGTAGGGCTTGGCCTTGTCCAGCAGCTCGCGGGCCTGCTTGATGTCATAGTCGTCGCAAAGCTCGGCCAGCTGGGCGATGAGATCTGCACCTTCTTCATAGGGAACGAGCACGCTGATGCTTTCATCGTCAAACACCTTGAATGCATCGCCGGCCGTGCGGAAGGCCTGGTTAAGATGATAGGCGGCGGTTTCCCCAGTGTCAGACCGAAATTGATGATTGGTGGACAGCCATTCCCAGAGGGTGTGATCCCGTATGCAGTAGTCTTGGTAGTTTGGGGGCATATTGCCGTACAGGGCGGTGTAATAATCGCGGACGGCGGCATCGGAGGCCAGGTCGTGCCCATAGCGGGCGGGATCGCGGCGAAATTCCGCCAGGAGCACATCGAGGGCTGTCTGTGCGTTGCGGATCTCGTGCAACGAGCCCAGCTTTTCGTTCTTCATCTGACAGATGTACACCGGCTGAAGCGTGTCATGCTCGCCGTGGCGATTGCAGCGGCCCGCCGTCTGCACGATATTGTCCAATCCGGCGGACAGGCGGATGACGGCGCTGAAGCTGACATCAACGCCGGCTTCGATCAACTGGCTCGACACGCAGATCAGCTTCTCGTGGGCGCGCAAGGCGTCCTCCATCCTGGAAAGCACCTGCTTGCGGTGGGCCATGCACATCCCGGCGGACAGGTGGAAGCGGCGGATGCCCGTCCTGTCTGCAAAGCGGCTGAACAGCTCGGCGGCCTCGCGCTTGGTGTTGCAGACGATCAGCAGGCTGTCGTGTGTGTCAAGGAGGGCCGTCGCATGGGCGGCCAGTTCATCCAGATCGCAGGAGCCAGCATCCGTGATGGCAGTTCTGCGGAAGATCGGTGCATATTGGTTGAAAAGTGCTTCGCTGACAAGCCGCGTACTGGGCAGCATTCGATGCTGGACTTTGTTGCTGTCGAAAACAGGCTGGGTCGCGGAACACAGTACGATGCTTGTGCCGCAGCATTGTGTCAGGAAATTGACCGCGCAGTTGAACAGCGAAAGCAGCTTCGGCGGCAGGGATTGCACCTCGTCGATGATGATCACACTGTTGCACAGGCAGTGGAAACGGCGGACGGAAGCCATTTTGCCGCTGAAAAGCGTTTCCAGCAGCTGAACGAGCGTCGTGATGATCAGCGGCGCATCCCAGTTTTCCTGCAAGAGCTCCGTTTTCTTCAGCTTTTCGGGCGACAAGTCCTCATGGACGATGTTGGAATGATGCTCCAGCACGGCCATGCTGTCCCCGACGGCCTTTCGGATGGATTCGGCGTTCTGGTCGATGATCGACAGCAACGGCGCAATGTAGAAAACCCGGCGCATGTGGTGCTTGCTGGCATGGAGTACAGCATAACGCAGCGCAGCCAGCGTCTTTCCACCACCAGTGGGGAGATCGAGGCGGTACAGGCCGGGGGCTTGCTCGGCCGCGGCAGCACAGCAGTCGGAGAAGATCCGGCGGGCTTGCTGAATGGGAGTTTCGGCGGAGAAAGTGTCAAGGTATGCATGGAGCCTCTTGGCACAGGCATCCCACGCGGGGAGACTGTCCGTGGGCAGCGGCTGATTCTCCATGAAGCAGCGGGTGTCTGTGCGATCTGCATCAACGATGGCGGATGTGATCAGGCGGGTCAGCAGGCTCAATGCGAGGTATAGCTCATCAGTGGAGCTGACCCACGGGCATAGCTTGTGCATGTAAAAGGTGCTGATCTCCTGCCCGGCCTGCTGATAGAGCCCCTTGAGCGTATCTGCCGAGGTGCATTCGGCCAGGAAGGCAGCGATGGCGCGCTTGTCGTACTCTGGCTGATGACAAAGACGATGGTCAAAGCCGTTCTGGTGGCGCTCATCCCAGAGGTCAAACAGACCATGGTGACTTCCGACGCTGGCCGCGATGAGTTCCGCCGCGAGATCGGAAAAGGTCGGGGGAGCATCCGCAGAATGGAAGTGCTCCAGCATGTAGCGCACGCCTGCGAAGGTGTGGATCACGCTACCTTTGACCACATGTTCTCCGTGAGTGGCCTTCTCCAGATAGGCATTGAATTCTGGTGTGAACTTGCCGATATCGTGCAGAAGCCCCGCGAGCTCTCCGGTGGAGGACAATGCAACGGGGGATAGATAGTCCTTGGCGAGTGCGGCAACGGAGCGAGCGTGCTCGGTGCAGGTTTGAACGCGCTGTTCGGCGGTTTGAGGATCAACGGCAATGTGTGCGGGATACATATTGATTCCCCCCCAGGAATGGTCGGTCGGGGAAAAAGAAAACGCTTTTGATGAAATTATTATATCACACAGGCATGCATTTGTCAAGAATATTACTCTAAAAACGAAGAAAATTGCAAAAGCTTTTGTTCCATGATATAATTGCAGAGTCGCAACGGGTGAAAGCTTGCTTGCGTGGATTGAAAAGTTTTGAGAGTTATGGCTACTGGTGTGGAGCGGCAGATGTGTGTATGCGCATCTGCCGCTTTGCGTTCAACGGCACAAAAAGGGTGGAGGTATCACACCTCCACCCCAATGCGCACCTGGAACGGGCGCATTAGCCCTGGTTGGACATGCCGCGCTCGGCCTGCTCGATCAGGCGCTTCACCATGTATCCGCCGATATAGCCGGCCTGGCGGGAGGGCAGGTCGCCGTTGTAGCCCTTCTTGAGGTTGATGCCGAGCTCGCCGGCGATCTCGTACTTCATGTTGTCCAGGGCCTGACGGGCCTCGGGGACCACGACGCGGCTCTGGTTGCTGTTGGACGAGGTCTTGCCCTGCTGGAACTGGTTCTGCTGCTGCTGCATGGGGGTCTGATTGTTGTTGTTATACATGGGCGTTTTCCTCCTTGATGCGGTCAGCCCTCATCGGGTGAGGGCATGGGCGCTGCACCGAAATGCAGCTGAAGGGTCGGCGTGAAGTCAGCCCTGATGGGACATGCCGCGCTCGGCCTGTTCGATCAGGCGCTTCACCATGTATCCGCCGACGTAGCCGTTCTCCCGGGCGGAAAGGTTGCCCTTGTACGCCTGCTGATAGTCCACGCCCAGCTCGCGCGCGATCTCGTACTTCATGTTGTCAAGTGCGCCGCGGGCCTCGGGGACCATCTGGGTCTTGGAGTTGCGATTGCTCATGCTGTTCACCTCCTGTTGCCTTTCTCGGTAGGTAGTGTGCGCATTTCGGTGGAAGATACGCTGGAAAAGGGTACAAGCGGAGGAAAATGCGGATGGAGCAAGAAAAATGGGAGCGCCACACCGTCAGCGCTCCCGGAAAGCTGTCCCGCTTGAGCCTGCACAGGACGCAGCCCATCCGCATACGCTGCCGGACGGCGTGGACGCCGGGCCTGAAGCGGAGGCAGCCAAGGCCGCGTGGGATGCAGGGGTCTTCCGGCGCAAAATAACTGCGTCCGTTCATCCGGACGCAGCCCTTGGGACAGAAACATTCTACGCATGGGACGATGCGTTTATGCGCTGACGCCGTTGATCTTCTTGATCACCGCATCCAGGTCGCTTTCCAGTGCATTCAGGTCGGACATGTCCTCCAGCTTTTCGCCCAGGCTCTCCAGGGTGCTGCGGATGGTGTCATCCGTCGTCACGGCGATGGTGGAAATGCCGGACACCACGCTGGCGATGCGTTCCTTGACGATGCCGCGCAGGCGATCATCCAGCCCGGCCTTGTACTGGCTGTCGAAGGACAGCGCCACAGCGGCCTTGTTCCCCGCGAGGATGACCTCCGCGTCTTCCACCTCGCTGAGGCGTTCCAGCTCGTCCTCGATCTGCTCAACGACGCGCTTGGCTTTGTCCATGCTGGTCACACCGGCGGTCTCGGGCATCACGGTCATCGAGGGCAGGACGCCGTCGGTCGCGTTCTGCGCATCCATGCCGTCCGTCAGGCCGTCGATGTGGTCCGGCATACCGCTGTCGGGCAGCACGGTGGTGACGGTCGGGCTGGCGGATGCGCTGGGCTGCGCGGTGGTGCTGATCTTGTCCGTGTTCGCCTTGCAGCCGGTCAACACGGTGGCCAGCGAGACCGCAGAGAGCGTCAGAATCAGCTTCTTCATGTTGTATCACCTCCTCGCGGACTATTGTGCGCAGCGTCCGCAAAGGACAATCATGAAAAATTTACAGATTCGTGCCTTGTTTTCGCGGAGAAATACGGTATAATAGAAGGGAATGATGAACACCATGGAGGATGCTGTATGGCAAGCATGTTGGCACAGCTGCTGTCGCTGGCCGCGGCGGGGACGGTCATGGTCTCCAACGCGATGACGACGGCGGCGCCGCAGAATGATATCAACGGTCTGCTTTTTTTGCAGAATCGCCAATGGAGGGTGAGCTCTGCTTATATTCCCGAGGTGCGCGTGACGGACATGACCGGCAAGGTGCGCGAGCTGCGCGATGATGCGGCCACCGCGCTGGAACAGATGGCGGCGGACTGCCTGAAGGAAACGGGCGAGATCATCGTGTCCGTCAGCGGATACCGCAGCTACCAAACCCAGGCAAGCATCTATGAGCGCAAGCTGAAGAGTGTCGGTTCGCAGAAAAAGGCGGACGAATACGTCGCCCGCGCCGGTGCATCCGAGCATCAGCTGGGCCTGGCGATGGACTTGGGCTGGGATGACTATCATGGTACCAGCGACAAGTTCAACCGGTCGAAGGCAGGCGCATGGACGACGGAGAACTGCTGGAAGTACGGCTTCATCCTGCGCTATCGCGGCGAATGGGAGGACATCACCGGCTACAAGCAGGAGGAATGGCATTTCCGCTATGTGGGGCTGGAGAACGCAAAGGCAATCCACGAAAATGAGATGGCGCTGGAGAATTATCTGCTCCTGGTGCGGCAGGATGTGCTGATGGAGATCGTGACGGGAGGTACGGAGGAATGAGAAAGCTCAGTGCGCTGCTGGCGCTGCTGCTGGTGCTGTGCGTGCCGGTGCTGGCGGAGGAAGAGGAGGACGACTGGTCCTTCATGGATCTCAGCGGAGAGCAGATCATCTCCTATGATGACGTCACATGGAATTTTCCCGTTGATCTGACGGATATGGATCCCGAATTCATTCGCCTGGTGAACAAGCACATGTTCCTGGAAAAGTCCTATGAGCCGGATGATCTGGTCACCATGAAGGCGCTGAAGCTGGATGCGGACGGCAACAACACCAACGGCGGCGTCCGCAAGGTGAGCGGCACCTGGGAGCTCCAGCGGGAATGCGCAGAGGCGCTGGTGCAGCTGTGCGACGCGGCGCGCCAGGCCGGGCATGAGCTCTACCTCAAGAGCGCCTACCGCTCCTACTACAAGCAGGCGGTGATGTACGAGAACCGCATCAAGAAGTACGGCTATGACGACGGCTGGGTGACCAAGCCTGGCGCCAGCGACCATCAGACGGGGCTGGGCTGCGACGTGGTGCCGAAAAACTGGACGGATCGCGGCATGAACGAGAACATGGCCAAGGAGGAAGAGTGCCAGTGGATGGCCGAAAACTGCGCGCAGTTCGGCTTCATCCTGCGCTATCCTGAGGACAAGGAAGACATCACCGAGATCAACTACGAGCCGTGGCACCTGCGCTATGTGGGCATCCCGGCGGCCACCTACATCATGGAGAACGGCCTGTGCCTGGAGGAATTCCATGACCAGCTGAATGCCGCCATCGAGGAATTCCTGGCCAATGGCGGCCCGCGCTTCATGGTCGAGCCCTTCATGCAGACCTCCGCGGAGGACAAATACGCGAAATACTAAGGGGCGCTTCGTCCCCTTTTTGCCCCCCCGGAGGCTTTCCGCCGCCTAAATGGGACGAAGTCCCCGTGTGTTGCAAGAGAACAAAAAACCGGCTTGACCTCTGTTCAAAGCAGAAGTGAAGCCGGTTCGTTTTTTATTTCCTGCAGACCGTGATGACCTCACGCTCGCGGCAGTCGGTGGGATTGCCCAGACCATCCACGCCGCCATCCATATAGCGGGTGATGACGATGGTATCCTCGTCCGCAGCGGCGATGTCGCACAGGCCGAATTTCAGCACGTCGCTGGCCTGACGGTGGGTGAGCTTGTTGGCAACGTACTGGGTGAGGGTCTTGTCCTCCTTGCCCCAGGGGAAGGGGCGGCGGTTCCAGGGATCGTGGCAGCCGCACAGGCCGGCCTCGTCGCCATAGTAGACCGTCGGGCAGCCCGGCAGCGCGCAGAGCAGGTCGATGCACAGCTTGTAGCGCTTGACCGCCAGCTCGTATTCATCCACGGTGAGGTGGACCCACTGCTGCTCGTCCTTCGGGAGATCCATGCAGCCGCGATCAACCAGCATGTTCAGCACGCGGGGACGGTCATGGCTGCCCACCAGGTTCATCAGCGCATAGCGGAAGGGTGCGGGATAGACCTCCGCCTGATGGTTGATGAGGCGGACGAAATCCGCCGCGGTGGATTTGCCGGTCACGAAGTCGATGATGGCCTCGCGCAGGGGGTAGTTCATGACGGAATCCAGCGTGTCGCCGGTGCAGTAGCAGCGCATTTCGCCATAGGCCACCTTGTTGGAGGCATCCTCCCACACTTCGCCCAGCACGACTG
>CAZIUA010000078.1:0-12213 GCA_964542315.1 uncultured Faecalibacterium sp. | reverse complement strand
ATAAATCAAGGGGTTTGAGACTTGTGGCATGAGGTTCAAGTCCTGTTTCCCGCACTGCGATCCGGATGATGTTTCATCCGGATTTTTTGTTGCACCGAAAAAAAGCGCTGCCCGCACGGCTTCATCCGCCATGGGGCAGCGTATTTTCGTTTCATCACGCCTCGACGCTGTAGGTAAAGTCGCTGAAGCCCGCGCTTCCGCCGAATGCCTGCGCCGACAGGGCGAACAGCCCGATGCGGCAGCCCATGAAGTGATCCAGCCGGTAGACCAGCTGATGCGCGCAGCCGATGGGGTGGACGCAGCCATCCGCATCCACGCAGGAGAACGCCACGGTGTCCGCGGTGAAGTCGAAGTCCGCGCGGAGACGCTCGCCATGCCAGGGCTGTTCAGCGGTGATGAGGGCATCGGTTTCCGCGTCCTTGCGGGTCAGGACGAGGTGCAGGCCATCCTCGCGGCGGCTGACAGCCAGCTGGGCGAAGCAGCCCTGCAGTGCGCAGAGTCCGGCCTGGTCGCCGACCTTCATGTCGGAGGCATCCACTGTGACCTCCGCCGTGCAGCGCGGGCCGAAGCAGCGCTGGGTCAGCGTGTTGATGGCCTGTGTGCAGTCCGCCGCCAGACGGTCGGTGGTGATATGCAGGCCATTTTCGTCACTGTCGATCAGGTGCAGGTGGGGCTCGTGATTCCACTGCCACAGCACCGACCATCCGCCGCGCAGGTCATCGCTGGTATACAGCGGCGCATAGGCATGCTCCGGTCGGGAGGAGGGCAGCATCAGGCATTTGGGGACTTCCCTGACCACAGGCCAGCCGTTTTCCCAGCGGAACGGCACCACCACGGGGATGCGTCCCACCGCGCCGTGATCCTGGAACAGGAACAGCGCCCAGCTGCCATCGTGGAGCTGCACCGGGCCGCCCTGCGCCACACCGGCTTCGCGGCCATCCAGGTCGAGCTCCATGAATTCGCCGCCCTCGAATTCACCATCCAGCGTGCGGGCGCGGAAGCAGCCCATGGAGCGCATGTGATCGGGGCGCCAGTGGATGCAGAACAGGTAGTACCACTCGCCGATGTGCGCCAGACAGGAACCCTCCCAGCCCAGTCCGGGATTGTCATCCACCAGGGCGACGCGATTCAGTCCGCCGGGCCTGGCGTCGGACAGATCCGCCGTCAGCTCCGTAATATGCACGGTGCGGTTGCCGTGGGCGACATAGACCCGGCCATCCGTGTCAAAGAGCAGGCCGGGATCATACCAGAAACCGGTCATGGGCTGGCGCGTCCAGGGGCCTTCCGCCGATTCTGCCGTGAAATGGTAGGAATGCCCCGTATCATTCGAGGTGAACACGGCATGGAACAGCCCGCATGCGTATTTCAGCGAAGCCGCCCACATGCCCTGGCCGTAGATGTGTCCGCCGTCCATCCGCTGACGGTCGGTCTCACCCAGCGCGTCATACACATAGGCGCAATGCTCCCAGTGCATCAGATCATAGGAGCGCAGGATCTGCGCGCCGGGGAAGACGTGCATGGACGTGGAGATCATATAATATGTTTCGCCGACGCGCACCACATCCGGGTCGGGAAAATCTGCGTGCAGGATGGGATTGATGCCCTTCATGGTCTGAGCCTCCTTGCTTTTCGGTTGAAAAAACGGTGCTTGCTGCCTTTATGATAGCAAAATGCATTGCGGCGGACTTCTCAGCCCTTGCTAGGTTATCTGTATTCTTTGCTGAACGACCAAAAACGGCGCCCCAGCGTGATGCCGGAGCGCCGCAAATTCAGATATCCGCGCCCTGTTCGCGTGCCTGAGCGGTGTACAGCTCATAGTACGCGCCCTTCTTCGCCATCAGCTCGTCATGGCTGCCTGCCTCGAGGATGCCATGGTTGCTGATGTAGAGGATGCGGTCGCAATTCTTGATGGTGGACAGACGGTGGGCGATGATGAAGGACGTGCGGTCCTTGAGCAGCGCCTGAATGCCGTCCTGGAGGAGCTTCTCCGTCTTTGTGTCGATGGAGGAGGTCGCCTCATCCAGGATGAGGATGCGCGGATCGCTGAGCAGCGTGCGCGCAAAGGCGATCAGCTGGCGCTGGCCCTGGCTCAGGCTGGAGCCGCGCTCGTTGACGGCGGAATCATACTTCTGCGGCATCTCGCGAATGAAGTCATCCGCGCGGACAAGGGAGGCCGCATGGCGGACTTCCTCATCCGTGGCGTCCAGACGGCCATAGCGGATATTGTCCATGATCGTGCCGGAGAAGATGAAGCTGTCCTGCAGCATGATGCCCAGCTGGGTGCGCAGGCTGTGGATGGTCACATCGGTGATGTCGTGCTTTTCGCCCTGTTCGTCGGTGAGGAGGATGCGTCCGCCGCGCAGGTTGTAGAAGCGGCAGAGCAGGTTCACCACGGTGGACTTGCCTGCACCGGTGGGGCCGACCAGCGCGATGGATTCGCCCGCGCAGACGTGCAGGTTGAGGTCCTCCAGGACGGTCTGCCCCTCCTCGTAGCCGAAGTTCACATGCTCGAAGCTGACTTCGCCCGTGATCTCGGGCAGGATGGTCGCGCCGGGCTTGTCATCCACCACGACGGGCTCTTCCATCGTCTCGAAGATGCGCTCCAGATACGCCAGGTTGTTCACGAAGGAGTTGTAGATATTCGCCAGGCTGGTGATGGGCTGCCAGAAGCGGCTCAGGTACTGACCCATGGCCAGGATCGTACCGAAGGCCACGATCTCGCCGCCGAGCCAGTACACACCTGCGATATACAGGATGGTGAACACGATCTGGGTGATGATCTCCGAGGACAGCCAGACGCTGTTGGAGATGTAGATCGCCTTCATCCACGCGGCACGGCAGGCGGAAGCCAGCTTCTCCATGATGGAGCAGTTGACATCCTGACGGGCGAAGATCTGCGACACGCGCACGCCGTCGATGGATTCCGCCAGGTACGCGTTGTAGTTGGAATTCTTGTTGGACTGGTTCTGCCAGGCCTTGCGCTGACGGGGCTTGAGGAAGATGATGATGCCCACGAAGACGGGCAGGCCCGCCACGACCACAGTGGCCAGCGTCGGCTCCGTCGCATACATGAACACCACGATGAAGATGACGTTGATGATCTCCAGGATGGAATTGATGATGCCGTTGGACAGGATGTCGCTGACGGAGTTGACATAGTTGATGACGCGCACGAGGATCTTTCCGGCGGGGCGGCTGTCATAATAGGAGAAGGGCAACCGCTGCAGATGGGCAAAGAGGTCGCGGCGGATATCGTAGATGATGTCCTGGGAGACCTTGATCATCGTGCGGGAACGGATGACGTTGAAAATGATGGACACGACCACGATGCCCAGATACGCCAGCGCCATGACCAGCAGCTTG
This sequence comes from uncultured Faecalibacterium sp., assembly GCA_964542315.1. GTDB lineage: Bacteria > Bacillota > Clostridia > Christensenellales > Aristaeellaceae > UBA11524. The sequence continues at coordinate 8,850 of CAZIUA010000078.1, read as the reverse complement.
TCGACCTGCTTGTTCGGCACGATGACGTTGAGGACGTATTCGGTGATCTTGGGGGAGAACAGGCCTGCGACAGATGCGCACACGGAGAGCAGCAGTGCAAAGAGCATCTTCCACTTGTGCCGGCCGACGTAATGGATCACACGCTTCAAATGTCGTGCGTCAAACGGGCTTTCCAGGGTCTCGTCCACGTCGAATTTATTGCGTGCCATCTCATTCACCGTCCTTTCCGGAGGGAGCTGCATCCATGTCGATGCCATTCTGCAGGCAGTAGGTCTCCCAATAGTAGCCGCGCTTCTTGAGCAGCTCCGCATGGGTGCCGCGCTCGGCGATGGCGCCGTCCTCCAGGATGAGGATCTCGTCCGCATCCTTCACAGAGGAGATACGCTGGGCGATGATGATCTTGGTGCAATCATAGGGCAGCTCGCGCAGCTGACGCTGGATGTACTGCTCGGTCTCCATATCCACCGCGGAGGTGGTGTCGTCCATGACGAGGATACCGGGCTTGACCGCCAGGGCGCGCGCCAGGGCGATACGCTGCTTCTGGCCGCCGGACAGGCCCACGCCGCGTTCGCCGATGATGGTGTCATATCCATCGCTGAGCTGCTGGATGAAGCCATCCGCAGCGGCACGGCGGGCGAAGTCATGCACTTCTTCCTCCGTCAGGCTCTGGTCGCCAAAGGCGATGTTGCCCTCCACCGTGTCGGAGAAAAGGAAGACATCCTGCGTGGCGGTACCGATGCCGTCGCGCAGCTGCTGGAGCTTCCACTGCTTGATGGGGCAGCCATCCACCAGGATCTCGCCCTCGTTGACGTCATAGCAGCGGCTGAGCAGCTGGATGATGGTCGTCTTGCCGGAGCCGGTGGGGCCCATGATGGCCAGGGTCTTGCCGGGCTCCACCTGGAAGGACACGTCCTTGAGGACGGGCGTGTTCTCATGGTTGAAGGACACATGGCGGAATTCTACCGCGCCATGAATGCGGTCGTGCTCCACCGCATTGGGGGCATCCTCGATGTCCGAACGGGACATTTCCAGCTCCATGACCTTGTTGGAGCTGGTGATGAAGCGCTGCCAGTCGTTGAGCAGGTTGCCCAGCTGGCGCATCGGAACGGAGAGCGCCCAGCCCAGGCTGGTGAAGATAGTCAGCTGGCCGGCTGTCAGTTCACCCTGGATCATCAGATAGCCGCCGAAGAAGACGGTGATGAGGGTCATGGCGTTGGCCAGGATCTCGATGAAGGGATAGAAGGTCAGCCAGCGCTTGTTGATGTTCAGGTGCGCCTCACGGAAAGCGGAGGAGCGCTTGTCGAACGCTTCCTTCTCGTACTCCTCGCGGGCGAAGGCCTTGATGACGCGGTTCGCCGCGATGTTCTCCTGCGCGGCGGCGTTCATCTCGCTCTGACGCTCGCGCATGGCCATGAACAGCTTGCGCACGCCCTTGGAGTAGATCTTGGTGATGAGCATCAGCAGCGGCGTGACGCACACCAGCGACAGCGCCAGCTTCCAGTTGACCCAGAACAGGTAGATCGACGTGGACAGGAACATGACCACATTATCCACGATGGCGTAGTCGATATAGCTGAGGAAGTGGCGGCACCAGTCGGTGTCGGCGGACATGCGCGTCATCAGGTCACCGGCGCGGTTGCGGTCAAAGAAGCGGGTGTCCTGGTGCTGCAGGCGGGTGAAGAGCCGCACGCGCAGGTTGTAGATCACGTTCTGGCTGGTCTTTTCCAGCGTGATGATCATGAAGTAGCGTAGCCCCTCGCGCAGCACCTTGACCGCCAGCATCGCAAAGAGGATGGGCAACAGCGGATCGATGTTCTGCGCCACGATGACCTCGTCCACCAGTTTTTCGGTCAGCGTGGGGTTGATGAGCAGCATCAGGGAGGTCACCGCACTGATGCACAGCGCCAGCAGGTGTCGTTTTCGGAATTTCTTGTCCATCAGGCCGATCAGCCATTTGATGTTTTCCACGGGATCTTTCCCTCCTGTGTGCGTCCGGCAAAAGGCCGGAAGGTCGTCGGGTGCACAATTCGCGGACGGGCAACCATGAAGCATGTGCACCATTCTTCCAAAGCGGGCGAAACTGGGAACCATGGAAAATCCGCCCGTTTTTGCATTTCCGATGCACGATTTCGCGGACAGTATAGCACGAAAAACATGCATGCGCAACGGGCAAAAACGGGCGGATAAATGGCTTTTTCGTCAGGGTTTTGGAGGTCAGCGGCTGGCGGAAGTCCGGCGGGCCTTCATGCGGGCGAAGAGCTCGTCATTGTCCAGATGATTCTCCGTCGTCAGCAGGAGGAAGATCTCCGCCTCGCCCGGCGCATCGGTGAATTTCCGCTGCCAGTGGTAGAAATGCGGGCCGTCTCCATGGTTGCGCAGCACGCCCATATACATGCTCATCAGCCACGCAGACTGCTTCACATCCGCCTGACAGTCATTGGCGTAGAAGCCGCGCCAGTGGTCGTGCTCGCGTGCGCGCATGGCGTGGTCAGCGGCGAGGTATTCCTCCTTCGCCAGCCCGGCCTGATAGAAGGCCTCCAGCCAGTTTGCGTCCATCGCATGCAGCAGGCTGTCCATCGCGTGCAGGCTGCCCTGATAGGTGTGCAGCAGCAATTCCGCCTGCATGCCCAGGGAATCCCGCATGAGGGTCGCGCCCGGCTCGGTCATGCTGAACGCCGCCCATGCGCAATCCCGCTGATGCGCCGTGTAGTTTTCCACAGCCTGTACACATTTCCCCCGATACCAGATGATCTGTTCCTTCAGCGTGGGGGCGTCGATGGCCCATTTCATCCCGGCAGAGGGCTTCGAGGCATCCTTCATCCACTGGCTGACGAGCATGCGCGCGCAGTGGTTGCCGAATTGCTCACCAGCGCGCTCATCCTCGCGTTCGCCGTAGGACAGGGCATGGTCGTAGAAGGAGCGGAAGCACGCAGCGGCCGCTTCGGCATTCTCCGCGCCGAAATAGCGTGCGCAGTAGTCCATGAGGAAGGCGTCCGTGTCCACATCGCCGTCGTGCCACAGCGCCGCGATGACCTCCAGCGTGTAGGCATGGGGCTTGACGTTGGAGCAGTTGATGATCCAGTAATCCTTCACCCCATGGGCGAGGGCGTTTTTCAGCTCCCGCCTGACAAAGGACGGCGGATTGGGCAGCATGGTCATCTGCGCGGCGGCCTGCAGGTCATAGAAGGAAGCATGGTAATACAGGCCATGCGCGCCGGTGGCCTTTTCGCCCGGAAGCGCCGGGACGCGCGGATTGTGGTTGTTCTGGCGGCGGCTGACCATCTTGCCATAGCCATTGTCCGCCCAGATCTTGATGACATCCTCCGGCAGATCCAGCAGCCCCTGCTGATACAGCTCCATCGTTTCGCCATAGAGGTTGGTGCAGCAGGCCATTCCCGGTGCCATCTCCTGCACCAGATCGTATTGCTTGCGGATCAGCTGCGACATGAGCGCGCCGCGTTTCTCCGGCGTGTCATACTGCAGATCGTCCGCCCAAAACGGCTTGTCCCCCTGGCCGCGGAAGCCGATGTTCCACACCGTCGGATGGGTGCGCTGGGTGAGGATGGCCTCGTGCCAGAGCTGCTCAAAGCGCTGCGGATGCTCCGCATAGGAGGGCGTCAGGTCCGGGAAGGTCCGCAGGAACATCTGCGCGCCCAGCGGCTCGGCATGGTGATGGGTGATGCACAGGCCGAAGTCCGCCGCCAGTTCGCGGTAGAGGTGGGCATTCTTGTCCGTGCCGGGGATGACCAGGTTGCCACCCAGACGCAGCAGGGTCTCGAAGGCCATCTCCCAGGGTTTCTCCTTGCTGCCGTCCAGCGACCAGGCCAGCAAAAGCACCTCGTCATTGATGAACCAGCCGCGATAGCGCACCGCACTGGATTTCGAGGCCGTGTGCCAGTCCGCCGGGACTTCATGCCCCTCCACCGGGGTGAAGGGCTGGTCATTCCAGAACCAAAGGGGCTGCACACCAAGACATTCGCGGCTGATGCGGTACAGGCCATAGACGAAGCCCAGGTCGTCCCCGGCGCAAAGGGTCAGCGTGTCCCCCTGCATGCACAGGGTATATTGCTCCGCAGGGAGGTCGGCCTTTTCCAGGGCGATGGTGATCCCCTGCGTGTCGCCGGACAGACAGGTCTTGCGGATGTCCCGCCGGAGCGCATCCGCCGCGCGGCGGACAGGCCCTTTCTCCGGCACATTCACGAGGCCGGTATGGACAGTGATCTGGCTCATCTTGATTCCTCCTTGCGGATGATCTGCACATCCTCAGCCTGCGCATTGCGGAACACGTCGAAGTCCGCCCCTTTTTCCAGCGTCCTGACCTTCACATGCTGGAAGGCGAAATCGCTCAGGCGGTATTGCTCCTCCTTCGGGGTGACATGAAGGAACACGCGGCAATCCGCCTCGCAGTCGCGGAAGGTCACATGATCGGCATAGGACAGGGGGATCTCCTTGCGGTCGCCCAGGTCGTAGAACTGCATCCACGGGTTGAGATTCAGGAACATCCCCACCTCGCCGGTGAGCCGTTCGATGGTGATGTATTCATAATGCTGGGGCGTATCGGGGCGCATTTTCAGCACGAGCAGATTGCCCACGCCCTCCATGCGGCACCGGCGGACGAGGATATTGCGGTCATGCACCGATTCCGAGCCGCAGGTCAGCACGCCGTGGCAGAAGCCATACACGCAGTCCTCCACGAGGATGCGCTCATTGCTGCCGTTTTCCGGTGCAGTGTCCGCATAGGGGCCTTTGCCGCCCTTGAGCACCACCGAGTCATCGTTCACCGCCATATAGCAGCCCTTCACCAGCACATCGGTGCATACGTCGATGTCGATGGCATCGGTGGACGGCGCCTTCACCGGGCTGACCGGCGAGGTAATGCGGCAGTTCAGGTACTTCACGCGCTGGCAGCGATACAGATGCGTCGTCCAGAAATGGCTGTTCTGCAGCGTCAGACCGGCGATGGTCACATCGGTGGAATCGGAAATGTAGATCAGGCGCGGACGCTGCTCGTCCTTGTTGGTGCATTTGGGATTCCAGCGCCGCCGCAGCCAGAAGGCCTTCCAGGAGCGCAGGCCGTTGCCGTCGATCACGCCCTCGCCGCAGATGGTGCAGCCATGCACGCCCTCAGCGTTGATGAGCGCGGTGAAATAGGTGCAGGTCTGCCCCTCGATGCGGGTGGTCCTGAGGTCATAGTCGGCAACATCATCGCTGCCAAGGAGCGTCGCGCCGGCAGCGACATACAGGTTCACGCCCTGGCGCAGATAGAGGGAGCCGCTCTGCCACACGCCCGCCGGAACGACCACCACACCACCGCCATTCGCTGCGCACAGGTCGATGACGCGCTGGATGTCCGCCGTGTGGACGGCGCCATCCGCCGGAACGCCGTATGCATCCAGCGGATAGGGCTTGCCCAGCTGGGCGAGCGACGGCATATCCGCCTGATGGAACCAATCCGCAATGGGCGTGCCATCGGGGAAGAACTCGGTCATTGCGCGTTTCCTCCCTCCGGCAGGGTCAGCAGCACTTCCCTGCCCCCGAAGCCCTCGATGTCCATCTTCAGGCGGACTTCGCCCGGCGTGCAGCCTGCCTTCACCACGACGAGCAAATGCCCGTTATGGGTGGGGCATGCCGTGCGCAGGAAGGGCGCCGTGTCCCAGGCGTTGCCGTTGTCCATGCGGACTTCCACGGGTGCGCCCTCTGCCTGCACAGTCACATTGCGATCCTCCAGCATATAGCGGCGGCCATGCGCGTCCTTCACTTCCAGGTCGATCAGCACCACGCTGCGGCCGTCCGCAGGCAGCTCCGTGCGATCCACGGTGACGGCCAGTTCCGCCGCGTCATGATCGGAATAGAGCACATCCTCCGCCACCTTCATGCCGCCGCGATAGCCTTCCGCCCGCAGCACCCCGGGGATATAGGGCAGATAGAAATGCACGATGCCATCCTTCTGCGGCGAACCATACCGCACCGTCTGGCTGTTCTGGTAGAGCAGCACCTTGTCGCAGTTGGTGAACACCGCCACATGGCAGACCTTCTCAAAATGGGTATATTTCCAGTGGCTGCGCATCTGCGGGAAGCCCCACATGCCGCGCGCACCGTCCCACGGTTCGCCTTCATCATACACGCAGATCTTGAGCACCGGCGCCTGCCTGAACTGGCTGGCGATGTACCACGCGCGGAGCTTCCAGTCGCCGGTGGAATCCAGCGGATCGCCCGTCCAGCCGCGCAGAGGCCAGCAGGACGCCTCGCCCAGATAGTCCACGCCTGCCCAGATGATGCTGCCGCAGACCCAATCGTACCGGCGGACGATGGCATAGGGGGATTCGTCGCTGAGCTGGACATTGTTCAGCGCGTGCTCATCCTTGCGGTAGAGCATATGGGTCTCCGCACCGATGACCGGATTGCGGATGCCGTATTCGCGCATCTTCTCGTAGTAGTGCTCCATGTAGTTGCCGCAGACCACGTCCACCAGGTCGGCATAGCGCTTGAGCGCCGCGAGCTTGACGCCCATGGGGGTCACATCGTTGAAATCCTTGAGCACGCAGGAGATCAGCACGCAGGTGACCGCGCGCGTAGGATCCAGCGCACGGGTGGCCTCGGTCAACTCCTTCAGATAGGCATAGAACTTCTCGCTGAACTGGTGGCTGACCTCATTGCCAACGCTCCACAGAATGACGCAGGGGTGGTTGGCATCGCGGCGGATCATCGCGGCGAGATCCGCATGGCGCTCATCCCAGGTGCGGTTGAAATACATGCCGCAGCCTTCCCACTTGTCCACCAATTCGTCGATGCACAGGAAGCCCATCTCATCCAGCAGGGCATAGAAGTATTCCGGCATGGGGTGATGCGCACAGCGGATGGTGTTCACGCCCATCTGCCGGAGCGCCTTCAGCCGCCGCACCCAGATTTCCCTTGGCACCGCCGCGCCCACCGCGCCGCCGTCATGATGCAGGTTGACGCCCCAGAGCTTCGTCTTCACGCCATTGAGGAGGAAGCCGTCCTCGGTGTCGAACACGGCCGAGCGCACGCCGAAAGTGCTCTCCAGCGCATCGTCATCCAGCGTGACGCGCACACGGTACAGCGCAGGGCTCTCCGGCGACCACAGTGCCGGCTTGCGCAGGGAGAATTCCCACGTCACCGCGGCGGAGGCAGGCTGCGTTTCCGCATAGACCTCATTCCCCTCTGGGGACAGCACCTTCAGCCGCACGGACTTGCCCTTGCACGGGCCCGTCACCTCGCAGGTGATGACGCATTCCGCCTCATCGCAGCGGATGCCGGCCACATCCGGCACATCACCGCTGGGGCCCTTGTGGATGGGCGTGGCGACGATGCGCAGCCCGTCATGGGTCAGGTGGGTCTTGCCGTCCACCAGCAGCCACGCATCGCGGATCAGCCCGGCGCCGGAATACCACCGGTCGCCCGATGCGGCGTATTCCCCCAGCACGCTGCGGTTGTCCACACGCACCGCCAGCAGGTTCTCCGCATCAAAGCGCAGTTTGCCCGTCAGGTCGCACAGGAAGGGCGCATAGCCATACGCATGTCCGCCGACCATTTCGCCATTGAGCCACACCTGGCTGAAGCGCTGCACCGCATCAAAGAGGATGCGCACGTTCTTGCCGCGCCAGCTCTCCTCCGCGCGAAAGTGCAGCCGATACACGCCGACCTTTTCGCGCGGGAAGAATCCCTGCGCGCCGCCGCCCGGTGCATCCGCGCCGCGGGGCTGGTCGATCTGCCAATCATGGGGCAGAGTGACGGGCGCAAAGGCCTCATCCGCAAAATGGGGAAGCACGGCGTCCGCCGCGTCGGTCAGTGCAAAGCGCCATCCATGTGCCAAAAGGATACGATCCGTTTCCATCTATGTTTTCTCCTTTCGGGGAAGTTGTCCGTCTCTTTTGCGGATACAATTCGCCCCGGGCGTGCGCTTTCCTGCCCCTTGGGACGAAAATGGCAACTCTCTGGATGATATTGGTCTGCTTTGCGCCCGTCGTTCGTCGTTTCAGGCAGGATTTCGACCATTTATGCCGAATAATTCACAATCAGAAAGGGTTTCGCCTTTCCTCATTCCCATTATCATGATTATCAGGAGGATGATTCCCATGGCGAATCGCATCGTTTTGAACCCCATTTCCTATCACGGCCAGGGCGCGATCGAGTCCATCGTGCCCGAGGTGCAGTCCCGCGGCCTGACCAAGGCCTTCGTCTGCTCCGACCCTGACCTGCTCAAGTTCGGCGTGACCAAGAAGGTCACCGACTTGCTGGACAAGGCTGGCTGCGCGTACGAAGTGTACTCCAACATCAAGCCCAACCCCACCATCGAGAATGTGCAGACCGGCGTGGCGGCCTTCAAGGCGTCCGGCGCGGACTACATCATCGCCATCGGCGGCGGCTCCTCCATGGATACCGCCAAGGCCATCGGCATCATCATCACCAACCCCGAGTTCGCTGATGTGCGTTCCCTGGAGGGTGTGGCGCCGACCAAGAACAAGACCGTCTTCACCATCGCTGTGCCCACCACCGCCGGCACTGCGGCTGAGGTCACCATCAACTACGTCATCACCGACGTGGAGAAGAAGCGCAAGTTCGTCTGCGTGGACGTGCATGACATTCCCGAGGTCGCCGTGGTCGATCCCGACATGATGTCCACCATGCCCAAGGGCCTGACCGCCGCCACCGGCATGGACGCCCTGACCCACGCCATCGAAGGCTTCACCACCAAGGGCGCCTGGGAAATGACCGATATGTTCCACCTCAAGGCCATCGAGATCATCGCCAAGTCCCTGCGTGACGCTGTGGCCGGCAAGGCCGAGGGCTTCGACGGCATGGCGCTGGGCCAGTATGTGGCCGGCATGG
>CAZIUA010000077.1:0-12499 GCA_964542315.1 uncultured Faecalibacterium sp. | reverse complement strand
ATGTGCCGGATGGTGTCCGCCTTCTTTGCGCCCGTGCCCTCCAGCACGGCCAGCGCGTGATCGTAAGCGGCAAACTTGGCGAATTCATCCCTCCAGACGCCAAGGATGGAGAGCGGAGCCACGATCAGCAGACGCCGAATGCGTTTCTCATTCCAAAGCTGGCCGACGATGGCGATGCTGGTCAGCGTTTTGCCCGTGCCCATTTCCATGAGCAGGGCCGCGCCTCCACCCGTTTTCAGATGCTCCAGTGCAAAAATGAATGCCTCACGCTGGTGGGCGTATGGCTTCACCAGTACAGGCAGCGCAGCGTGTTTTGCGCTCATGTGATGCCACCGCCTTCCGGCAGCTCGTACACATTGACCGAATCCACGCAGTTGCCGGGCATGAGGATCACAACCTTATGCCGATTGCCAAACAGCAAACGCCAGAGCCAAGAGGCAACAGGCCGTTCGCTGCATTCGAGAATAGGGCCGTCGCGCTGGGCACATCCTCGCATCTTGATCTTGATGCTATGTTTCATTGATTCCCGTCCTTCCCGAAGGGCGGTTTCGTATGCCCTTCACTGGTAGGTCACGGGAGAGGGTCAAATATAAGGGTCGAGAAAAATTTCTTTGAGTTTTTTCTTCGCAGTCATCAAACGCTGAGTTACGGCAGGCTGAGAAACGCCTTCTTGCTTTGCATAATTGCTAATCGAAACATGCTCAAAATATATCGCGCGGATAAGTTTTTGCTGATCCGGACGCAGTTCCTCAATAGCTGCATGGAGTCGGGAGGCGCTCTCGGTTATAGGAAGCGAAGAAGGATCTGCGAACTGCATTCCTTCGTCGATTTCTGCCATATCTAAGGATATGTGGCGGCGGGTATTTGTCTGGTTGTTGTTGTACTCGATACGGTCGGCGTCCTTGAGAATCAGATACTGGGCCTCGGTGACTTCGATTTCCTGCGAATCTCCATTGACGAAATGATAGGTATACTTCATGGTTTGCTCCTTTCGGAGCCCCAAGCAACCTATCGCCAAAAAGACAGACGGAGGGCCTACTCATAGCAAATAAGCTACTTGTAGGCTCTCCGTCATTTATCACATACCCTCAACCTGCACGGCTCCATGGCCAGCGGCGGGGTTGTTCGCGTAGTACTCTACCCAAGCATAGGTTATTCAGTTATTTTATATAGGTACAATTCGGTCTTGCAGCCAGCGCACTTCACAAAGACGTCGGGTTCCCAAGGCGGGCGTTCTTCGTCACCTTGCGTGAACTGCTCTACTCGGCTGCCAGGGGAGATGTCGCAGACCCTTGCGCCGCATTCAGGGCAAAGGACAGCAAATCTGCGCCGGTATATTCGTGCCTGCGCTGGAACTGGCCTAATAACTTTCTTCTCCATCCAATCCTCCGCTCATATCAACGTCCAGCACTTGCCGGTAATCAAGCTCCATAACGCAGACCGGCAACTATTGCACTATGGAGGAAGCAGCGATTATTGATACATCAGGCCGGGCATCATGACCGTTTCGCATTTGTCCTGCGCCATTTTCAAATCGCCCATCAGCGAGGCGGCGTAGATGGCGCGGTTGCCGAAGCGGCGGCGGATATCGTCCACGCAATCATCCAGCGCCTTACGCCTTTCGCGGCGCTCGGCATCGCAGAACAGATCCAGCTGCACGGGCTGATTTTCGGGCGTCAGATTGATGCCGCGAATGGTCAAGGCTCGAACGGGCTTATGCCATGGATAGCGATGGCGGAAAAGCTCGAAGCCCGCCTGCGCGATCTCCAGCGGCGATTGCGTCGGAAACGGCAGCGGCACCTGATACTGACGGTAATCGAGGTCGTTGTCCTTGACCGTGATCTGGACGCCGTTGGCTGCCAAATCGTGCTTTCGTAGCCGATGCCCAACGTCCTGCGCCAATTCATACAGCACCTGCCACACGGGATAATCCGAGTCCAGATCGCATACGCAGGTCGTGCCATGTCCCACAGATTTGATGGGCGCGACGAAATCGGCAGGCATGACGGCGGAATGATCCGCCCCATTGGCGAAGCGCCAGAGCATGATGCCGTTTTTGCCCAGCTTATTTCGGAGCAGCTCAGGGTCGATGTTCGCAAGATCACCAATCGTGTTGACGTTCAGATTCATCAGCTTTCGGGTCGTCGCCGGGCCGACGTACAGCAGCTCCGAAACGGGCAGCGACCAGACCTTTTCCCGATAATTCTCCCTGCTGATCACCGTGACCGCATCCGGCTTCTTCATATCCGAGCCGAGCTTGGCGAAGATCTTGCTGAAAGACACGCCGATGGAGACCGTCAGCCCGATCTCATCACGCACCTTGCGCCGGATCTCCTCGGCGATTTTCAGCCCTTCACCTGCAACATCGCCTCCGCCGTAGGGAATGGACAACCAATTTTCATCCATTCCAAACGGTTCAATGGTATCGGTGTATTCCGAATAGATGCGCCGCACCAGCTTCGAGTACTTGATATACAGGTCATAATGCGGCGGAACGCAGATCAATCCGGGACAGGCCTGCCGCGCCTGCCAGTTGGCCGCACCCGTTTTGACGCCCATGCGCTTCGCTGGATAAGAGGCCGTCAGCACGATGCCATGCCGATCCTCCGTGCTGCCGCACACAGCGATTGCCTTGCCGCGCAGCTTCGGATCTTCGTTCATTTCGACGCTCGCATAGAAACAATTCAGGTCGCTATGCAGAATGATCTCACCGGCCATACGATGACCTCCCTTGGCCCGAAGTGTCATTTTCTCTATGGGATGGAACCCACGAATCAAATCATAGCACAAGATTCTTGTTCTCGTAAATAGCCAGATTGATACCTCTGTTCGCTTCTCAAAAATTTATTTTTCGCGACAAATCGGCGTTATTCGAACACAATATGAAATTTCGACCATTTGTTCGCTTAGGGGTTTACAGGTCAAGAAACTTGTGCTATAATGCAAGCATCTCAGGCACAGGAGGTCATCATCATGGCAAAGCTGTCCGATCGCGAGAAGCCCCAAGCGATCGTTTCCTTTCCTCAGACGCAGGCCGAACGCACCAAGCTGCGCAACAAGGCAGAATTCGGCGATAAGATCCGCGCCTTCCGCAAGGCCCGCGACCTGTCCCAGCCCCAATTGGCTGAAATGCTGGGCGTCACCAAGAATTCCGTCACGAATTGGGAAACCGGCGTCTCACGGCCTGAATTGCTCATGATCCCGAAGCTGTGCCAGGCGCTCTGCATTTCCGCAGACATTTTCTTCGGGATGCCCGTCAACGACCGCGCACTCGACCGGAAGGAGCAGGAGCATATGAAGCTCTACCGGAGCCTCGACCGCTTCAAGCAGAGCACCGTCGATACCCTCATGGCCTCCATGATCGAGAATGACACGCTGGCTTTCCGCGAGCATTGCATTTCCACCTTCACGCGCCTCGGCCGCGATGAGCTCCCGGCTTCCGCCGGTACCGGTATGCCGCTCACCGATACCTACGAGCGTGAATATGTATTTCTGCGCAATTCCCGCAACGTCTGCCGTGCGGATACCATCATCACCGTCACTGGCGACTCCATGTATCCGACATTCCATGACGGCGACGAACTGCTGGTGGAATATACGCCGGAGATCGACGCTGGCGAGATCGGCATCTTCGTCGTCGCAGGCGAGGGCTTCGTCAAGGAATACCAGCCGGACGGCCTGCATTCCCATAATCCGAAGTACAAGACGATCCGCCCGACGCAGGATGATAACTTCCGCTGCGTCGGACGCGTCCTGGGCGTCATCACCGAGGATCTTCTGGCCACGCCAAATGAGCTGGCCGTCCTCAATGATGAATACGCCAAGCGGCGCTGATCGATATCCCCATAAGCCAACCCACTAACGCTGCCCATGGGCGTTGGCTTATTTCTTTTACCCTTTTTTAGGAGGTCACGCGATGAAACAGCCTCAAAAGCCCATCAAGGTCTACGTTCCCGTAGAGGTTGCTTTCGATGCATCCGGGCAAATGCTCCCGCGCCTGATCCATTGGGAGGACGGCAAAACCTATGAGGTCGATCGGGTGCTGGACATTCGATCTGCACCGGCGGCCCGTGCAGGCGGGCAAGGCGATCGGTACACCATTCGGATGAACGGGAAGGAGACATACATTTTCTTTGAACATAACGTCGAATTCGGCAGCCCCATTCTGGGACGCTGGTTTGTGGAACGGAGGGATGAATAGATGAGTAACAAAAAGAACACGATCGAAAGGCGCTGCGATGAGATCTATGCCTTCATCACGGCGTATATCGCGCAGAACGGATACAGTCCCACCTTCCGGGAAATCGGCGACGCCGTTGGTATCCGCTCCACCTCCACCATCAGCAAATATATCCACATGCTTGTTGAGGATGGGCGCATTTCCATCGATGAATCCAAGCCGCGCACCATCTCCGCCGCTACAGGCGAGATCATCGAGACCGAGCACAAGCGCCTGTGTCTGGTATTATCGGACGGCGGCAAGATCTACATGGACTGCAATCTGCAAAAACCCAAAGCCGCGCCCGTTACCCTGACCTTCGATGGCGTTCTGGACGCCAAGGAGATGAAGGGCCGCATTGGACGCATCGTCCGCTGCGATGCCAGCTATGAATGAAAGGAAGGCACGTCATCATGACGAATACTGTAAAAAGGCATAGCCCACCCGGCTCCCGGCGATGCGCCTTCACCGGCTATCGTCCGCAGAAAATGCCCTTTGGCTTCAATGAAGCTGATCCGCGCTGCATCGAATTCAAGAAGCGCGTCAAGGATACCATTCGGACGCTCTACGACATGGGCTTCCGCCATTTCATTTCCGGCGGCGCAATGGGTTTGGATATGTTCGCGGCGGAGGCCGTCGTGGAATTGCGGGCGGAATACCCGGAGATCATTTTGGAGATGGTCAGTCCCTTCGACGCACAGGCTGCCAAATGGTCGCCGGAGCTCCGCGCCCGGCACGACCGGCTCTTTGAGATCGCCGACATCACGACCGCCACGGGCCGCGAATACAGCCGAAACGCCATGTTCACGCGAAACCGCTATCTGGTCGCCAACGCCGACATCCTCTTGGCTGCCTATGACGGCCAGCCCGGCGGAACGGCCATGACCTGCGCGCTGGCCCAGCAGTATCATGTGCCGGTCATCAAGATCAAGCCATCCGACTGCTAAAGGAGTGCATATCATGTGCGGACGCTATTTCATCGCCGAGGATGATCCGACCGAGGAACTCATGCAGATCATAGCGGCCGTCAACCGCCGCAGCGCAGACGTGAAAACCAGCGGCGAGATCCGTCCGACCGATACCATCCCCGTTCTGGCGAATTCGCCCGCGCTCCAACCCGGCGCATACGCTATGCGCTGGGGCTACACCATGCCGGACGGAACGCCCATGTTCAACGCCCGCAGCGAAACGGCAGCGTCAAAAGTCATGTTCAAAGACGGCATGGCCCAGCGCCGCTGCATCATCCCGGCCTCCCACTATTTCGAGTGGGAAAAGCGCGGAAAGGAACGGATCAAGTACGCCATTGCGCCCGAAGGCAGCCGCACGATCTACATGGCAGGCATTTACCGCAAGGAAGGAAACCGCGCGGCCTGCACGATCCTCACGCGCTCGCCCGCGCCGAAGATCGCATTCATCCATAACCGCATGCCCGTGATCCTGCCAGCCGAGGCTATCGCCGATTGGCTCAATATCAGGTATGACGCGCAGGAGGTACTGCGGGCAGCCGTGGTAGATGTGGGGTATAGGAAAGCATAGAGAAAAAGTGCCGAGCAGCCGATGTGCTTGGCACTTTCTATCAGAACGTTTCCTATATGGACTGAAACTATGATATGATGTTCTCTATCATATCCGAAATGCAATTGCAGCGATTGATACAAATCTGTATGTCAGCCAGCTGCAATATACGGTATCGCAAGCGAGTCAACGCGAAGCAATCAATGCAGACATGATGAAGGAAGGCAGTTCGTTCAGCTCTGTGAAAACGAAAACAGCGACGCTCCGGCACGCGGAAATCAGTCAGATCAAATATGATTTGGTCGGTAAGATTGCCGAAGGGACGGTGTTGACTCGTCGCACGGTTGCATCGATCCTGAAAGGGATTCGTCCCACAACCTTTGCGATGTTCCAGAACAATCCAGAAGAATTCATTAGCAAAGTAACGCGCTTGATCAAGGAACAGAAAGCTACGATGATTGTAGAGCATATTCGCTACGATCAAATCGAAGGCAGCTATGACAGCAGCATCTTCACCGCGGAAAAACATGGAAAAACCTTGGAAGGCGCATTCCCGGCAACCAAGGCGATTCAAGATTATGTTTTCACCGATGGCAGTGCGGAGAAGAGTGTTGAACGCCGCTTCGTAGAAGAACTGGATGGCTCTAGCCTAGTCAATATCTATGCGAAATTGCCTAAAGGTTTTTCGATCCCCACGCCGGTCGGTCACTATTCACCGGACTGGGCAATCGTTTTTAATGAAGGAAATGTAAAGCATATCTACTTTATTGCGGAAACGAAGGGCACAATGGATAGCTTGAACCTTCGCCCGATTGAAAAGGCAAAAATCGATTGCGCAAAGAAGATGTTCACGACGCTTTCGAATGGAACGGTCACTTACGATCATGTAGACAGCTATCAGCAGCTAATGAATAAGGTCATGAATTGATTAACAGGAGGTGCTGCTCTGGGAGAGGGTATATGCTTTTCAGATGACTATGATGCAAAGATTGTCATTCCGATGCTTTCAATGCTTAACAAATGTCGTGACTTGGTAAAACTTGCAACCGCTAATGAACTTGATTTGCTAGATCAGCCTGAATATGAACAATTGAAAACCTATTTTGATCAAATCAGCCAATAGAGAAAGGCTCCCGCCAGCTCCAACAAGCTCCGGGAGCCTTTCTTTGTCTCTTTTTCCGGCTTGAAGTTATGTTTCAAATCCGTACACTCACAGTCACACCAAACATAACTTTCAAGGAGGCACCACCCATGATCACCATTTCCGAGATCGTAGCCAAGACCGAAGCCATGTTCGACCTGCTCAATGAGCATTTCTACCAGAACGAGCTGATCCGCCCGGCTATCACCGCATCCTCCGACAACGGGCGCGGCGCATACGGCTGGACGGTAACGACCCTGACCGCTGAAACGGCGGAATGGCTGGCCCAGCAGCCGGGCATGGAGGATTTCACAGCCAGCCGCAAGACGGCCTTCCAGATCAAGCTGAAGGGCGACGATGACAACGGCGATGAAACCACGATCACCGTGAAGGGCGGTCGCAGCACCAGCAAGAACCGCAGTATCAAGTATGTCTGCCCGGAATGCGGAGCAATCATTCGCGCCACCAAGCAGGTCAACGTCGTATGCGGCGACTGCAACGTAGCTTTTGAGCACGCCTGACGCCCTGTGCCGCTCCCGAACGGAGCAGCATTTTTCTTTTATGCGCGGTCGAAGCGCATGCGCACGATGGGGCGCGGTACGCCCTGATAATCGTCGATGCCCTCGAAGATGCGGCGGAATCCGCATTTCTCCAGCACGCGGCAGGAGGCGGTGTTGTCCGCCAGGCAGATGCCGTACACATGGGACAGGTTCAGGCGTGCCATCATCACCGGCAGGAAGGCCTGCACGGCTTCGGTGGCGTATCCGCGTCCGCAGCAGCTTTTCACCGTGTGATAGCCGACCTCCCATTCGCCATTGCCCAGCGCAACGAGCTGTACATAGCCGGCGAAGCGGCCCTCCGCCAGGATGGGATGGACGAACGGGCCTTCCTCGCCCTCGTAGCAGGCGGACAATTCCGCAATGATCTTCGCAGCGATCTCCTCGGTCTCGAACACTTCATCCGGCACGAACCGCCGCGTATCCTCATCCAGCGAGCCCACATGCATATCATGCGCCATATCCGGCGTGAGATCCGTGATGACGAGCCGTTTCGTTTCAATTTTCATTTGCAAGCACCACACTTTCCATACAAGTTGCGCACCGGAAGGAGCGCGTCCACCGGTCGCGCACGGCCGCGAAGGCCGCATCCGCCGCAGCGTCTGTGTCAAACACGCCGAACACCGCTGAACCGCTGCCAGTCATCTGCGCGGCAATGGCACCATGGGCTTCCAGCAGGCGGATGGCCTCCCCGATGGGCGGACGTTTCGCCTCGCTGACGGGCTGCATCACATTGCCCATGCACGCCGCCAACGCCTGCACATCGCCCGCTTGAAGGGCTTGGGACATGGCGCCGTTTTCAGGACGGCGCACGCTCTCATCCGCATGGTAGGCTTCGAAGATCTCCTTTGTGGACAGTCCCTCGCAGGGCTGAACGACCACCAGCGGATAGCACCGCGCACACGGCAGGGGCTGCATCACCTCGCCGATGCCGGTGGTACGCGTCAATCCGCCGCGGATGCAAAAGGGCACATCCGCACCGAGCTTCAGGCCGATCTCCTCCAGCTGCCCGCCGGACAGCCCGAG
Organism: uncultured Faecalibacterium sp.; assembly: GCA_964542315.1. Taxonomy (GTDB): domain Bacteria; phylum Bacillota; class Clostridia; order Christensenellales; family Aristaeellaceae; genus UBA11524. The sequence continues at coordinate 4,041 of CAZIUA010000077.1, read as the reverse complement.
CCCCCAGAGCCGATTCAGCCCGATGAGCACCGCCGCCGCATCCGCGCTGCCGCCGCCCATCCCGGCCCCCACGGGGATATGCTTCTCCACATGGATCGCAGCCCCCCGGGCGCATCCGGTATGCGCCTGCAGCATCCGCGCCGCACGCAGCGCCAGATGCCTTTCGTCCGCCGGCAGCAGGGGCGTTCCGCCCGTGGTCAGGGTGATTTCCTCCGCCGGGAGGATGGTCACAGCGTCCGCGAGGGTGACGGGCTGCATCAGCATGTCCATCAGGTGATAGCCGTCCGCCCGGCGTCCGACGATATCCAGCGTCCAGTTGATCTTCGCGCGTGCCTCCAGGTGCATGGTAATGCCTCCGTTTTGCCGCAAATTCACATGCGTTTTTCCTGCTCATAGGATACACCAAACCGGGCGATTGTGCAAGACGGAATTCTGTGCTATAATGCATATGAGCTACGAAGGAGGAATCCCGATGGAAACGAAAATGACCCCTGTGATCGTCAGCCTGTCCAGTTATGCCCGCGGCGAACGCGGCGAAAAGGAGAGCCCGGTGCGCCTGCTCTGCCATGGACGGCTCCGCGCCGCCGCTGACGGCTATATGCTGCGCTATCAGGAGGTGCAGAAGGACGACGGCACCGGCGAAACGAATGTGCAGGACGTGATCCTGAACATGCAGATGGGCGACACGCCGCGCGTGACCATGACGCGCCTGGGCGATTATGGCACGACCATGGTCTTTGTGAAGGATTGCCGGTTCGAGGGCGCATACCGCACGCCCTTCGGCGACTTGGGGCTGGCCCTCTATGCCATGCAGGTGCAGTGCAAGCTGGCGGAGGATCACGGCCATGTGCATCTGGAATACCAGCTGGACATGCAGGGCAGCTATTCCGCGGTGCAGTGCATCGACATCAGCTACTGCACGGAAGGCAGTCAACCGTGCTGAAGCCGCTGCGGCAGCAGGTGCAGCAGGCTTTCTTGTGCGTGCCGGCAGCACGCAGGCCAGCATTGCGCCGCAGCGACGCCGCAGACGCGCTCCTGGCCACCGATCTGCCGCTCATCGCCGAGCCTGAGGCCGTCCGGGACTTATGCACCGCCCTCTCCGGTATGGGCTGGCAGTCTTCCCTCCGCAATGGCTGGCTGATCCTCGATGCCCCCGTGCCTGCCCCCGATGCAGCCCCTCCGCGCGTCCTGCGCGGCGCATGCGGATGCTGCATCTCGCTCCTGCAGCGCCATCCCGATGACGCTGACAGCCGGCCGTTCATCCGCCGTGTGGTGAAGGCCGCCGACGCAGGCCCCCTCCCCTTTGAGCGCCTGTGTCGCCAGCTGCATGCGGAATTCGCCGCGATGCTGCGCCTGCATCAGCCCCTGCCGGGCGGTCTGCTGCCGTATATATGCCAAGCCGCCATCGACCTGTATGGAAAGGAGCCCGAACCATGATCCTGACCTGTATCGGCCATGCCAAATTCCTGCTGGAACTCGAATGCGGCCTGCGCATCGTGACCGATCCCTACGATGCGGATTGCGGCTACCCCATCACGCCCGTCGCGGCGGATGCGGTGCTCATCTCCCACGGCCATCACGATCACGCTGCGGCTTCCACCGTCCCCGGGACGGCGCATACCCCGCAGCCGCGTATCATCGATCAGCCCGGCGAATACGAATTGGAAGGCGGCGTGCGTGTCCTGGCCATCGAAGCCTGGCATGACGAGGTGCAGGGCGCCAAGCGCGGCCCGACGCTGCTCTTCTCCATCCGCGCTGAGGGGCTGAACATCCTCCACCTGGGCGATCTGGGCCACCTGCCGACCCCGGAACAGTGCATGCGCCTGGGCGATGCGGATGCGGTGATGATCCCCGTGGGCGGATTCTACACCATCGATGCCGCCGCCGCGAAGGCCGCCGCCGAACGCCTCCACGCGCGCATCATTCTGCCCATGCACTACCGCACGCAGGCCAATGCGGATTGGCCCATCGCACCGGTGGCGCACTTCACCGCGCTGATGGACGAACCGGCGGAGGAGCTGGATCTGCTGCGCATCGCCGCAGGGGACATGATGTGCCAGCCCCATGTGGCGGTGCTGCGTCCGCAGAGCCTGAAGCGCTGAACATCCCAGCCACGACCGAAAAAGAGCCAGGGAAAAACCCCGGCTCTTTTCATATGGGGACAGCGCAGATCAGCGGTCAGCACTGCTCGGAAATGGGGCAGGTCCGCGTGCCGTTTTTGAAGAAAGCCACCACGACTGCGCCCGGGCCGGCATGGGTGCCGATGACGCTGCCGACGGTCGTGTAGCGCACCTCATCCAGGTTGCCCTCCCAGATGTAGCGGCTGTCGTCGATGTACTTCTTCAGCAGCGCATCGGAAATGCCGCTGTAGCCCAGCAGGACGGGCTTGGTGAAGTCCACACCGCCGACCTTTTCCATCTCCCTGACGAGCAGGTTGTTGCCCATTTTGGAGCCGCGCGCCTTGCCCAGCATGTCGATCTCGCCATTGATCACCGAGAGGACGGGCTTGATGTTCAGGACACCCCCGGCAAAGGCCAGCGCCTTGGAGATGCGGCCGCCCTTTTTCAGGTATTCCAGCGTGTCCAGCAGCGCCACGATGACGATCTCCTGCTTTTCCTTTTCCAGCTCGCAGGCGATCTCCTCCGCGCTTTTCCCTTCATCCAGCATGCGGAAGGCCATTTCCACCAGAATGGCGCTGCCCATGGCGGCACTGCCGCTGTCCACCACATGGATGTGCTCATACCCCTGGGCGGCGATGACAGCGCTCTGATAGGTGCCGGAGAACTGGGAGGCCAGGGTGATCACCACGGCTGCCTCGCCTGCGGCCTTCGCCTTTTCGTATTCCTGCATGAAGGCAGCAGGAGTCGCCTGGCTGGTCGTGGGCAGCACATCGCTCTCGACGAGCTTTTCGTAGAAGGTCTTCTTGTCGATGGTGACGCCGTCGATATATTCCTCCGTGCCAAAGCGGAGGGTCAGCGGCACGGTATGGACGCGCGCCTTGTATTCAGGCATCAGGTCGGCAGTGGAATCCACAATAATTCTCGTTTTCATCGTATCTCATCCTTTGATGTCATCGTAAAAATACATGCAGCAGTTTCTGATACAGCTTGCTGCGGTAGGGCTGATAGCGCATGGGCAGATCGAGCCAGGTCTTTTTGTCCACGATGGATTTATGGTGGGAGAAGGCGTCAAAGCCCGCTTTGCCATGGTAGCCGCCCATGCCGCTCTCCCCTACGCCGCCGAAGGCCATTTCGCTGGTCGCCAGGTGGATCACCACATCGTTGATGCAACCGCCGCCATAGGACAGCTCGGTGGTCACGCGGCGGATGCGCTCCTTGTCGCAGGAAAACAGGTACAGCGCCAGGGGCTTGTCGCGGTCTTTGAGATCCGCCAGCATGCCGTCAAAGCTGTCGAAGGTCAATACCGGCAGCAGCGGGCCGAAGATCTCCTCGCCCATCACCGCATCGTCGTAGGTCACATTATCCATGAGCGTCGGTTCGATCCGGCAGCCCTTCTCATCCGCCTGGCCGCCCAAGACCACCTTTTCGGGACAGATCAGCCCCTGCAGACGAGTAATATGCTTCTGGTTGATGATCTTCCCGTAGTCGCCGTTCTTCAGCGGTTCTTCGCCGTACTGCGCCTTGATCTGCCGGATGAGCTCCTTCACGAGCTGCTCCTTCACTGTCCTGTCGCACAGGATGTAATCCGGCGCCACGCAGGTCTGGCCGCAATTCAGGAATTTGCCGAAGACGATCCGCTTGGCGGCCAGGGCGATATCCGCCGTTGCATCGACGATACAGGGACTTTTGCCGCCCAGCTCCAGCACGGCAGGGGTCAAGTGCTCTGCGGCGCGGCGAAGCACCTCCTTGCCCACCTGCTGGCTGCCGGTGAAGAAGATGATGTCGAATTTCTCCGCCAGCAGAGCGCCGTTTTCCTCCCGGCCGCCGGTGACAACGGCCACATATTCCGGCGGAAAGCATTCGCTCAGGATCTTCTGGATCACCTTGCTGGTGGCCGGCGCATAGGCACTGGGCTTCACGA
>CAZIUA010000076.1:0-12601 GCA_964542315.1 uncultured Faecalibacterium sp. | reverse complement strand
GCTGCGGCCGGCCTTGCGGACGCCGCCTGCGAGCGTGCCGGAGGACAGCACGGCGATCCCGGCCACACCGACGATCAGCAGGGCTGCGAGAAAGATGATGCCAGCGCCGATACCATGGTCTTCCTGCGGGATGGCATCGGCTGCGCCCTGGACGATGCCGCCGCGCTGGTCAGACGTACCGCCTGCATCGCTGGTGATGCGCCCTGCACTGCCCACCACACCGCCGTAGAGTGCCCTCTGCAGCACATCCGCCATGAACGGCGTGCTGACGAGCACGCGTTCTTTCTCCAGCGTGTATGTGCCGCATTCCAGCAGGATGCTGTGCGGTAGCAGGTCCTGATTGTAAGTCCCCTTGCCCATGTAAATGTCCTTGATGAGCCCCGGATAAACACGATCCGCGATGGCCTTGATGGTCAGGGCGAATTCCTTGTTGATCGCGGCGTTCTGATTGCCGCGACCTACTAACAGGCGGATCTTCGAGGCTTCCAGTCCGCCGATGGTCACAGCATAGGAGGCCGGATCAGGGATGCCATCGCGATGGATGTCGATCAGGCAGTCCGCGGCGGATGATTTCAGCAGGGCAACAGCGGTCTGACGGGATCGGCGGTAGGCGCCTGCATCATGCGGATGATGAAGCGTGTCGGCAACTTCCGCATCGATGCCCTTGTCGGCCAGGGCGGAGGCCAGCGCGTTCGCGATCTGGTAGATACTGCCGCGGTCGTTGGAGGAATAGTACCCATCCGAGGGCGTGTAGGATTCATCGCTGTGTGTGCAATACAGGGCGATGCGCTTGATTTTGGCCGCAACGGGCAGGGCGGAATCTGCATCCATCCAGTCCAGCGAAGGCAGGGTGACTTCCCCCTGAAATTCAGCGACCGCATAGCCATCCGCCACACGGGTGATGCGATATGACAGATCGTCCGCGCTGATGTATTCATCTCCGACAGAAGGGGTCTCACATATTTCAGTCAGTACTTTTCCGTCTGTGGTCTGGATGCGCCACACATCTGCTGGATCCGCCTGGGCGGTGTTCAGGCAGAGAAGCAAGAGCAGCAATGGAAGCAGCTTTTTCATGTTCATTCCCTCCTTTGCACGCCCGCTGCGCGCACGATCCGCTCGATGGCCTCGCCGACCAATTCGCACAGAAGCACCGCGAGCACACCGCTGATGACGGTGGCATCCGCAATACCGGCACCTCCAAGCACCAGATGGACGGAGGCACCATTCACCCGCGCAACGATGGCACTGGCGATGTCCGCCAGTATGATGCCGCCTACGCCGCACACGAATGCGCCCCTGCGCGAGCGGCCTGCCACCCAGGCGACCACGCCGCCGATCACACCATAGAGCCACATGGGATCAAACGGGAGCCGCTCCGGTTCGGACGGTAGGAGCAGCGTCATCGCGTAGACCGCCGCAGCCGTCAGTACCGTGCCGAACAGCGTGCGCCAGCGTTCCAGCGGCGTGTCCGCACGGAAAAGCAGATAGATGCATACGCCCAGCGGAATGAGGGCTCCGCCAATGCTGATCCGGACAAACCCAAGATCCAGATCCGGCAAAAACGTTCCGATGAGCATGAGTGCGATGAGCACAAGGGCCTGGCGGTCGGTCAGGTACATCCTGTCCAGCACGCGCTGGAGCAGGCCGCAGAAAACGAGCACGGCGGTAATGGTCAAAAGCATGGTTCCGGCTGACATGGGACACCTCCTGCATTGGATGGGGCAATCAGTGAAAATTTGCCCGGAAAAGTTTTGTTTTATACGGAATTCAACGTGCAATGCCCTTGACGATTAAGCAACATTTTGTTAAAATTGTATAAGGTGGTAATATATCAATGTATTCTGCGCATTTATCATCTTATGTATGGAGGCATATTGATGAACTTTGAACGCAGCCTTATTTTCTCGCACCTGGAAGAAGATAATATCCAGCGTGCCTATTTTCGTGTACGCCCTTTGCTGACAACAGAAGGCAATGCCCAGGAAGAAGCTGTTCAGCTCTGGCCCAATGAGGGCGGACTGCGCATCGTGCCCGACCGGAACGAGCAGCATACCTTTAAGGGCCGCATGCGGAGCCTGGGCGATTATTGTGTGGTCGATCTGCGCAGCCTTCCGGCGGAAGCAGGCAAGATCCGCACGAACAAGAATTTCCGCCCGGAGCGCGGCGAAGTCAATCAGTACATCTTGTATTCCGATACGGTGCATCCCCTGCCGGAAAACACTTTTTATCAGCTGCTGGATGGTGCTGCTTCTGATTTTACTGTCCTGGCTGAAAAGGCCATCACGCCCCTGTTCTTCATCCGTGAGAACGAGACGCTCTACGGCCCTGTGCGCAAGGCGGAACCTGCGCTTCCCCAGGCGGCGGAAGAAGCAGCGGCCATGCTGTTTGACGTGCCTTGTCCCGATGGCGTGACGCGGCAGATCCTCTGCATGAACGATACGCCTGCCAAGGAAGTTACGGCTGAACCGGTGGAAAAGCCCGCGCAGGAACAGCTTGCTCCTGTGAAGCCCGAACAGCCTGCACCCAAGCCTGTTCAGGAGAAGAAGGCACCGGATGAGGTACTGCCCATCGGCAAGTCGCTTCAGATCCTCGATGAAGGGCAGTCCACCGATGATACCCTTCGTCAGCTGGACAAGCCGGTCTCCGCGGACGCGAATCTGCTGCATCAACGTCCTGCCAAGGTCACGCCGGTGTTCGATGCGCCGGCCCGTCAGACCGGCACCCTGAGCGGTACGCCGCTGGTGCGTGCGCCCTTGCACGTTTCTACCCAGCAGAACAAGAACCGCACGCAGGAAGTCGTCAGCACGCAGTGGAACGTCGGCAAGTATGAGCCGCCGGCTATGGAGCTGCCTGCCGGTGCGAAGCTCCGCAATGTGGCGAACCCTGTCGAGAGCGCCTGCCAGCAGCTGCGCACTGCGTGGAACGCGACCAGCGCCCATGAGCGGCTAGTGGAGTGCATCCTTTCGCTGGACGGCATCCGCGGACAGCTCGAAGCCAAACTCTGCAAGGGCAGCAATCAGACCATTCTCCAGCGCGTGCTGCGTGACCGCCTGCAGGATCTGGAAGCGGAACGCCTGACCGCACTGTGTGAGCTGGACAAGGCGCGCAAGGATGTTGACACCTATAAGCAGGAACTGCTGACCGGCCTGGCGAACCGCATCGCCCGGGACACGGCATCCCTGGAGGCCGATAAGCAGCGCGCACAGACGGAAGTCGATGCGCTGAAGGGCCAGATCACCGGACTGCTGGCGGAGCGTGATGTACTTGCCGCCCATGTGGATGAACTCAAGCGCGATGTTCTGCCCGAAACGGTCGGCAAGCTCTTCGCGGAAGCGCAGATGATCGCACCAATGGCGGGGATCTCGCTGCGCATGACTTCCATCCCCGGCGAGGACGCTGTTCTGGAGGCCCTGATCGAGCGTCTGCAGGGGGCGTGCGAGGCGTCCGGCGCGGCCATTGACCGCAACACGGCCATCGCACTGCTCGTCCTGCTGGGCATCAGTCAGCGCATTGGCATCAGCTGTGCAACGCCGGCTGCAGCCGCGACACTGATGGATAACGTCGCTTCCGCCATGGGCTGGAAAAACAGCTTTGCCCATCAGGTGGATGCAGAACAGCGTCCCTGCACCAATCCGCGTCCTGTGGACGGCACGCCGGCCATCCTGCTGACGAGCCTGCCCAGCTATGCGCCCCTTGGCCAGGTGACCAAGCTGATGCTGAACCGCAGCGTTGCGCCGCTGACGCATCAGGCGGCGTATGACGCCAGCCAGTGGCCGATCATCGCCCTCCCGGCGCTGCCTTTTGTGCCGGAGCTGCCTGAAACCTCCGCGGCGCCTGTCAGCGCGGCCTCTCTGGCGAAGATCGCCGAGCATGCATCTGCCACCAATGCGGACGTTGATGCAGTGCTGGCCCCCGTTCTATCTGCGGCACAGCCCCTGAGCGGCGCTGCACGCAAGGATCTGACGCGCTTCGTGTCGGTCTGTGCAGGCCTGATGGAAGGCGGTCTGCCTGTGGCGGCGGATTGGGGCATCCGGCTGTGGATCGTCCCTGCGGTGGATGGCGGCAGCAAGCAGTATCATGCTGTCAAACCCCTGCTGGATGAGTATCCCCTCTCCCTGGCGGATCTGAAATAAATCAAATCATGACCCCGACGGCTTCAATTGCTGTCGGGGTCATTTTGTGTGGCAAGCGTATCAACGATGGCCTGCGCCAAATATGGGATCCCGGCAAGCACTTCATCCAGCGTGTTGTCGTTGACGCCGCATTCGATCAGCACGCAGCGATCCGCCACATGCTGGTTGAACCGTCCCGTCTTGACCTTCACATCACGCGCCAGATGGTCGCATTGGGCGTTGAGTGCCTGTGTGATGCGCTGCGCAATGCGGAGGTTGGCTTCCCAATTCGGCTTTTCTGCGTATCCGCCCGTTGTGCCTTTCCCAACGAGCACCATGAAGCGTGCCACGGGCGTTCCGCCGATGCTGACGGTGCGCTTGAGCGTTGAATTCTCCGCCAGCGCATCCCGATGAAGGTCGATATACAGGTCGTAGTGCTCACCTGCTGCGATTCGCCTTTCCAGCATGGCACAGGAACGCACGTAGGCCTCCTCCAGCGAAGGCGGCTCAAAGGCGGTCGTGTCGTGTACGACTTCGATACCCAGGGCGGTCAGATCAGCCGCCAGGGCGCGACCGACGGCGACCACATTGTACGCGTTGTCGGTGGTGCGCCACTTTTCCGTCTGGCGATAGGGCGAAGCGGCATTCAGCGCGTAGGCTTCATAGGTGTGCGTATGGTAGATCAGCACGCGGAGCTTGTCCGGGCGCGACAAGCCATCCTGAATGACCTCCACGCGGAAGGCTTCCCCAGCCTCCTCCGGATCGACTTTCACCGTGAAATCCGCCTCTGCATGTGATGCTGGGCACGCCTGAAATAGCAGCATGAGCGCTGCGAATGTCATGGCTGTGAACTTCCGCAGGTTGATGGCCACGCCTCCACCGCCTTTCTGCCATCATATTATTCCGCCGTGCGGCGCGTTATGCCTCAATGCAAGTAATGCGTCAGCTCTTCGATGGAGTACGCCGGCTGCAGAGCACTGTTGATGGCCAGCGCCAGCATATCCGCCAGACCGGCGACCAATTCGTCGATGTTGCGCGGAGTGACGACCAGATCCGTATGCGCCTGGCCGACGAGCTGCTGCGCGAGTTCGTGCGCTTCTTCGTCGTCCTTTTGCGAAGAAAGGATCTGCTTGAGCGCATCACGGACGATGGTCGATGCATACACGACCATGGGAATGCCCATGGCGATCACGGGGACGTGAAGGCTCTCCTGCGAAATGGCCTTGCGATGATTGCCGACACCGCTGCCCGGGTGGATGCCCGTATCCGTCAGCTGGATGGTCGTGCCGATGTGCTGCGTCTCCATGGCGGCCAGTGCGTCCACGACAAGCACGCCGGATGGACGCAGCTTCTTCACAAGTCCCTGGGCGAGCTCGGCTGTTTCCACGCCTGTCACGCCGAGGACACCCGGACTCATGGCGCAAACGCCCCGCAGCGGTTCGTCGGACTGCTCCTTGATGTGGCGCGTCACCAGGATGCCGCTGATCACCCGATCCCCCAGCGCATCGGCCGTCATGCGGCGGTTGCCAAGGCCGAGTACGAGCACATCCCCCTGCGGAGGAAGCATGATGCGGAGCGTCTGCGCGACCGCGCGGGCGACGTCGATGCGCGCCTGCGGATCAAGGCGGGGCAGTTCCGGGTGCATCATCGTCCAGTAGGTGCCAAGGGGCTTTCCGAGCCGCCTCGAGGCACTTTCCGAATGAATATGCACCCAGGTGACCTGCGCTTCGCCGTCCTGCTGCGTTTGGATGGATACGCCCTCGCCAGCCCCGCCGGGATAGACGGCTCGCTCCATGGCCAGGTCGGTTCGATACTGCATGGCATGCACACTCCTTTGCCTGTTCAGGTGTGTTGGTTTCGGGCATAGTATGTCCGCCGTGCATCCAGTTGATTCCCACAAAAAAAGCCGCCTGCCAGCTGTTCTGCTGACAGACGGTGATCACTTTGTTCCGCTTAGCCGATGACTTCGCCCTTGGCGTTGAACAGCGGCAGCTTCTCCAGATAAACGAGGTCGGAACGGGTCTGCGCATCGCCCTCCGCGAGGATGGCCATCCGGCCGACGATCTCGCCGCCTGCCGTGCGCACCAGCTCCTCCAGCGCATGGAGGCTCTCGCCGGTGGAGATGACGTCATCCACGATCAGCACGCGCTTGCCCTTCATCATGGCGGCGTCATCGCCATCCAGATACAGCTTCTGCACCGCGGCGGTGGTGATGGACTTGACTTCCACGCAGATCACATCGCGCATGTAGAGCTTCACGCCCTTGCGCGCCAGCATCCACTTGCTGTCGTGATGCAGGCGAGCCATTTCCTGCGCCAGCGGGATGCCCTTGGATTCCGCGGTGATGATGTAGTCGTATTCAGGGGCGCTCTTGAGCAGCTCCTGAGCGCAGGCGGTTGTCAATTCGCAATCGCCGAAGATGACAAACGCGCCGATGTACAGATCATCCGTCACACGGCAGATGGGAAGCTCACGTTTGAGTCCGGCAATGGTCATGGGATACGTCAGCATGAAATCGACCTCTTTCTACTTTTGTCGTTGGCTTATTTGTGATAGAGCTTTTGCGTCTGATACTGCGGATCGCAGGTAAGGTTCACGCCCAGGCGCTTGAAGGTGTTGTAGTCCACCGGAGACAGCAGCACGGTGGAATGTGCCTCGCAGTTGCGCAGCTGGGGGATCTGCGCCATGGCCTTGGCGGCGTTTTCGTCGCTGGCCGCGCTGATGGACAGCGCCAGCAGCACCTCATCGGTATGCAGGCGGGGGTTATGGTTGCCAAGGTACTTGCACTTGAGCTCCTGAATGGGCTCGAGGATGCGCGGCGGGATCAGGTGGACACTCTTCTCGATGCCGGCGAAAGCCTTCAGCACGTTCAGCAGCAGCGCCGCAGACGGGCCGAGCAGGTTCGACGTCTTGCCGGTGATGATGCGGTCGTCGGGCAGCTGCATGGCCAGCGCGGGCGCATTCGTCTGCGCAGCACGGTCACGCGCCGCGGCGATGACGGGGCGATCCGCATCGCTCAGGCCACATTTCTGCATCAGCAGCTCCAGCTTGTCCACCTCAGCCTGCGGGCCGGTTCCCTTGCGCAGTGCGCACCGTGCGGAATAATACCGGCGGATGATCTCCTGATGCGCAGCCTCGCGGCAGACCTCATCATCGCAGATACAATTGCCCACCATGTTTACGCCCATATCCGTTGGCGATGCATAGGGGGATTTGCCGTAGATTTGCTCGAACACGGCGTTGAGCACCGGGAAGATCTCGATATCGCGGTTGTAGTTGACTGTCGTGATGCCATAGGCATCCAGGTGATAGGGATCGATCATGTTGTGATCGTCCAGATCAACGGTGGCGGCCTCATAGGCGACGTTCACGGGGTGCTTCAGCGACAGATTCCAAATGGGGAAAGTTTCAAACTTTGCGTATCCGGCCTGCACGCCGCGCTGATGCTCCTGATACAGCTGGCTCAGGCAGACAGCCATCTTGCCCGAACCCGGGCCGGGCGCCGTCACCAGCACCAGCGGACGGGTGGTCTTGACGTATTCATTCGCGCCGAAGCCCTCATCGCTGACGATGTGCTTGACGTTGTACGGATACCCCTCGATGTTATAGTGCTTGTACACCGCGATGCCAAGGGACTCCAGCCGCTCCTTGAAGAGCACGGCGGTGCGCTGTTCACGCCAGCGCGTCAGCACGACGCTGCCGACATACATCCCGATGCCGCTGAAGGCATCGATCAGGCGCAGCACTTCCGCATCATAGGTGATGCCCAGGTCGCCGCGGATCTTGTTCTTCTCGATGTCGTCAGCGTTGATGACGATGACGAGTTCAGCCTGATCCTTCAGGTTCAGAAGCATGGAGATCTTGCTGTCCGGACGGAAGCCGGGCAGCACGCGCGATGCGTGTGTATCATCAAAGAGTTTGCCGCCCAGCTCCAGATAGAGCTTGCCGCCGAACTTCGCAATGCGGTTAAGGATGTGCTCTGACTGCATTGCCGTATATTTATCATGATCGAAACCAATGCGCATGTCGGATCGCCTCCCTGTTTTATTGCCCACAACTGTATATTATAGCACGTTCAGATTCCGCAAACAAGAGAGAAATGCTTTATTTCGGCTTTTTGTCCACAAAAGATTTTCCGCTTGCAAGTTCAGGCGTTCTGTTATAGAATAAGGGTATGACAATGCCTGCTTTGGGTGTTTCGTCAATGATATGAAATGACAAGGAGAGAATATCCATGGCACTGAAGAACTACGAATTCTGGTTTGTCGTCGGATCCCAGTTCCTCTACGGGCCTGAAGTGCTCGAGACTGTCGCTCACCGCGCCGAGGAAATGGTCGAGAAGATGAATGCTTCCGGCAATCTCCCCTGCAAGCTGGTCTATAAGGTGACCGCAAAGACCAATAAGGAAATCACTAACGTGGTTCGCGAGGCGAATTATGCCGAGAACTGCGCGGGCATCATCACCTGGTGCCACACCTTCTCCCCCTCCAAGATGTGGATCAACGGCTTTGCCAACCTGCAGAAGCCCTATCTCCACTTCGCCACGCAGTACAACCGCGAGATCCCCAATGACGAGATCGACATGGACTTCATGAACCTGAACCAGGCTGCCCATGGCGATCGCGAGCACGGCTTCATCGCTGCGCGTCTGCGGATGCCGCGCAAGGTGATCGCCGGCTACTGGCAGGATCAGGACGTGCAGGAGCGCATCGGCTCCTGGATGCGCGCTGCGGTGGGTGTGGCCTTCTCCAAGAGCCTGAAGGTCATGCGCTTTGGCGATAACATGCGCGAAGTGGCCGTCACCGAGGGCGACAAGGTCGAGGTGCAGACCAAGCTGGGCTGGCAGGTGAACACCTGGCCCGTGGGTCAGCTGGTGGACACCATGAACGCCGTCACCGAGGCGGAGATCGATGCCAAGATGGCGGAATACGAAGCACTGTACACCATGGCTACCGACGATATCGAGACCATTCGCTATCAGGCGCGCGAGGAGATCGCGATGAAGAAGATGCTGGACGCCGAGGGCTGCATGGCCTTCGCCAACACCTTCCAGGACCTGTATGGCATGAAGCAGCTGCCCGGCCTGGCTTCCCAGCACCTGATGGCGCAGGGCTATGGCTACGGCGGCGAGGGAGACTGGAAGGTTGCGGCTATGACGGCCATCCTGAAGGCCATGTCCGAAGGCCAGAACGGCGGCACCGCCTTCATGGAGGACTACACCTACCATCTGGAAAAGGGCAATGAGTACTCCCTGGGTGCGCATATGCTGGAGGTCTGCCCCTCCGTCGCGGCGGACAAGGCGCGCATTGAGGTGCATCCCCTGGGCATTGGCGACCGTGAGCCCCCGGCCCGTCTGGTGTTCGAAGGCCGCGCCGGTCAGGCCATCGTCGTGTCTCTGGTGGACATGGGCGGACGTCTGCGCCTGATCTGCCAGGATATCGAGTGCGTCAAGCCCATCATGGAGATGCCCAACCTCCCTGTGGCCCGCGTGATGTGGCGTGCTATGCCTGACCTCACCACCGGTGTGGAGTGCTGGATCACCGCTGGCGGCGCGCATCACACCGTGCTGAGCTACGATGTGAGCGCCGAGCAGATGAAGGACTGGGCGACCATGATGGACATCGAGTTCGTCCATATCACCAAGGACACCACGGTCGAAGGTCTGGAGCAGCAGCTCTTCCTCAACGACCTGGCCTGGAAGCTGAAGTAAGACAACAGGCTGGCCGGTCTTGTGCCGGTCAGCCCTTTTGTGATGGAGGAAAGCGCATGAAACTAATTTTTGTCCGGCATGCGGAACCATATTATGCCATTGACTCCCTGACCGCCAAGGGCCATCATGAGGCGCAGCTCCTGGCCGAACGCCTGAGTAAGCTGGATGTCAAGGCGTTCTACACCTCCCCGCTTGGCCGTGCCCGTGAAACGGCCCGCTATACCCTGGAAAAAGTCGGCCGCGAAGCCACCGTGCTGCCCTGGCTGGCGGAATTCCGCGGACACAGCGTGGATCCTGAAAGCGGACACCACCGCATCCCGTGGGATTACAAGCCTGCGCTCTGGCAAGATCGCAAGGCTCTGCGCGATATGGACGCCTGGCTGGATGACCCGTTGATGTCCGGCGGCAATGTGGCGGAGATCTGGCAGGAAACCACCGAGGGACTGGATGCGCTGCTGGCCGAGCACGGTTACATCCGCGATGGCCAGATCTATCACGTGGAGGACAATCGTCCTGACACGCTGGTGCTGTTCTGCCATTTCGGCATCATGATGGCCTGCCTGAGCCACCTGATCGGCATCACCCCCATCAACCTGTGGCACGGCTTCTGCACGCAGCCTTCCAGCGTCACCATCGTCATCACGGAGGAGCGCGTCAAGGGCGAAGTTGCCTGGCGCTGCATGCAGCTGGGCGACATCAGCCACCTGTATGCCGGCAACGAGCCCTATTCCACCGCGGCGCTCTTCCCGGAATGCTACACCGGCGTGGATAGCACTGATCCGCCGGAATGGAAGGAACTGGGCTACACCAAATGAAAATCGTCAGCTGGAATGTGAACGGTTTCCGCTCACTGATGAATCAGACCTTTCTGGATACCTTCAATGAGCTGGATGCGGATGTGTTTTGCCTGCAGGAAACGAAAATGCAGGCGGATGAAGGCGGCGTGGACATCCCGGGGTATCTGCAATACTGGAATTACGCCGCGCGTCCGGGCTATTCCGGCACCGCGATCCTGACCATGCGCGAACCGCTCGCGGCGTATACCGGCCTTGGACTGGATACCGACGATGAAGGCCGCGTCATCACTCTGGATCTCGGCCGGTTCTACCTGGTCAACTGCTATACGCCCAATGTGGCGGCGGATCTGTCCCGTCTGGAAGACCGCATGCAGTGGGATGCGGCGCTGCTGCAGCTGCTCAGGGAGCTCGATGTGCAAAAGCCGGTCATCCTCTGTGGCGATCTGAATGCTGCCTACAACGAGAAGGACTTATCCGAGGGCAAGCAGGGCATGCATGTCCCCGGCTATACCCAGGCGGAGCGCAGCGGGCTGACGGCCATCCTGCACAGCGGCTTTGTGGATGCATTCCGTCAGCTGCATCCGGGCGAAAAGGCCGGTGCATTTGCCTATCGAAAAGGCCTGCGCGCCGCCGGCCTGGATTACTTCCTTGTTTCGCAGCGCCTGATGGATGAAGTGGCGGATTGCCGCGTTGTATACAGGGCGAAAGGCTCCGACCATTGGCCGATGGAGCTCATCCTCAAGGAGTGACACGAATTCGCCTCTTGCTTTCCCACGCCGCATGTGATAGAATGTGCGTGGGTAAATCCCGAATATTTGCCAATAAAGGAGGCTACCCCCATGACTGATATCAACAACACCCCCGAGCTGAACGAAGAAGAGTACGAAGACGTGGTTGTGATGACCGATGACGAGGGCAACGAGTTCCTGTATGACATCGCCGCCCGCATCGAGAAGAACGACAACGAGTATGTCGTGCTTGTCCCCCAGGACGAGGAAGACGACGAGGTCGTGATCCTGAAGTCCGTCATCGTGGACGAAGAGACCGAAGATCTGGTCCCCGAAGAGGACGAGGCGGTCACCGATGCGGTGTTTGAGGAGTTCAAGCAGCTTTTCGCTGATGAGTACAACTTCACCGACGAAGCGGACGAAGACGCCCTCTTCACCGACGCGGAGTAAAAGCCGACAAAGGAGGACACTATGCTGGATCTGGATGACGACAGCTTCATCACAATGACGGATGAAAACGGCAACGAAGTCGATTTTCTGCTGCTGGATGTGATGAACTACGAGGGTGAAGATTACCTGGTGCTGATGCCGCTGTCGGATGAAGAGGAAGATGGCGAAGAAGAGCTGTTTTTCCTCCATGCCGAGAAGACGGAGGAAGGCGAAGTGTATTCCTCTGTTGAGGATGAAGCGCTTCTGCAGGCGATCTCCGCCACCTATGAGAAGGAGTTCCTCGCCAAAATGCAGGAGCAGGAAGCGACCTCCCCCGACGAAGGCGAATGATCCTCCCCTGCTGAATCAGCAAATTGCAGCGGATGCCATGTGTGTCCGCTGTTTTTTTGTGCAGCAAAAAGCGGATACCCGGCATTGACCGGATATCCGCCTGCTTCATGATCGATTTTCAAAGAGGAAATCAGAAGGTCATGTCGCACATTTCGATGGCATTGGTATCGACCATCAGCTGGTTCGCCGCACGGTACTCGAAGAACTTCGGCGCGACCTTGGGGAACAGCGCATAGCTCAGCACGTCCTCCTCGCAGGTGTACCAGCCCTTGGCCTTGACTTCAGCGCGCAGCTGATCCATCTCAGGCGCGAGATCATCCGCATAGCGGTGCGTGATCACGGGCATATCGCCGATGCACTTCTTGCGGACTTCCTCGTTCACAGGGGCGGGCAGCTTGCCGTAACGACCGGCCAGCAGGTCCTTGGACTCCTTGGGCACCATCTTGTAGCGCTCGCCGCCCAGCACGTTCATCA
>CAZIUA010000075.1:10303-12871 GCA_964542315.1 uncultured Faecalibacterium sp. | reverse complement strand
AAGGCCTACCAGAAGAACCTGCCCAATGGCGTGCCGGTTCCCTCTCCCAATAACATCACTGCCACCATCGACCGGACGACCGGCGAGGTGCATGTCTATACCCGCCGCCTGATTGTGGAGGAGATCGAGACCACCACGGCTGACCAGATCACCCTGGAGGAGGCCCGCAAGATCAAGGAGACCTACGAGATGGGCGACATCGTCGAGACCGATGTGACCCCCCGCGGCTTCCTGCGCGTGGCCGCCCAGACCGCCAAGGGCGTCATCGTCCAGCGCCTGCGCGAGGCCGAGCGCGGCCGCGTGTACGACGAGTACATCGACAAGGAGAACGAGATCCTCACCGCCATCGTGCGCCGGGTGGACACCAAGGGCAACGCCTTCGTTGACCTGATGGGCCGCACCGAGGGCATCCTGGAGGCGAGCGAGATGATCCCCGGCGAGGTGCTGCAGGAGGAAGACCACGTCAAGGTCTACGTCCTGGAGGTGCAGCGCGCCCAGGCGATGGGCACCCGCGGTCCTCAGGTGCGCGTCAGCCGCATCCATCCCAACCTGGTCAAGCGCCTGTTCGAGATGGAAGTGCCGGAGATCGCCGCCGGCGATGTGACCATCAAGGCCATCGCCCGTGAGGCCGGTAGCCGCACCAAGATGGCTGTCCACTCCAACGAGATCCAGATCGACCCCGTCGGCTCCTGCGTGGGCCAGCGCGGCAGCCGTGTGGATCGCGTCGTGAATGAGCTCAAGGGCGAGAAGATCGACATCATCAAGTGGTCCGAGGATCCGGCGGAGTTCATCGCCAACGCGCTGAATCCTGCCAATGTCCGCGCGGTCTACACCGAGGCCAGCGGCGCCCGTTCCTGCATCGTGGTGGTGCCGGACAACCAGCTGAGCCTGGCCATCGGCAAGGAAGGCCAGAATGCTCGCCTCGCCGCCAAGCTCACCGGCTGGAAGATCGACATCAAGTCCCAGACGCAGTATATGGAGCAGATGGCTGCGGCGGAATCCGCCGAGGATGCCGCGTCCCTGGCTGAGATGGCCGCTGCGATGCCCGTGAACGACAGCGAGTCCTTCGGCGGATACGATCTGCCCGCGGACGAGGACGATACGCTGTAAGAAAACCAGGCCAAGGGGGCGGGATGGATGAAACCGAAGAAGATTCCCTTGCGGATGTGCGTGGGCTGCCGTGAAAGCAAGCCCAAACGCGAGCTCATCCGCGTGGTACGGGGGCCGGATGGATCCGTCTCGATGGATCCCGGCGGCAAAAAGCCGGGCCGAGGCGCTTACGTCTGCCGGAAGGAAAGCTGCCTGACCCGTGCCATCAAGCAGAAACAGCTGGAGCGTCAGCTGGAGGTGCGCATGACCGATGAGGTCGCCGCCGCCCTCCAGGAGGAGCTGGCTCACCTGCCGGAAGCAGAACCGGAGGCGGATCAGGCGTGACGGAACAGCAGGAAAACAAGCTGCGCGGGCTCATGGGCCTGTGCGTCAGAGCGAGGCAGGCCGTGTTCGGCGAGGATGGCTGCATGAAGACCATTCGCGCAGGGAATTGCGGCGCGCTGCTGCTGGACAGCGGCGCATCCAGAGCCACGCAGGATAAATACAGGGGCGTGTGCGCCAACGCGAATACGCTCATCGTGGAGCTGCCCGAGGGGCTCCTCCATGAGGCGACCGGCAAGCCCGGCGTCGCCATGGCCATCCTCAAGGGAGGATTCGCCAATCAGATCCAACAGATGATGAAACCAACGATTACCGTAAATCATAGCGGGGGTGCAAGCGTCGAATGACGAAAGTGAAACTGAAGGTTGCCACCAGAGAGCTCCTTGCGGATGCTGCCAAGGTCAAGGAAGAGGCGGCCCGTGCGCGCAAGGGCGCCGAGAGCCTGCTCCAGTCCCTGAGAGCGCTGGAAAACGGCTTTGTCAAGGCCAACGAAGAGAAGGAAGCGGCCCAGAAGCGGGCGGAGGCTGAAAAGCAGCAGTCCGACCACTCCAAGGCCTATGTCATGCTGGACGCGGATGAGCGCGCTGCGCTGGATGCCGCCGCGAAGGCAGAAAAGGAAAAGGCGGAGGCTGCGGCGCGCGCCAAGGCTGCCGCTGAGAAGGCCGCTGCCGAGAAGGCTGCTGCCGAAAAGGCCGCCGCTGAGAAGGCTGCCGCCGAAAAGGCCGCTGCTGAGAAGGCTGCGGCTGACAAGGCTGCCGCCGAGAAGGCCGCTGCCGAAAAGGCCGCCGCTGAGCCCAAGAAGCCTGCCATCGGCCAGATCATCAGCCGTCCCGGCCAGGTGATGCCCCAGAAGCCCGTCGGCCTGGCGCCCAATGTCATCCGTGCGCCCCGTCCCCAGCAGCCGCGTCCCGCACAGGGTGCGCCGGCGCAGGGGCGTCCCGCAAATGGCACGTTCCAGCCCCGTCAGGGTGTTCCCGGTCAGGGCCGTCCGGCAAATGGCACGTTCCAGCCCCGTCAGGGTGTGCTCGGCCAGCCCGGTCAGCGCCCCCAGGGCCAGTTTGCGGGCCGTCCCGCGAATGGCACCTTCCAGCCCCGTCCGCAGGGTCAGGGCCAGTTCGGCAATCGTCCCGCGCAGGG
>CAZIUA010000075.1:0-10203 GCA_964542315.1 uncultured Faecalibacterium sp. | reverse complement strand
CCTTCCAGCCCCGTCCGCAGGGTCAGGGCCAGTTCGGCAATCGTCCCGCGCAGGGCGGCTTCCAGGGCCGTCCGCAGGGTCAGGGCCAGTTCGGCAACCGTCCCGCGCAGGGTGGCTTCCAGGGGCGTCCCGCCGGTGCGCCCGGTCAGGGCCGTCCTATGGGCGGCGGCATGAACCGTCCCAAGCCCGCCGCCGCGCCTGACATGACTCCGGCCATGGGCAAGGAGCGCGTGTCCAACTACGATCCGAACAAGAAGAACTACGTCCGTCAGCACGATCCGGAGCATGTGGCGCGCAACCGCAAGCAGCTCTCCCGTGATGCGGGCTATTCCGGATATGATGACGATGTGATCCGCGGCGGCAAGAAGTCCCGCCAGAAGAAGCCCTCTGCCCAGCAGATGATGGCGCCCATCAAGATCGAGACCGCCTACATGAGCGGCGACACGATCATCGTGCGCGACCTGTGCGAGAAGATCGGCAAGACCTCCGGCGAAATCATCAAGAAGCTGTTCCTCCTGGGCAACATGGCCACCATCAACTCCGAGATCGACTTCGATACCGCCAGCCTCGTCTGCGCGGACTTCGAGATTACGCTGGAGAAGAAGCCTGAGCAGACCGCTGAGGATCAGCTGACCGCTGAGGACTTCGAGGATACCGACGAGAACCTCGTGGCGCGTCCTCCGGTCGTGACCATCATGGGTCACGTCGACCACGGCAAGACCTCCCTGCTGGACTATATCCGCAAGAGCCGCGTCACCGCTGGCGAGGCGGGCGGCATCACCCAGCACATCGGCGCCTATACCGTGGATGTGGACGGCCGTGCCATCACCTTCCTGGATACCCCCGGCCATGAGGCCTTCACCGCCATGCGTGCCCGCGGCACCCAGGCGACGGATATCGCCATCCTCGTCGTTGCGGCGGATGACTCCGTCATGCCTCAGACCGTTGAATCCATCAACCATGCCAAGGCGGCGGAGGTCCCGATCATCGTTGCCGTGACCAAGATGGATAAGCCCACCGCCAATCCCGAGCGCGTCAAGCAGGACCTGACCAACTACGGCGTGGTCTGCGAAGACTGGGGCGGCGAGACCATCGTGGTGCCTGTGTCCGCCCATACCGGCGAGGGCATCGACGAGCTGCTGGAGATGATCCTCCTGCAGGCCGAGACCATGGAGCTGCGCGCCAATCCCAACCGATTGGGTCGCGGCGTCATCGTTGAGGCGAAGCTGGACAAGGCGCGCGGCCCCCTGGCCACCGTGCTGCTCCAGAATGGTACGCTCCACGTGGGCGACAACATCGTTGCGGGCATGGCGTCCGGCCGTGTGCGTGCGCTGATCAACGACAAGGGCGAAAAGGTCAAGGAGGCCGGCCCCTCCATGCCTGTGGAGATCATGGGCTTTGACGAGGTTCCCTCCGCGGGCGATGAGATGATCGCTGTGGGCGATGACCATCTGTCCCGTCAGGTCGCCGAGGAGCGCAAGGCCAAGCTGAAGGCCTCCCGCGAGGCGTCCATGGCCAAGATGAGCATGGAGAACCTGTTCTCCAACCTCGAGGCCGGCAAGCAGACCACCCTGAACCTGATCATCAAGGCAGACGTGCAGGGCTCCGTCGAGGCTGTCAAGCAGGCCATGGAGAAGCTCTCCAACGACGAGGTGCGCGTCCGCGTCCTGCACAGCGCCGCTGGTGCCGTCACCAAGGACGACGTCAACCTGGCCAGCGCCTTCAACGCCATCATCATCGGCTTCAACATCCGTCCAGATGCTTCCGCCCGTGAAACGGCTGAGCGCGAGAAGGTCGATGTCCGCCTGTACACGGTCATCTACAAGGCCATCGAGGATATGGAGCTGGCCATGAAGGGCCTGCTCGCCCCCGAATACAAGGAGGTCATCCTGGGCCATGCCGAGGTGCGTGCGGTCATGAAGATCACCGGCGCGGGCATCATCGCTGGTTCCTACGTCACCGACGGCAAGATGCAGCGCAATGCCCAGGTTCGTCTGCTGCGCGACAACGTGGTCGTGCACGAGGGCAAGCTGAGCAGCCTGAAGCACTACAAGGAGGACGTCAAGGAGATGAAGGAAGGCTTCGAGTGCGGTATGTCCCTCGAGGGCCACAACGACATCAAGGAAGGCGACATCATCGAGTGCTTCATCATGGAGGAGATCCCGCGCTAAAGGGCTCTGCCCTTTAGAATCCCTCTGGACACCCTTTACGCGATTGAATAGGCGGATTCATCCTACAGATTCCGCGTGGGGGTCTTCGACCCGTTTTACGCGATCGGGTAGGCGGATTCATCCTACAGATTCCGCGTGGGGGACTTCGACCTGTTTTACGCGATCGGGTAGGCGGATTCATTCTACAGTGTCTGCGTAGGACTGTGAGCCGTTTCACGATGAAGTCGGAGGGAATGCCCTTCCGATACACGAACTCCATACAAGAGGCAGGGGAAGGCCACGATTACCGTGCCTTCCCCTTGCTTGTTCCAATCACATAGAGGTGAAATCATGAGCTATAACCGTATTGATCGTATTTCCGAGGAGGTCCGCCGCGAGGTGGATCGCATCATCCGCGAGGATCTGAACGACCCCCGCATCTGCGGCACCTTCTCCGTCACCCATGCGGACGTGACCCGCGACCTTCGCCATGCGAAGATCTATGTGTCCGTCCTGGAGGATGACAAGCGCGAGGGCATGATGGCTGCGCTGAAGAAGGCCGCCGGCTTCATCCGCCGCGAGCTGGGCCAGAACATCATTATCCGCTACAGCCCGGAGCTGACCTTCGTCAGCGATGAGAACATCGCCTATGGCGTGCATATCGCCAAGGTGCTGGCGGATGCACAGAAGACGGAGAATCACCATGATGAGGACGATGAGACCCCTTGACCTGCTGATCACTGCCATCCGCGCGGCGGAGAGCATCGCGCTGGTCTGCCATGTCAGCCCGGATGGGGACACGGTGGGCAGTGCGCTGGCCCTTCGCCTGGGCCTGATGACAATGGGCAAAGAGGTGACACTCTTCTGCCAGGACAAGATCTCCGGTGTGCTGGGCTTCCTGCCGGGCGCGGAGGAATTCCGCCTGCCGGAGGACACGCCGGGCGATGTGGATCTGCTGCTCTGCGTGGATGTGTCCGACGAAAAGCGCATGGGACGCTGCATCCTGCTGCGCGAGGGAGCGGCGCATACCGCGCAGGTGGATCACCACAGCACGAACACCCGCTATTGCGAGGTGAACTGCGTCGATGGCGATGCACCGGCGAACTGCCTCATCGTCTATGAGCTGCTTCAGCGTCTGGGCTGCACCATCACGGCGGATATGGCGCTGTGTCTGGCTGTCGGTCTGAGTACGGACACGGGTCATCTGGCCTATGCCAGCACCACCCCGGAGGCCTACCGCGTCATGGGCGAATTGGTGGAGGCCGGCGCAGACATCGCTGAGGCATATCGGCGGCTCTACCGTGAGCGTCCGCCGCGTCAGGTGGCTCTGCTGGCGAAGGCGCTGGACAGCCTCACCTTCCACGCGCAGGGGCGGATCACGTCCATCGCGCTGACCCGGCAGGATTTCGCCGACTGCGGCGCATTGCCGGAGGACGCGGAGATCATCGTCAACTACGGCCTGGATGTGGAGGGCGTTCGCATGTGCGTCTTTGCCCGTGAACAGCCGGACGGCCAGGTGAAGCTGAGCCTGCGCGCGGTCGCGCCCCATCGGGTCAATGGCGTCGCGCAGCATTTCGGCGGTGGCGGACATGCCCAGGCGGCCGGTGCGACCGTATCCCTGACGCTGGACGAGGCCGTGCGCTGCGCGGTGGAACGCATGAAGGAAGAACTGGAGCGGAATGCATGAATGGATTCCTGAATATCCTCAAGCCCCCGGGCATGACCAGCGCCGCCGTTGTGGCGGTGGTGAAGCGTCTGACGGGGGAGAAGCGCGTCGGCCATGCGGGCACCCTTGACCCCGAGGCGGCGGGCGTGCTGCCGATTATGATCGGTCGGGCGGCGCGGCTGTTTGACTATCTGGTGGACAAGGAAAAGGCCTATGTGGCGGAGGCCGCCTTCGGGTGCGCCACCGACACCCAGGATGCCACGGGTCGCGTGATCGAGACCGGCACGAATTATCCGGATTACACTGCGGTCCGCGCGGCGGCCAAGCAGCTGGAGGGCGACATCCTCCAGCGACCCAGCATGTACAGCGCTATCAAGCAGGATGGCGTGGCCATGTATGAGCGCGTCCGCCGCGGCGAAAGCGTCGAAGTCCCCCTGCGCCAGGTGCATGTGGAGGAGATCGCCCTGCACGGCGAAATGCCCGAACATGGCGTGCTCATGACCGTCCGCTGCGGACGCGGGACGTATATCCGCTCCATCTGCGACGATCTGGGCAAGCTCACCGGCTGTCCGGCGCATATGCGCTTCCTCCTGCGCAGCCAGAGCGGCGTGTTTACCCTGGATACCGCCATGACGCTGGAGGAGGCCGCTGCATACCGCGAGGCCGGTACTTTGGCGGAGCATCTGCTGCCGCTGGATTGGCCGATCCAGCACATCACTCGCGTGGATGTGCCGCCCTTCCTGCAAAAGCAGGTGGTCAACGGCGTCCGTCTGCCCATCGAAAAGGTGCGTTCCGCCCGGGACCTGCCGGAGGGCGCGATCGTGCGCATCTACCTCAATGGCGAATTCTGGGGCATGGCGGAGCGTCAGGCGGATATGATGGTGTGGAAATGCCAGATCCCCCCGGAACATGCGGAAGGAGGGCGCGAATGAAGATCCTGCGTGATCCCCAGCGGCTGAACCCCTGCGTGCTGGTGCTGGGCATGTTCGATGGCGTGCATCGCGGCCATCAGGCGCTGCTCATGCGCGGCGGCGAACTGGCCCAGGAGATGGACTTCCCCCTGAACGTCCTCTCCTTTGAACCGCACCCCCTGCGCGTCCTGGCCCCGGAGAAGGCTCCGCCCCTGCTCAATACCCTGCCGGAGAAGGCGCGCATCATGCAGTCCTTCGGTGTGGACAACCTGTGCATCACCACCTTCGACCATGCCCGGGCGGAGCAGTCCCCCGAGGATTTCATGGCGGAAATGGTGGAGACCTATGCGCCGGTGGTGGTGGTGTGCGGCTTCAATTTCACCTTCGGCCAGGGCGGAAGCGGCAATGGCCGCATGCTGCGCGAATACGGCAAGAAGCATGGCTTCCGCACGGTGGTGGTGTCCGAGGTGATCGTGGAGGGCGAAACGGTATCCTCCACGCGCATCCGCGGCCTGCTGGGCAAGGGCGATATCCCCATGGTCAACCGCCTTTTGGGCACGGCGTATACCCTGTCCGGCCGGGTGGAGGATGGCAAGCACCTGGGGCGCACGATGGGCTTCCCCACGGCGAATGTGCATCTACCCAGCCAGAAGGCGCTGCCGGCCTATGGCGTGTATGACTGCTGGATGGAAACGGCGGATGGCGCCTTCCACCCGGCGGTGGTGAATGTGGGGCGGCATCCGACCCTGCCGGAAGGCCATGTCACGGTGGAGGCCCATGTGCTGACCCGCGACGGCGAACCCATCGACCTTTATGGGCAGCATGTGCGGCTGTCCTTCCTGCGCTATCAGCGGGGTGAACACTGCTTTGCCAGCAAGGAGGAACTCCAGGCGCAGATCACCCGCGATGCGGAAGAAGCCCGCGCGTACTTCGCCAAAATGCAATAATACAAAAAGCGTCCGCAGCGGGGGAGAGGATCTCCTGCTGCGGACGCATTGTCTTTTGGATCGCTCAGCGGATGAAATTCGTCCAGGCATGCTTCTCCTTTTCGGGCAGGCCGAAGGTCTCCTTGCCCAGCGCGATGGACTTCATCAGGAAGGCCATGTTCTTCGCGAGGGTGCGCATGGTCTGCATGCCCTCGGCGTCCTGCGCGGCCTGGCCGGGCGCACCGCCATGGACGGAGTTCCAATACTGGCTGGATGCGATGGGCATGCCGCTGATGCCGAAGAACTTGTTCATCTCGTCAAATGTGGCGGAGCATCCGCCGCGGCGCGCGATGGCGACGCTGGCACCGACCTTCATCGTCTTGTCAAAGCGGGTGGAATAGAACAGCCGCTGGGTGAAGGCCATCAGGGTGGCGTTGGCGCTGGCGTAATAGACCGGGCTGGCGATGACCAGGCCATCCGCCGCCTCGAATTTGGGGGCGACCTCATTGACCAGATCGTCAAAGACGCAGCGGCCGGTCTCGTGGCATTTGCCGCAGGCGATGCAGCCGCGGATGTCCATATGTCCGACGTGGATGATCTCCGCCTCGATGCCCTCTGCGGCGAAGACATCCGCCATTTCCTTCAGCGCCACGGACGTATTGCCCCGTGCGCGCGGCGAACCGTTGATCAGAAGAACCTTCATGCTGATGAGCCTCCTCATGTGTGGTGATACCTTGCATTATAACGGAATCTGCCGGATGCGTCAACGAAAAATCCCCTTGCGCTTGCAATTCTGCGCAGGGCATTGTATACTAATCAGAAGGAAAAAAGGGGAAACACAGAGAGGAGCCCAGACCATGGCGGTAACCATCAAGGATGTGGCGGCGAAGTGCGGCCTGTCGATCTCCACGGTGTCCAAGGCGTTCAACAACTATGCCGATATCAGCGCTGAAACGCGCGAAACGGTGCAGCGCGCGGCAAGGGAGATCGGCTATTATCCCAATGCCATCGCCCGGACGCTCAAGACCAATCGCTCGTTCAACCTGGGCGTGCTCTTCCAGGAGGAGCGCGGCACCGGTCTGACACATTCGTTCTTCGCGTCAGTGCTGGAGGGCTTTAAGTCCGAGGCCGGCAAGCACGGCTATGACATCACCTTCATCAACCATAATATCGGTTGGAACGGCATGACCTATCTGGAGCACTGCCGGTATCGCAATGTGGACGGCGTGTGCGTGGTGTGTGCGAATTTCTACGCGCAGGAAGTGGTGGCGCTGGTCAATGGCGACATCCCTGCTGTGACCATCGACCATGCCTTCGCGAACCGCTCCTGTGTGCTGTCGGAAAATGTGGAGGGCATGAAGACGCTGGTGGAATACGCCGCGTCGCTGGGGCATCGGCGGATCGCCTATGTCCATGGCGAAAAGGCCGCCGTGACGGAGAACCGCATCACCGGCTATTACCGCGGCCTGGCAGCCAGCGGCATCGATGTCCGCCCGGAATATCTGCTCTCCTCGGTGTATGACAGCCCCGAAGCCGGACGCGATGCCGTGCGGACGCTCATGGCGCTGCCGGAACCGCCCACCTGCATCCTCCTGCCGGACGATCATACCGCCCTGGGCGCGCTGGATGCAGCGGCTGAACTCGGCCTGCGCGTGCCGGAGGATCTGTCCATCGGCGGCTTTGATGAAAGCCGCATCGCGCGCCTGACGCGTCCGCGTCTGACCACCGTCGCGCAGGACGGCTGGAAGATGGGCACGCAGGCCGCCCTCTACCTGATCGAGCGGATCGAGAATCCGCGCACTGCCGGCAGCAAGACCGGCATGATCCCCACCAAGCTGGTGCCGGGCGGCTCCATCGGCCCGGTGAAGGAATGAAAAAAGTGGATCCAGGGTGCTCTCCGCATGAAAAAGTGCGGGGGAGCGCCTTTCCTTTTCCCGACAGGATGTCTTCTCAGGTGCGTGTTTGTTCGTTTTTTTTTGTGATAGGTGTTGCAACAAATCATGTTCAGGTGTATAATATGTTAAGAATACTGCCCAAAGGAGGTTTTCCCATCCAATGATTAAGCTCACTTGCGACGGCAATACTGCTGTCAGCCATGTCGCTTATGCATTTAGCGATGTGGCAGCCATTTACCCCATCACGCCTTCTTCCCCCATGGCGGAAGTGGCTGATGAGTGGTCCGCGCAGAAGCGTCAGAACCTGTTTGGTCAGACGGTCAAGATCGCAGAGATGCAGTCCGAGGCCGGTGCGGCCGGTGCCGTCCACGGCTCCCTGGCTGCTGGCGCCCTGACCACCACCTTCACTGCGTCCCAGGGCCTGCTGCTGATGATCCCCAACATGTACAAGATCGCCGGCGAGCTGACCCCCGCGGTGTTCCACGTGAGCGCCCGCGCCCTGGCTTACCATGCCCTGTCCATCTTCGGCGACCATTCCGACGTTATGGCCTGCCGTCAGACCGGCTTCGCCATGCTGGCCTCCAACTCCGTTCAGGAAGCCTGCGACATGGCGCTGGTGTCCCATGTGGCCACGCTGAAGAGCTCAGTGCCCTTCCTGCACTTCTTCGACGGCTTCCGTACCTCCCACGAGATCCAGAAGATCGACGCTCCCACCTATGAGGAGATCGCGACCCTGATGCCCTGGGACAAGGTGACTGAGTTCCGTGCCCGCGGCCTGAACCCCGAGCATCCCCACCAGGCTGGTACCGCCCAGAACCCCGATATCTACTTCCAGGGCCGCGAGGCTGGCAACAAGTTCTACAACGCTGTGCCGGAGATCGTGGAAGAGACCATGCAGCAGGTCGCGGAGCTGACTGGCCGTACCTACCACCTGTTCGACTACGTCGGCGCGCCCGATGCTGAGAAGGTCATCATCGCGATGGGCTCCGGCTGCGACGTGGCGCATGAGGCCGTCAACAAGATGGTCTCCATGGGCGAAAAGGTCGGCGTGGTGAAGGTCCACCTGTTCCGTCCCTTCTCTGTGAAGCACTTCCTGGCTGCGATCCCCGCGACCTGCAAGAAGATCGCCGTGCTGGACCGCACCAAGGAATCCGGCTCCCTGGGCGAGCCCCTGTACCTGGACGTCTGCGCTGCGCTGCTTGAGGCGGGCCGCAATGACATCAAGGTGGTCGGCGGCCGCTACGGCCTGGGTTCCAAGGAGTTCACCCCCACCCACGTCAAGGCTGTGTTCAACAACCTGGACGGCGAGTGCAAGAACCACTTCACCGTTGGCATCAACGATGACGTGACCGGCACCTCCCTGCCCATGCCCGAGCTGTTCAACGCTGCTCCCGAAGGCGCCATCTCCTGCAAGTTCTATGGCCTTGGCTCCGACGGTACCGTTGGCGCGAACAAGAACTCCATCAAGATCATCGGTGACCACACCGATATGTACGCTCAGGCGTATTTCTCCTACGACTCCAAGAAGTCCGGCGGCCTGACCGTGAGCCATCTGCGCTTCGGCAAGACCCCCATCCAGAGCCCCTACCTCATCGATGCGGCGGACTTCATCGCTTGCCACAACCCCGCCTATGTGACCATGTATGACATGGTGTCCTCCCTGAAGGACAATGGCGTGTTCCTGCTGAACTGCCAGTGGACCGCTGAGCAGCTGGACGAGCACCTGCCCGCCGAGATGAAGCAGCAGCTGGCCAAGAAGCATGCCAAGATGTACATCATCGACGCCATCGACCTGGCGGCGAAGGTGGGCATGGGCAACCGCATCAACACCATCATGCAGGCCGCCTTCTTCAAGCTGGCGGACGTCATCCCCTACGAGCAGGCGGATGAGTACATGAAGGCGTATGCCAAGAAGACCTACGGCAAGAAGGGCGACGCCATCGTCCAGAAGAACTGGGACGCCATCGACATCGCCATCTCCGGCCTGGTGAAGGTGGACGTGCCTGCTGAGTGGGCCAATGCTACCACCGGCGCTGTTGCGGCTAAGGTGGAAGGCACCACCAAGTACTTCGACGAGTTCGTCAAGCCCGTCCTGTCCCAGGAGGGCGACAAGTTGCCCGTCTCCGCGCTGGATCCCCGCGGCGTTGTGCCCACCGGCACCACCAAGTTCGAGAAGCGCGGCATCGCCGTGAAGGTTCCCATGTGGATCCCCGAGAACTGCATCCAGTGCGGTAACTGCGCGCTGGTCTGCCCCCACGCCTGCATCCGTCCCATCTACACCGCTGACGGCACTGAGCTGCCCGAGGGCTATGTGACCAAGAAGGCCACCGGTAAGGAATTCGCCGGCATGCAGTATCGTATGCAGGTCAGCCCGCTGGATTGCACCGGCTGCGGCAACTGCGTTGAGGTCTGCCCCGCCAAGGTGAAGGCCCTGTCCATGGAGCCCCTGGCCACCCAGACCGCTGAGGAGAAGAACTGGAACTTCGCCATGACCGTGCCGGAAGTGAACGACAAGGTCGAGAACAAGGCTACCGTGAAGAATTCCCAGGCGCTCAAGCCCCTGTTCGAGTTCTCCGGCGCTTGCGCTGGCTGCGGCGAGACCCCCTATGTCAAGCTCGTCACCCAGCTCTTCGGCGATCGCATGATCGTTGCCAA
>CAZIUA010000074.1:0-12898 GCA_964542315.1 uncultured Faecalibacterium sp. | reverse complement strand
CATCCACAAGTGGATGCGCTTGCTGTTTTCTGATCTTCTCCTTATGCTTGAAGCCGCTTCGCTGCTGCGCGAAGTGGCTTCTTTGACAAACTGAGGGACGTGTGAAGTGATCACACGGCCCTTTTGCTGTTTAGTTGTTACTGCTGGTGGTAGAGGTGACCCTCGTCGGTCTGCGTTTCGGTCTCGAGATCCGCAGCGACCACCGCGACCGTCAGCTCCACATCCACATATTCGCCGTCGGGCGCATCCTCGTTCGCAGTCAGGTTCAGCAGGCCTTCCGCGCGGTAGACCTTGATCTTCAGCACATCGCCTTCCTTGCACTTGGCAATGATCTGCATGTACTGATCCACATCGGTGATGATGGTATCGTTGGCCTCGACGATGATGTCACCGGCGATGATGCCGGCCTTATCGGCAGGCCCATCGGCTTCGACCGCCGTGACGAACACGCCGTCCGGGATCTGGCCGAGCCGCGCGGCACGGCTGGAGGAATTCACATTCGCCACAGAGACGCCCGTGCGGGGCTTGCCGCGCAGATCGCTGGACGCGGCTGCTTCGGCTTCCTTCTCCACCGGCGCGACCGCCTCGATCTCACCAGACAGGACGCGGTTGATCAGCGGCTTCACGGCGTTGATCGGGATGCACATACCGATGCCTTCCACCGAGGCGCCGGAATAATAGCTGCCGGTGTACTTCAGCGTGGGGATGCCCATCAGTTCGCCGGTGACGGAGAACATGCCGCCGCCGGAATTACCGGAGTTGATGGCTGCATCCACCTGGATCATGGCGTTGGTGATGGTCTCCTTGCGGCCATACTTGTCATACGCTTCGGACTCAATGCCGCGGTTCAGTGCGCTGATGACGCCCACGGTCGTGGTCTTGGCGAAGCCCAGCGGATTGCCGATGCAGATCGCCCAGTCGCCCACGAGCAGCTTATCGCTGTCGCCCAGGCTGACCGCGGGGAGCTTGCATTCCGGCGCGTAGAGGATCGCCGCGTCCAGGTTCTCGTCATAGGTGACGAGGTTGGCCAGGTATTCGGTGGTTTCGCCGGCGTCATCCGTCACGGTGACCTTGAGAGAATCCGCATCCTCCACCACATGATAATTCGTCAGCACGAAGCCATCGCCGATGACCACGCCGGAGCCGGTGGATGCCAGCTCCTCCTTGGTTTCGGGCTCCTGCTGCTGGCCGCGGCCGTAGCCGTAGCCAAAGCCGAAGTAGAAGCTGCCGTAGCCATTGCCATAATTGCCATAGGTGACATTCTGATAATTGCTCACGCCCACGACGCTGTCACGCACCTGCGCAACGGCGGCGGTAAAGGGCGAGGTATGCACCACGGTGACAGGCGCGCTTTCCTCTGCCTGCGCGTGATGAGGGGTCGCAATGCTGAAGGCGGAGCCGATCATGACGCAGCTCAGCGCCAACGCAACACAGCCGACACAACGACGGATCCGATTGCTCATAACGATAACCTCCTGTGATCGTTTGAATGGGTAAACCGCCTGATCCGGTTTACGGGAGATAGTATAGCAGGCAGTTTTGACATGGGTTTGAACGAATGATGAACATGTGGATGTTTTATGAAAATATTATCTGAACATTTTGTGTTCGCCGTAGAGCAGCAGCGCCATGACCGCCCCCAGCAGCAGCGAAAACGCCATCGGCAGGAAGATCGGTGCGCCCTGCACCAGCGCGATCACAAGGAGGATGAGGACATACACCGCCGCGCCGATCACCGGGATCAGCACACGCTGCCAGTCCTTGCGCTGCACGGGGATGACCTGCGCGCTCAATGCGCCTGCGGAGGCCAGCGCCGTCAGGGCGATGAGGATGCCGCCGCCCAGCTGGGAGGCCTGATGGGGCTGCGTCAGCAGGAAAGCCTTTGCCACCGCCCCCAGGAGCGCCACGGTCAGCAACATCCACCAGCGTGGCTGCGGCTGATCCCACGCCACGCCCAGCGCGATGCTTGCATAGAGCATCACCGCTGCGGCCACGAGGACGCCATGCCAGCTGGCAAAGAGCAGCGCCACCGCCAGCGTCAGACCCAGCAGCGCCGCAAACCTCCGCAGCGTCCGCTCCAGCATGCGGAAGCGATGCCGCAGCTGCAGGACTGGTTCAGTCAGCGAGTCCCCCGCCCGGCAGGTGATGCCGAGGGTACCTCTTTCCGGGGTGGGCGCGGTGGTCAGGTGGATGTCCGCCCGGGCATGCTGCTCAGGCAGTTCCAGCAGCACCCGAAGCGCCGCCAGATCCGTTTCCGGCTGATCTCCCTGCGCCAGCATGACCGTCAGCCCATTGGCACGCAGGGTGGATACATCCTGCACCGCATGCAGGCGGACTGATTCGCCCACACCGCACAAGCCCAGGAAGACGGGGGTTTCGTCCGCCAGGGCAGTGGCGTAGGCCAGCACCCGGCAGCCGCCCTGGGCGATATAGCGCGCCGAATCCGCCACACGGGCGGCATCCTGCGCCGTCATGGGGCGTGCATGGCCTTCCCACACGCGCGGACACAATGCGGACACGTCCTCCGCGCCGCCCAGGTAATACGCGCGCTCCTGCACGCCATCCCGCACGGTCACGCAGATGACCTCACCGCACATTTCGCGCCGCAGCACAGGACTGTGACTCCGCATGCGATCCGGCTTGATGTTCAGGTGCTGCACGGCACTGAGCATCGCGGCGCGGTCCGCCGGCGGAAGCTCATCCGCAGTGAGGGTCATGGCTGCACCCAGCAGCAGCGCCCCCGAGCCCAGGCGCAGGGACAGCGCCTCCGCCGCATCGAAGGGCTGCGCAGCCGCGCGCAGGCGCGTGCCTTCGCCAATAAGCGCCGCATCGATGAGCACCGTTTCGCACTGCGCATCCTGCGGACAGGGCTGGCGCTGATAGTCTGCCCCGAAATCATGATGCAGATGCAGCGCATACAGGGCGATCGCAGCATCCGCCAGCAGCAGCACGCAGAACAGCGCCGTCCCTGCGGCGCCGCCGAGCAGCAGCAGCGCCGCCAGCAGCCCATTGGCCGCCAGGGCGATCCACTTCCGCCGGCCGCGCCAGGCCACATCGCACATTTCGCAAAGCCAATAAGGCTTCCAATTCATAGGGAACCTCCCCTTCTCATTGAGTCACCAAATGGGGGCTGAACAGGAATTCTCCGCTCCAGACCAGATCATCGCCCAGGCTGTCCACCGTTTCGCCGCCGAAATAGAAGCGCACGCGGCGCACATCCATCTGCACGCACAGGGTGTTGACGATACTGTACGCCATCAGGCGCTGATCCATCCCGCTTTCGCGGATGATGTCGCCATATCGCGCGGAGAAATGCACCAGCAGCGTGCCATCGGTCACCGCCAGGCCGAGGATGTCGGCATCCTTCAGCCCCTGGGGGATCGCGCCGATGGACGCATCTGCCAGCATCCGCAGCATGGCGCGCGCATCGCATGCACTGCGATAGGGCATTGCCAGCTCACGGCGGCAAAGCGCATCGCCCTGCGGCAGATACACCACCGTCTGATACGCCCTCGCGGCGGCAAAATCCGCGCGGGTCTCCAGCGCATCCGGGAAGAGCATCGACCCCAGCTGATCGCTGTACAGGCTGGTCAGCGCATTATCCCCCAGGAGGATGCACACCTGCTGAAGCGATGGCACGAAGCTGGTCAGGGTGCTCGTCACGGCGGCGAAATAGCAGGTCGGGTCACATCCGGCGGCGGAGATACGATTCAGCGCGTCGGAGGTCAGGTGGAGCGTCACGCGGCGCCCACCGCCCTGAAGCTCCGTCACTTCGGGCAAAAAGAGCTGAAGCAGGGTGTAATCCGGCATGTCGGCCGTGCCAGAGAGCACATCCGCCCCATGGGAGAGCGCCTCCAGCAGGGTCATCACCAGCTGCTGCGGATGCTGTCCGGGAAAGGCGATACGCCGAGGTTCCGCGACCACGCCTGTGCCGTCCGCCAGGGGGAAATAGAGCGCAGCCGTGGCGGTCAGCGGTGTCGCGGAGGCCAATTCGCCCACAGGCGTGCGCCGCGCGGACAGCTGCTCCCACAGGACGGGCAATTCCTGCCCGACCGCGCTCGTCACCGCGCCCAGGGGCAGATTGCCGCCCACATCCATCGCGATGGGGCTGCCCGCGACCATCAGGTTCACATGGGTGACGTCATCCAGTTCGCACAGGGTGGCCGCCATCGCCAGCGCAACGGTATGGAGCTGCTGGCTGGACAATTGCAGCGCACCGGCGGACAGATTCACCGTACACACACTGCCGCAGACCTCCACGGGTGATGTACCGGTCAGCATCAGCGTCACGTCACCGCCCAGCGGACGCACCTGCTGATCACCCGCATAGGCCAGCAGCGCGCGCAGGATGGTCTCCGCCGGATGCCGGTCGCGCGAGAAAAGCAGCGTCACATAGGTGCAGACGAGGGTCTGCCCGTCCTTCGAGGGCAGATACAGCGGCACGATGCGTTCCTCCTGCAGGCCCGCATCGCCCACGGGGGCTTCATACACCGCCGCAATGGGCGGAAGCGTCGCGCTGCCCGGCGCCTCCGTCACGGCGGAACAGCCTGTCAGCAGCGTACACAGCAGCAGGATACTCAGGATACGCATCGGTTTTGCGCGATGCACTCTCCTCACACAATGCATGTTCTTCATGGCTGCCTCCCCCTTCCTGCCAGCTGGGATGCGCCGATCCGCCACATGCCCTTTTCCTTCACCAGGCGCAGCACCATGCCGCTGAAGGGCGATTCCGCGCCGTGATCCAGCCACGCGCCCTGCACGGTGAACACCGCCGACCGCCCGTCGGACGAGATGCTGCCACCCTGCGCGCTGGCATACAGCAGATGCGCGCTTTGCTCCATCTGCGCGATGAACGCGGCTTCATCCGGGCGCCGCTGTCCGGTGACGGGATCCGCCGCCGCGATATAGCGGTACAGATGCGACCAATCCGCCTGCTGCCAATACGTCAGGATGACCTCCGCCGTGCGCGCAGGCGTCAGCAGGAGGGATTCATCCCGGATGAGCGGCTCGGCCAGGGTCATGTCATCCGCCAGGGTGAAGTAGCTCTGCCGCAAACGGAGGCTGTCCGTCACGGTGTCCTTCTGCTCCACCAGGATGACCACCTTGTCCACATGGAAGTTCTCCGTCGCCGTGGCTGCGATGGCCTGCATGGCCAATGTCCGCCGAAGCGGCACTTCGTCCGCCCAGGCCGGATCATTCCGCCAGTTCTTCGGCTCATCCGCATAGGCATTCAGGAGGTGGTGCGACAGCGTGACGAACATGATGTCATCCGCCTGATAGGCCGCCTGCACCTTCGTTCCGGCAGGAAAGAGCGCGCTGAGCTCCGTCGAGGCCGCGGATGGCCCCTGGACCAGCGCCGACAGCAGCGCCAGGGCATCGCTCTCCATCGCGGAGGAGGTGATGCGCCGCGTTTCTGCCGCCAGATACGGCTCCTGCCCATAGCGGAACCACAGCACGGCGGTGTTCTCCTCCAGCTGATCCGCAGGCGCGCTGGGGGACGGGATCTGCGCGCCGGCATCGGGCTGCGCCATGGAGCCGACGGGATCTCGGGCGCACCCTGTCAGGAAAAGACAAGCGAGCAGCACCAGCGTCAAGCAGGCTTTTCGCATCAGGACTCCCCCTTTCCCATGGGCAGGCGCACGATAAACGCGGATCCCTCGCCCGGTGTGGATTCCACTGCGATGGTGCCGCCATGGAGCTGCACCATCTGCCGCACGATGGACAGTCCAAGACCCGTTCCGCCCGTGGCGCGGGAGCGTGCCTTGTCCACCCGGTAGAAGCG
Organism: uncultured Faecalibacterium sp.; assembly: GCA_964542315.1. Classification (GTDB taxonomy): domain Bacteria; phylum Bacillota; class Clostridia; order Christensenellales; family Aristaeellaceae; genus UBA11524. The sequence goes on along the minus strand of CAZIUA010000074.1, from coordinate 7,116 downwards.
GTCGAAGATATGCTTCACATCCGCCTCGGGGATGCCGATGCCCGTGTCCTGCACACGGAAGACCGCCTCCCCCGACTGGGCAGAAAGTGTCACACGGATCTGTCCGCCGCGCGGCGTATACTTCACCGCATTGTCGATGAGGTTATATGCCACCTGGCTGAGCTTGGACGCATCGCCCTGGAGGGTGACGCTACTTTCCAGCGCATCCTGCAGGTCAAGACCGGCCTTTTCCGCCGCCGGACGCAGCGCATGGACGGTCTCCGCGCACAGGGCGGAGAGATCCACCGGCGCACGCTGGACACCCGTTTCGCGGCTGTCCATCTGCGTCAGGGTCAGCAGGTCGGTGATGATGCCCGACAGCCGGTCGATCTCGTGATTCATGTCCTCCATGAATTCTGCGCGAAGCTCCGCCGGCATATCCGGCTGATAGATCATGTTTTCCAGCAGGATCTTCATGGTGGCCAGCGGCGTTTTCAACTCATGGGAGGCATTCTGCACGAATTGGCTTCGGCTCTGGTCGAAATTCTCGATCCGCTCCGCCATCGCGTTGTAGCTTTCCGCCAGCTCCTTCATTTCGCCCGAGGCATGCACCTTGACGCGCGCACTGAAATCCCCCTTGCCCATCCGGCGGATGGTGGTGGTGAGCGCACGAATGGGCGATGTGAGCGTCATGGCGAAGATGAATGCCGCCGCCAGCGCAGCCACCGCGACGCCAATGAAGACCGCCATGAGCTGATTCTCTACATTCAGGATGGCCTGACGCAGCTCCGTCACCGGGCTGACCAGCAGCACCGCACCGATGATGCGCCCCTCATACACGACCGCAGAGGCGCTCAGCGCGGCGTGGTCGCCATCAGCCAGCGCATGGATGCCATGGGCCTGCTGTCCGCCTGAGAGGACGTCGATTACCTCCGGCACGGCGGTCCGGGTGCCTTCCAGCCGGGCATGGGTGTCCAGCTGGACCTTGCCTTCCGCATCCACGAGCAGGACGCGGCCATCCGCATCCTCCGCAGCGCTTTCCAGCATGACAGACAGGCTTTCCATATCGGCTGAGGCAAAAAAAGGCGCAACCGAGGCAGCCAGCTTCTCTGCCGAACGGCTGGCCTGACGGGTGCGCTGTGCATACAGGTTGGACGACACCAGCCCCGTAAGCAGGGCGGCCATCACACCAAAGGAAACACCAAGGATCAACAGGAACGTGAAGAGCATTTGCCAGCGGATGCTTGTCAGCAGGGGCCGCTTAATCCTGATCGGTGAAATAGTAACCCACCTTCCACTTTGTCAGAATGTACTCAGGCTGATTGGTATTGCGCTCGATCTTTTCGCGCAGGCGGCGAATATGCACATCCACAGTACGGGCATCGCCGGTGTAGTCATACTTCCACACATTTTCCAGCATTTCGCGCCGGGAGAAGGGCTTGCCGCGGTTGGTGACAAAAAGCTGCAGCAGATCGAATTCCTTCGCGGTCAGCTTGATGTTTTCGCCCGCGAGCTTCACCGTGCGCTTGAGCAGGTTGATCTCCAGGTCACGCACGCGGATGACCTTCCGCTCCTCCACGGGAGCGGCCGTGCCTGCGCGGCGCAGCACCGTGCGGATCCGCGCGCGCACCTCCAGGATGTTGAAGGGCTTGGTCATGTAGTCATCTGCGCCGTATTCCAGCCCGAGGATCTTGTCCATGTCCTCGCCCTTGGCGGTCAGCATGATGATCGGCACATCGGATTCCTCGCGGATGCGCTGGCAGACGCTCAGCCCGTCCAGCTTGGGCAACATCACGTCCAGCAGCACCAGGTCGAACGTCTGCGACGCGAATTTCTCCAGCGCCTCCTCGCCGTCCATGGCCATGTCCGTTTCGTAGCCTTCCTGTTCCAGCGTATATTTCAGGCCCTTGAGCATCAAGGGTTCATCATCCACCAGCAAAATGCATTTCCCCATACCGTCACCTCATCTATATCGACCCGTTCCGCCTCAAACAGACACAGGTATTGTTTCTATTGTACGCTGAATTATGAAAAAAAGCAAGCATAATACGTCAAAATTGTTACGTTTTATGGTTTTTCTCCTGTATTTTCCTGTTGATTTAGCTTTTTCCGCCGCTTTTGCACTGAAAAAGGCGAGCCCCCACAGGAGCCCGCCCGATCATCTGTTTCATTCGCCAATGCGGCCAAAGTAGTCCACCAGATTCTGCCCCGCGATCTTCGCCACATGCTCCTCGCTGAAGCCGGCATCGCACAGCGCCTGCAGCAGATTCCCCATCTCGCCCGGATGACGCAGCCCGTCCGGATACAGCTCGATGCCATCGAAATCGCTGCCGAAGCCGACGATGTTTTCGCCGCCGAGCTGGCAGATGTGGTCGATGTGATGCACCAGCGTCATGCAATCCGCCTTTTTGTCCGCGGAAAGGAAGGCCGGGTAGAAATTCACGCCGATGAAGCCGCCGTCGCGGATCATCAGGCGGATCTGATCATCCGTCAGGTTGCGGAAGTGATCGCACAGCGCCCGGCAGCAGGAATGGCTGGCCATGGGCGGCTTCGTGCCCTTCTGGAACAGGTCATAGAAGCCGCGCTCATTCAGGTGGCTGACGTCCACCGCCATGCCCAGGCGCTGCATCTCCTTCACGACCTGCATGCCGTATGCGGTCAGGCCTTCGCCGTTGTCGCCCTTGGCCGGATGCCCCAGCGCATTGGCGTTGTTCCAGACCAGCGCGCCCATGCGGATGCCGCGCTCACGCCAGAAGGCGACCTTCTCCAGCCCGTCCTGGAAGACCTCGCAGCCCTCCAGGCTGAGGATGAACTGCGCCTTCCCTGCCTGTGCCTGGGACGGATCATCCACCTGGATGAGACCGGCATCCAGCATGTGCTGACGCGCGGCGTATTCCGCCTCGGCCAGGGCATTATAGTCGCCATGGGGGCCCTTGGGGCCGCTCCACAGGGCGAAGGTCTGCAGCGTCACACCACCCTCGTGCAGGCGGTCAGGGGTGATGTCCACCTGATCGGGCTGCATGCCGCGGGCCAGGTTGAACAGCGTGTCGGAATGCGTATCGGCAATGTAGAGCATCGTTCGTTCTCCTTCCTTGTTGCAAGCTGGGGCGAATCAGTCATCCTCCGTGGTCAGGAGGGTGAAGAGCTGCCGCTTCACCGGCGTGACGCGCAGGCGGAACCAATCCGGATGCTCACGGATGAGCATCTGCCACATCTCGGTCTCCGCCGGGAGATCCCCGCGCTGACTCAGGCAGGCCAGGCAGCGCGCCTCGATCTCGCGGGCCAGCGGCAGCACCAGCGCATCCGGCACGCAGAACATGGTCGGATCCGGTTCGCCGTTGACCATGGCGATAACGATCTTATCCGCGCACACGTTTTCCCAGCGGAACACCGTGCCGGCATACAGCGGCGCCTGCACGCAGTCCGCATCGAGCCAGATATAGTGGCTGTGCGTCAGTTCGCGGTCACGGGCGCGCGCCAGGATGGACGCCTTGGACAGCGTCCTGATCACCTGCGGCGCATCCACGGGCAGATCCATCATGTACCGCGCCTTAAACTCCATCACATTGGGCAGGAAGTCCGTCATCTTGCGCAGCAGCAGCGGATCGGCATACGCCAGCAGCGGCAGATGCTTCAACCCGGCCAGACGGCGCAGCCAGCGCATGCTCTCCTCCGGCATATCGCTGGGGCAGAGCGTCACGCACAGCGGCTGAGGCAGTCGTCCCGCGCTTTGCAGCCGCGTCTGACGCGCCAGGCGGATGCGCTCCCGCAGGCGCACCGTCATCGGCACGCGCAGGCGGAAATTCAGCTCCTCATTGAGCATGCCGCGCCGGCTTTGCGCGCTGAGCGTCCCGGTGCGGAAGTCCACACCGAAAAGTTGCGCGAACACCTCGCATTGCGGATGCTCCGCAGGCACCCTGCACGGCTGGACGGGCACATCCCACACCAGGCGGATGACCGGGCGGGAGAGGGTGTAAATGTGCCATCCCTGCTCAAAGGCGCGCAGGAAGCGCGGCACATCGCTCTTTTCCGCCATGCTCTGGAAAAAGCCTGCCGCCGCGAACACAAAATCCTCATGCAGGAAGGGGCCGCGTTCAGCGCCGGTGGTGTATTTCAGCGGCGTGCCGTGGCGGAAGGTCAGTTCGCCGTCCACAGTGAATGCATCCGCGCCGACGGTGCAGACCGCGTCCAGCGGATCCTCGCGCACCGGCAGGAAGCCCGTCAGCACGGACTGCATATCGTCCTTGCCCGGGCAGGCCCGCAGCTCCTTCATAAGGGCTTTGTCCCATCCGCGGGTGAAGCGCATGGCAGGATGCGCCATCAGCACATAGCCCTCGCCCTGCCAGATCTCCGGCATGGCATGCCAAATATCGCTCTCCGGGCAGAGGAATCTGATGCGTCCCAGCGCGGCCATCAGCCCCTGCACCTCGTCATCCGGCTCATGCGCCAGCGCGATGCCGAAGGACAGCTTGCCGGGTTCGGCAGCGTTCTCCTTGGCGGAATACAGCGCCGTCTGCGCATCGGCGTATTCCACCGCGGACATCAGGATCAGGATGCGATCCATACGGGTCAACCCCTTCCGTGTCGTTTTCGTCAGTCGGGCGGGCGGCGCGTCACTTGACGAATTTCCGCGCGCCCAGCGAAATGAAGTAGCATGCCGCGGCATACAGCACAATGGCCGCGCCGGCGGAGGTATCCCAGGCATAGGCACTCATCAGCCCGGCCACACCGCAGAGCATGGCGATGCCGACGCTCCACAGCGCATGGCTGCGGCTCGAGCGCGCCAGATTCCGTCCGGCGGCCGCGGGGAGGATCAGCAGCGCGTTGATCAGCATGACGCCGACCCACTTGATCGCCAGCATGACCGCCACAGCCACCAGCACCACGAAGGCACTCTCCGTCACCCGGACGCGGACGCCTCTTGTGCGCGCCAGCGACGGGTTGATATTGCCCAGCAGCAGGCTGTTATACATCATCGCCCAGAGGATGATGCCTGCCACCAGCGCAATGAGCAGATACAGCAGATCATTCGGTGTGACGGCCAGCACATCGCCCACCAGCAGGGACGAATACTTCGCGAATCCGCCGCCGCGGGAGAGGATGAGCAAGCCCGCCGCGATGGACGTGGACGAGAAGACGCTGATGACCGTATCGGTGGACGCGGCGCCGGTCTGCTTGATGCGGCAGATCAGCAGTGCCCACACTACGCCAAAGACCAGCATGGCGACAAGATCGCTGGACACGCCCAGGATGATGCCCAGGCCGATGCCGGTCAGGGCGCTGTGGCCCAGAGCATCGGAGAAAAACGCCATCTGCTTGTTGACCGCCATGGTCCCCAGCAGACCCAGCAGCGGCGTCAGGAGGAGAATGGCCAGAAGCGCATTCTTCATGAAGGTGAAGGACAGCGCTTCCACCGGGAGCAGCGCATCCATCAGCGCGTAGATGGTCTGCATCAGTCCTCGCCTCCTTCCGGATGATCCGCATTCACGCGCGGCGACCAGCGTTCCACGCCATGGTGGCGCACAGAATTCAGATTGCGCGCGCCCACGGCGAACACCTGCTGGAATTCAGGCGATGCATACACCTGATCTGCCGTCCCCTGCACGAGCACGGACTTATCCAGCAGCACCACATGATCCGCATACTGGCGCACGAGGTTCAGGTCGTGGCTGACCAGCAGGATGGCCATGTGGCGCTCCTCCTTCAGCCGCACGACGGTATCAAGGAACATCTTCAGGCCATTCTGATCCACGCCGGACACGGGTTCATCCAGCACGAGCAGATCGGGCGAGGGCGTAATGGCCAGCGCCAGCAGCACGCGCTGGAGCTCGCCACCGGAACAGCGTCCCAGCGGACGCTTGAGCAGATCCTCCCCCTGCACAGCGGCCAAAGCGGCCTTCACCTTTTCGCGGGTCGCCTTGCTCACGCCCGTCCAGACCGGACGGCTGGTGAACGCCGCCGCCATGAAGTCCTCCACGGTCACGGGCATTTCCTTGTCAAAATCAAGATGCTGCGGCACATAGCCCGTGCGCAGCCGCGGAACGCTGCGGTTTTCGCCATCCACATGGCGGATCGTGCCGCCGTGGGACAATTCACCCAGCAGTGCGCGGATCAGCGTGGTCTTGCCGGCGCCATTCTGGCCGATCAGCACGGTCAGCTGTCCGCAGTGGATGTGCATGGACACATCCTGCAAAAGGGTCTGTCCGCCGCGGATGACGGACACATCGTCCAGCTCAATGCGGCAGAGGGAACAAATCTGATTGGGCATACTCTTCTCCTGAATCAAGCATATATGCAAAAGGGTAAAGTGCTACAAATACAGTATACCACACAACGTCAAGTGTTTGGGGGACGAAATCCGCCGGCAAGGCAGGAATCAACGAAGTTTTCGCGTATTATATGGGTGAAAGAATTCGGCACAGCCGATTTTGCAAGGAGGACACAACGATGATCGCACTGGCAAGCGACCACACGGGCATTGAAATGAAGAAGGAGATCATGAAGATGCTGGACGAGATGGGTCTGGCCTGGAAGGACTTCGGCACGAACGAAGCGGTCTCCTGCGACTATCCGATCTATGGTTATCGCGCGGCGAAGGCGGTGGCCGATGGCGAATGCGACCGCGGCATCCTCATCTGCGGCACGGGCGTTGGCATCGGCATTGCGGCCAGCAAGGTCAAGGGCATCCGCGTCTGCACCTGCTCGGACGTGTACTCCGCTGAGCTGTCCAAGCGGCACAACAATTCGCAGATCCTCACCATGGGTGCGCGCGTGGTGGGCGTTGACCTGGCGAAGATGATCGCCAAGCACTGGCTGACTGCGGAATTCGAGGGCGGCCGCCATCAGCGCCGCATCGATATGATCGCCGCCATCGAGAATGGCGAGAGCCTGTGATCCGGCACGCCCAATAAGTGAATATCGCAAAGCTGCTCCGGCTGAAGCAATTGCTGCGGTCGGAGCAGTTTCTTTGCGCAAAAAAGATATCCACAATGCATATACAAAAAACCTCACTCCCCTTGTGGGAAGTGAGGCAGTTTGTTTGATCCTTTTGCCGCTTGACAGCGACACAGGTTCAAGCCTGATTACTCGATGACCTCAGCGATAACGCCGGAGCCGACGGTACGGCCGCCCTCGCGG
>CAZIUA010000073.1:0-12988 GCA_964542315.1 uncultured Faecalibacterium sp. | reverse complement strand
CAAAGGTCGCGGTGGCGTTCTTGAAATACAGCAGCTGCATGTTGCCGTCATCGGCGGCGTAGGTCTTCTTCATGAAGGGATAGGCGTCCAGCATGGCCTGACGGCTCTCCACGCGGTCATCCTCCACCAGTTCACCGGCGATGCGCACCCAATCCCCGTTCACGCAGGCGCAGATCTCGGCCTTGGGATTCGCCGCGATCTGATGGGACACGGGCTTGCGCTTGCCGGTCATGATGCACAGCTTGCCGTCAATGATATGGGCGATGCCGAAGGGACGCACGCGCGGCTGATCGCCCTCCACCGTTGCAACATAGAACGTTTTTGCCTTTTGCAGAAATTCACAGACCTTTTCCATGTTTCGATTCTCCTTTCATCAGGCCAGCGCCATTTTGCCGTCGGTGAACACAAAATTGCGCATGCCGCGGCCCTTGACCTTTTCCTCAGGGATCGCCGCTTCGATGGCGCGGATATCGTCTTCCGTCAGGGTGATCTTCAGCGCGTCGATGGACTCCTGCAGATGTTCCGGGCTGGTGGTGCCGACCAGGCTCTGCACATGGTCGTACTTCGCCAGCGACCAGGCCAGGGCCAGCTGGGAGAGCGTCACGCCCTTTGCATCTGCGATCTTCTTCACCTCGCGGATCAGCGCCAGGTTATTGTCGCGGTTTTCCGGCGCGAGCAGGCCGCGGCCATAGGGATTCGCAGGCATATCCAGCACGCGGTCGGTCAGCAGACCATGCCCCACCGTGCCGAAGGCCAGCACCTTCACGCCCAGCTCCTTCGCTGCAGCGATCAGTTCCTTTTCGATGCTGCGATCGATCAGCGAATAGCTCATCTCCACCGTGTGGATGGGATGCACCTTGCATGCGCGGCGCAGGGTCTCCGCATCCACCATGGAAAGGCCGATGTGCTTGACATAGCCTACTTTCACCTGATCGGCGATCGCACCGACCAGATCCTCCACCGGCACCGTGGTATCCTGACGCGCAGGCTGATACAGGTCAACATAGTCCAGCCCCAGACGGCGCAGGGAGTAGGCCAGATGCCCCTTGACGTTGAAGGGCTTCACATCCAGACCATAGATGCCGCCCTCGGGGGACGGCAGCACGCCGAATTTAAGGGACAGGAAGTAGCTGTCGCGGTCAACGCCCCTCACAGCCTCGCCGAAGACCATCTCGCTCTCGCTGCCCTGATAGAATTCGCCCGTGTTGAACAGGGTGATGCCTGCGTCCAGCGCGGCATGGATGGTCCTGATGGAAGTTTCCCGGTTGCTGCGGTTCATGCCCATGGTGCCAAGGCCAAGTCTGCTCAGTTCGATCATCGATATTTCCTCCTTTTGATCATTCATTCGGCATCAGCGGAAATCCGCCATGTTTCCGCGGCTATATCCGCCAGTGAATCGGCCGCCATTATCGCCGGTCACATTCATTCCGGCGTTCAGCGTCGCTTCGAGCTTCAGGGTACCGTCGATATACAGCGAATAGGTCTCCCCTGCCTTTAATTCAGGCGAGGTGAATACGGACTGCACAGCGTCCTCCAGCGTCGTCAGCCCGACGACGGTCTCCCCCGACGCATCGCGCAGGGATAGCACCGTACCGGCAGGAAGCTGTTTCACATGCGACACCCACAGAATGGGCTGCTCGCCCCAGTAGACATTCACGCCCATGCAGCCTACGGATGCGATCGTGCCGCCGGTAATGGTCACATCGCCATTGCACAGCAGCGATCCCTCGTAATCCGGCCACGGCGGAGCACTGAGCCGCAGCGTGCCGCCGGTCACATAGATATTGCCGTTGGAGTCCACCACATCGCCACCAGCGACTGCTTCCAGTTCGCCACCGGTGAACCAGGCCTGCACGAAAGTGTTGGGGCCTCTGCTGGAAACAGCTGAGGCTTCCGGCGTACCAGCGGCCGCACTGACCGCATCGTTGGACGCATTGATATACGACTTGCCGCCGTTGACCCGGATGATCGTCCCCTCGAAGCCCTCATAACAGGACGGGATGGTGATCTCGCCGCCATTGATGGTCAGGTTCCGGTCGGCATGGATGCCGTCATCCCGCGTTTCGATGTAGAACGTGCCGCCGTTGATGGTCACATCCGCATCCGCGTGGACGCCGTCATCCCGGCTGATGATGCGGAATTCGCCCGCATCCACCGTCAGCAGGTTGGCGGCCTTCAGCCCCTTCTGACTGCTGGACGTTCCGGTCGGTTTTCCCTCCGTGACGATATCAAAGGTGCCGCCGGTGATGGTCAGGTCGGTCTCCGCCTGGATGGCATCACCGCAGGCGCGGATGACATAGCAGCCGCCCTCAAAGACCGCCCAGCCCTTCTCCGGGTCGTCGCTCTTGTTGGCCTTGAAGCCATCCCCGCCGGAAGTCAGCGTGAAGCTGCCCTCCTCCACCGTCACAGAATCCGTCGCGCGGATGGCATCCGAATGCGCGTCGACGATGAATCCGCCGCCTTCGATCACAAGGTCATCCTTGGTGTTGATGCCATGGCGGAAGGAAGCCTGAACCGTCAGCCAGCCCTTGCCGCCGATGTTCAGGTCGCACCGGCTGAACAGCGCCGCATTCGGTTCCTCACGGTTCTTGTCGGCGTACTCGAAATTTTTCGCATCACGCAGGATATTCTGCGTCCCTTCGGTCAGGGTGATGATCAGCTTATCCGCATTTTTGCAGTAGATGGCGGCGTTTTCGGCGCCGGTGATGTCCACGCCTGAGAGCACCAGCTCCACCTTCGCCTTGTCGGACGCATCGACGACCACCTGACCGACCAGCTTGCCGGTCAGTTCGTACACGCCGTCCGCCGTGATCTTCACCGTATCGCCCTGTGCCTGCGCACCGGCGCCTGTGATGACGGTGCCCTCATCAGACAGGATGATCGTCGTCGTGACAGCACGCACCGGGCGCTTTTCGGACGCATCCGGCGCAGGTTCCAGTTCGGCGAAGGCCGTTCCATACGGTGCCATACAGCCCATGAGCAGCAACGCCGCCAGCAGGACGCTGAACATCCTATGATGATCCACACGATGCATTGGTTTTCCTCCTATTTTGACTGCAGTTCGTTCACTTGGGCCAGCTCATTCATGCAGGATCTTCCTGAGCAGGCGGGTCAGCTGCTGGCGTTCCTCCGCGGACAGCGGCGATGTGACTTGCTGTTCCATAGAATCGCCCAGTGCGACCAGCTCATCCCGCATGGACAGCGCCTGTTCGGTCACCTGCAGCAGCTTACTGCGCTTGTCATCCGGGTTGGGAATGCGCCGAACCAGCCCCTTCTTCTCCAGGTTCTGGATGATGCCGGTCACGGTGGGATTCGACATCGCGAAATGCGTCTCGATGTCGATCTGGCGCAGCGGCTGCTCCTGATGGCGGAAGAGCAGCATCAGGATCTTGTACTGCGTGTGGGTCAGCTCATACGGCGCCAGCACGGGATTGGACAGCTTATCGATGACCAGCGCGGCCTTTTTGATCAGAATGGCAACTTTGTCAATGTTCACCCCGGTTCTCCTTTCTATATGGATGTCAAATACGACCACAATGCTCTGCATCATTATAACATAGGTGCCTATGTTTTTCAAGATGCCACATCGCCGCCCGATGCGCATTTTCCGCAACAAAAAAGTACCAGCCTCCCAACTGAAAGCCGGTACCGATGGGCGTGGAGCTGAGGGGAGTCGAACCCCTGTCCGAAAGCTCGCAAGCAGAACCTTCTCCGAGCGCAGTCTGTGGTTCAGATTTCCCCCGCGCCTACGCCCACAGACAAGAGTGGGCGCGGAGTAGCTTCATGTTACGGACGCATGGCAAAGCTTAGATGCGCTCGTTCCCCGCGTAAATGACGCTGGGATCCGGCCACGCGGGCAGACCGGGCCAACGTCACGGCCTATTAGGCCGCGAAAGCAAAATTGCTATTGTCAGTTACTTTTTTTCCCCGTTTTAACGTGGTCTGGGTCCACGGCTCGCTTATCCTGCCCTCGACAACCCCCGTCGAAACCGGATCAGCCCCATATATGACAATGCTTTTGCTTCATTTTCAGGTCAAATCAGTCGGACGCCTTGCTGCCCTCTCGCAGCGCACGGCGGATATCGCGGTCCGCATCGCGCTTGGCGATGGAATCACGCTTATCGTGCTCCGCCTTGCCCTTGCACAGGCCCAGCTGGAGCTTCATCCGGCCATCCTTGAGGTAGACCTCCAGCGGGATGAGGGTATAGCCCTGACGGGCCACCAGGCCATCCAGCTTCCGGATCTCGTTTTTGTGCATGAGGAGCTTCTTGGGGCGCATGGGATCGCGGTTGAAGATATTGCCCTGCTCATAGGGGCTGATGTGCATCCCTTCCACCCAGATCTCGCCATTGCGAATGTGCGCCCAGGACTCCTTGAGGTTCACGCGTCCCTGACGCATGGACTTGACCTCTGTGCCGAAAAGCGCCAGACCGCATTCATAGCGCTCCTCCACGAAATAGTCATGGAAAGCCTTGCGGTTCTGCGCCACGGACTTTGTTCCACGCTGATGCGGCATCAAAACCACTTCCTTCCTCTTCGACCCGTTCGTTTGCGCATTTTTGATTATACCACATTTGTTTTAGCATTGCAAGTGCCTGCTTTTCATGTTATAATGCATGTTGAGGGAATATGCCGTCAGGTGCATATCCTACAAAAGCAAGGAGTATCCCCGAATGACCCCAACCGCATTTGCTTTTTTTGATTTTGATGATACCCTCGCTAAGGGGGATTCCATCTTTCCCTTCCTGCTGTACTGCATCCGCCGCGGATACGCTCCGCGCTGGCAGATCTTCAAGGCCGCAGCGGGCTTCCTGCGCTGGAAGATTCAGCCTGCCTCCGGTCGTGCCGTGAAGGAATGGACGCTTTCCTTCATCAAGGGCCACACGGTGGCGGAGATGGATGACCTCGCCCGGGATTTCTTCCGCGATGTACAGCAGAAGCATTTCTTCACCGATGCCGCGCCGGAACTTTTCCGCCTGCGTCAGCAAGGGATGAAGCTCGTCGTGGTCAGCGCGTCCTCCGACCTGTACATGCGCGTGCTGCCCGAATTTCTGCCGGTGGATGCCGTCATCAGCACCATCTGCGAGACGGAAGACGGCCGCTACACGGGCAAGATCGGCAAGAACTGCAAGGGGGAGGAAAAGGTCCGCCGCATCAACGCCTGGCTGAACGAGAGCGGCCTGTCCATCCGCAAGGAGGACTCTGCCGGGTTTGGCGACTCCCCTTCCGATGCGCCCATGCTCCTTCTGACGGACGCGCCCCATTTGGTCAACCCCAAGCGGAAGCTCCGCCAGCTGATCCCTGATGGAACCATCCTGCACTGGAAATAAGCCAACAAAGGAGGGATGCCCATGCTGATCGTCCGCCGCATCAAGGAGGAAAACCTCCGCCAGGTCGAGCCGCTGACCGATACACAGCTGGTCACTGAGGAGGCCGTCCTGCGCATCGGCCGCAGCGGTCTCCAACTGGGCTACATCCCTCTGCCCCATCCGGAGTGGCGCAGCTTTCCGCCGGTGGATTACGCCCAGCCGGATTTCCTCATCCACGATGAGGGCAGCGCCTTCTACGGCGCATTCGAGGGGGACAAGTACATCGGCTGTGCCGCCGTAACGATCCTGCCCAACGGCTGGGCGGATCTGCTTGACCTCCGCGTGGACGCGGCCTTCCGCCGCCAGGGCGCAGGACGGCTGCTGCTGGACAAATGCGCCGCCTTCGCGCAGAAGCACGGGCTGTATGGCCTGCGTGCCGCCTGCACGGATGCGAATTCCGGCATGTGCCAGTTCCTGGAGCACGAGGGCTTCACCCTGCACGGTTTCGACCAGATGGCGCTGAGCCAGTCCCCGGCCGAACGGCTGAAGCCGCGCTCCCGCCGCGCTTCCCTGCTCTACTTTTACCGACTGAATCAGAAAGGCTGAAACGAATATGATGAGACTGCAGAAATACCTGGCCCTGTCCGGCGTGGCCTCCCGCCGCAATGCCGAAAAGCTGATCGCTGAGGGACATGTGACCGTCAACGGCACGACCATCACCGAGATGGGCGTTCAGGTGGACGAATTGACCGACAAGGTGGCCGTGGACGGTGTCATGTGCCACATGGAAGAAGAAAAGCACTACCTGGCCTACAACAAGCCCATCGGCGAGGTGACGACCGTCAGCGACCCCGAAGGTCGCGCCACCGTCATGGACAAGTTCCGCGATTACCCCGTGCGCCTGTACCCCGTCGGCCGTCTGGACTTTGACAGCGAGGGCCTGATCCTGCTCACCAACGACGGCGATCTGATGAACAACCTCCTCCACCCCTCCCGCGAGGTGGAAAAGGAATACCTGGTCAAGGTGTCCAACCGCGTGACCAACGAGGAGATCCACCGCCTGCGCGCCGGCGTTCAGCTGGATGACGGCCGCATGACCTCCCCTGCCGATGTGCATCTGGTGCGCTACGAGACCTTCGCCAGCGTGCTGCTGGTATCCATCCACGAAGGCCGCAACCGCCAGGTCCGCCGCATGTTCAGTGCCATCGGCCACGATGTGGTCAGCCTGAAGCGCGTGGGCTTTGCGACCATCAAGCTGCACGATCTGCCCCGCGGCCAGTGGCGCCGGCTGACCGATGTGGAAGTGAAGAAGCTGAAGGAGCTGTGAGCGGCATGTACATTCTCAGGAGCGCCCGCTGGATCGCCGCAGATGTGATGACGCAGGTCGTCCGCGAAGGCGACACGGTCATCGACGCAACCCTCGGCAATGGATACGACACCGTTTTCCTTGCGAATCTGGTCGGTCAAAACGGACGCGTGGTCGGTTTTGACATTCAGCCGGATGCCGTGGAACGCACCTCCGCCCGTTTGCAGGAGGAAGGCTTGCTGGATCGCTGCGAGCTGCACGCGGTGGGGCATCAGCACATCGCGGAATACGTCCAGTCCCCCATTCGCGCGGCGGTCTTCAACCTGGGCTGGCTGCCCGGCGGCGATAAGTCCGTCACCACGCAATGGGAGACCACACAGGTCGCCATTTCCGCCGCGCTGCATCTGCTGGAAAAGGATGGCGTCTGCACCATCTGCGCCTATCCGGGTCACGAAGCAGGTGACCGCGAACGCGCCGCGCTGATGGACTGGCTCTCCTCGCTGCGTCCGCAGGAATACAATGTGCTGCATCACCGTTTTCTCAATGCCGGTGCAGGCGCGCCGGAATGCTTTGTCATCCAGCGCCAGTAAGGAGGGTTCCCCATGGGACGTGCATTCCCCATTGAACTGACCAACATGTGCATGCTCCGCCGCGAAGACGGCTGCTTGCTCGTGCAGGATCGCGTCGATCCCCATTGGGGCGGCCTGACCTTCCCCGGCGGGCATGTCGAACCGGGCGAATCACTGGTGGACAGTGTCATCCGCGAAATGCAGGAGGAGACCGGGCTGACCATCCGCCACCCCAGGCTGGTGGGTGCAAAGAACTGGACACAGCCCGGCGGCCTGGAGCGCTACCTTGTCCTGATGTACACAGCGGACGAATACGAAGGGGAACTGCGCGATTCCGCCGAAGGGCGCGTCCGCTGGATGACCCTGGACGAGATGCGTGCCGGACACATGGCAGAAGGCATGGAGCTGTACCTGGACGTCTTCCTCGGCCAGCAGGCCAGCGAGATCTGGTATCCGCCCTGCGGCGATGGCTGGGACTCCCCTGTACTGAAATGAACCGAATAAAAAGCGACCCTCCACATGCGTTTCACATGGCGGAGGGTCTTCGTTTGTCGAAAAGCAACCCGTTCGCGTCAGTGACTCGCTGTCGGCAGACTGCAAATCGAAAATCGGCGACATGCGCGGCGATTTTCGTGCGATGCTGCTTGCAATCATCGCTCCATTACACGAAGGAACGGCCGTCAGGGCTGCTTGCCGCCCTGACAGTGGCGAAGTGCAAAACTCAAAAAAGTGGCGAAAGCCACTTTTTTGACCCCATCGACCCTCCACATGCGTTTCACATGGCGGAGGGTCTTCGTTATGCTCATTTTATGATCACAGGCCGATGCCCTGCTGCGAAAAGCATGGCGGATCCGCCAGCGGATGCTCGAACAAGCGATCCACCTGCGCCACATAATTCTCCGGATTCGACTTGCGGACGGCCTTGGCTGCCTTCTCCACATCAGCAAAGCAGCAGGACATATAGATCATCAGCTCGCGCATACGGCTATGGGCCTGCGCCAGCGGACGATCCTGCCGGTAGGCATCCCACAGGTCGTCATGGAACGCCCGCAGCGATGCCGTTGTCAGCGGCGAACCGCCGGATGCCTCCTGCGCCAGGGCGGGATTGCAGATCATCCCGCGCCCGAGCATCATCGGCATGCCCGGATACGCCGCCTGAAGGGCCGCGCAATCCGCCACGGTGAACAGGTCGCCGTTGTAGACCAGCTTGAGACCGCGTTCCGCCGCCATGCGGAAGGCTTCCGGATGGATAGTGCCAGCCTTGTAGAATTCCTGACGCGTGCGCGGATGGACGATGATCTCCCGAATGGGATGCTCCGCCAGCACATCGAGGATCTCCGGCCATTCGTCCGGGGATCCGAAGCCGATGCGCGTCTTGACCGAGACCGCAATGGGCGCATCCGCGCAGACCCGGCGCAGGAAGTCATCCAGCGCATACAGGTCGCGCAGCATGCCCGCACCCTTGCCCTTGGCCGTCACCGTGCCGGACGGGCAGCCGATGTTCAGGTTCACCTCGTCATAGCCCATACGCGCCAGTTCTTCAGCCGCCCAGAGGAAGTGGTCTGCGTCCTTGGCCAGCAGCTGGGGCATGACCGGCACGCCCGCATTGCTTTGCGGCAAGATGGCACGCAATTCCTTCGGGGTGAAGACATGGTGCTGCGTCGGGCTGACGAAGGGGATGTAATACGTTTTCACGCCACCGAAATGGCGCGCGTGGACGCGGCGATAGACCGCATCGGTCAGGCCCTCCATGGGGGCAAAGCGAAGATCCATCGGATACTCCTTTGTTCGAGAATATGCGCCGGCCGCATCCGAGTGCCTCATCAGAAGCGGATGCTGCGCGCAGGGGTGGTCTTATCCAGGGTGAAGGTGACCTCGTAGTCATCGACCGCCAGCAGATAGTCGCCGCGGAAGCCTTCCACCGTGACCTGGCCGTTCTCATCCGTCATGAGGGTGGCCTCGGTGCGCCAGTCATGCCAGATGCGCTCCATCAGCGCGTCGTAGGAGGGCTTGTGGCTGCCGTCCAGGCGGACCAGACCTGCCGGTGCGCCCAGCCATGCACCGTCGCAGAAGTCCCAGTTGGTGAAGGCCTCCACCTGCGGATGGGCAAAGAGGGTCTCCATCATCGTCACGAAATCCCGCGCCTGGCGATCCTCACCTTCCGGCGTGGTGGGCCATTCAGGCACCTGCCAGTCATTCAGGTCAACGATGTGGGACGGCATCAGGTCGCCGGACACGAAGGTGTTCTCGGTGAAGTGGATGGGCTTGCCGAAGGTCTCGAAACGTTCGAGCACCTCATGCAGCTTCTCCTCGCCCCAGAAGCCCTGATGCTGGTGGGATTGGATGCCGATCACGTCGATCGGGACATCCGCCGCGAGGCACTCCTCGATCAGGTGCTTATACTTGTCGCTGGTGTTGAAATCATTGAGCAGCAGGGTCGCATCGGGATCCGCCGCACGGGCCGCATCAAACACAGCCTTCACCAGCGGCACACGCCCCATCTTGGCGCACAGGCGGGTGATGGCGTTTTCCTCCGCGGTGAAAATGGGCATGATGACCACCTCGTTGATGACATCCCACATGTGGATGTAATCGCGGAAGGTGCCAATCTCGCGGGCGATGCGGTTCAGCTGGTTGGCCAGCACCTCATCGTCGGATTTCTGCAGCAGCCACTTGGCGGACACGGTATGCCAGCAAAGCGGATGTCCCTTCGCGGCGACGCCGTTTTCCTTCATCAGCTTCGCGGCGAAGAGGATGCCCTCTGCATGCGTTTCGCCCTCGCGCGGCTCGAACTGCCCCTGATAGAAGGGCAGCGTGCCGAAATTGAACAGCGCGCGCCAGGAGTCCCACATGTGCTTGACCAGCTCACGGCGTGCAGGCGGCGTGCGAGGATCAAACAACTCCGGCAGGAAGAACAGGTTGCAGCCAAACTTGAATTCATGGCTGGTCTGCTGCACATGGACCTTACGGCCGGCCATGGGGACGCCCTGGGCGTCCAGCAGGGTCAGGGTGCAGGCGGATCTGCGGTGTGCATAGCGATCCATATCGAATTCACTCCTTCGTCACAGGGGGATTTTTCTACATTATACGCCGTGCCTGCGCAAGGGAGCAACGCAAACCGTGCCGGATTTCGTTCATATTTTGCGCGGGAGACAAAAACCGGATGGTCGATCAAACCATCCGGTCACGCGGGGCTTATTCGCCCTGCTTTTCGGTCTCAGCCTCGATGTTGCCGTCCGCGGAGAGCTCATTCTCGGGCTTCTTCTTTTCCGGCTCGTCCACCAGCTTGAGCAGGTCGGGCAGGAAGGTCAGGATGATGATGACAATGGCAATGGAGATGCCCATGATCATGCCCTGACGGGTCTGCAGCCAGGAGGACAGATAGCCCAGCAGCGGGATGGAGAACACCGGCACGCCCTGCACGTTCTTATAATACACGGGGGAACCGTCCACATCCTTGTTGGCATCGCCCTTGGTGGTATAGTAGTAGCTCGGCTCCTCCAGGGGGTACTCCTCATACATGGGATTGCCGTCCTCATCCAGCACGGGCTGCTCGTTCTCATCCAGCACCGCACGGTTGCCGGTCTCGAACTTCTCGATATCCACCACGCGGTGGGTAGCGACCAGCAGATCATCATTCACCACGAAGGTGATGGGGTCACCCACCTTGATGTCCGCAGGCGCGGTCTTCTTCACATAGATCAGAGAGCCCACATGGTAGGTCGGCTCCATCGATCCGGACAGCACCGTGAAGGGCGTCAGGCCCACAACACGCACGCCCACCAGCGCCACCGCCAGCAGGAGCATCAGCACGACGAGCAGCGTCGTAAATGCATTCCAGATCTTCACCAGGATCTTCATCTTGCATCAAACCTCAATCTTTCCATAATGGCACATCGCTGTGCAAAAGCAAGGAACAGTATACCACATCACAGGGGGAATTGTCTACCTGAAAATTCGCCGGAAAAGGGCATTTTCCGTCCGTTTCGATTTTGCTTGTCCGCACGGGACTGCTTATGGTATAATCAGTATACCTCCCCGATGACGGAAGGAAGCTATTGTCCAGGAGGGACGCACATGCGCTACACGGATCTGATCTTTGACCTGTATGGTACGCTGGTCGATATCCACACGGAGGAAAACGCCCTCGTGTGGGAAAAAACCGCGCTGTATTTCGGCTATTACGGCGTGGATTACACCGGCGAGACACTCAAAACCGACTACAAGTCGGAAATCGCCAGACGAGAGTCGGTTTCCGGCGAAACCTACGAGATGTACCCCGATGTGCCGATGGATGAAGTGCTGGCCGGCCTTTTCCGCCGGCATGGCATCACTGAGCAGGCGGATGTGCTGGGCCTGAACGCCGCACAGGTCTTCCGCATCGCCTCGACGGAATACATCCACCTGTATGACGGCGTATTGGAGGCGCTTTCCACCCTGCGTGCGAAGGGCTTCCGCCTGTGGCTGCTCAGCAATGCCCAGCACGCCTTCACCGCGTACGAATTGCGGCTGCTCCATCTGGACAATGCCTTCGACGGGCTCTACCTGTCCTCGGATTTCGTCT
The DNA here is from genome assembly GCA_964542315.1 of uncultured Faecalibacterium sp. Taxonomy (GTDB): domain Bacteria; phylum Bacillota; class Clostridia; order Christensenellales; family Aristaeellaceae; genus UBA11524. The sequence continues at coordinate 1,240 of CAZIUA010000073.1, read as the reverse complement.
GCCGCAAACCCGACAGCCGGTTCTTCCGCGCGCTGATGGACGAACAGCGCCTCGATCCCGCGCGCTGCCTGATGATCGGCAATGACCGCGATACCGACATCGCAGGTGCCAAGGCAGTCGGGCTGGATACGCTCTACATGCACACCGGCCTGACGCCCTCCGCCCAGGCGGAAGCAGACCTCCGCCTGCACCCGGGAAAGGCCAGAAACTGCCATCATCTGGAATATGAAGGCAATGACTGGCACGAATTGGCTGCGATCATCGCGGAACTTTGACAAAATGTATATGTATACATTCTTCCTAAAATAAAAAGTGTGTAAAAACGTAGATTTTGGGCGAAAGTTGTAGTATAATAAGACGTAAAGCCATTTTGTATGGCCAAATTTTGATGCAAAAAGAGGGTATGTCCATGATCTACGACCTGCAGCAGGCCAACAGCCTGAAGCGGTTCTCCGCATGGCTGCTGGATTTCATCCTGCTGTGCATTGTCGCGACCCTGATGGCCTTCCTCCTCTCGAATGTGCTGCATTACGATCAGTACAGCGAGCAGCTGGAAGCCCGATATGCCGTATATGAAGAGCAGTATGGCGTTTCGCGCGGGTTGACGCAATCTTCGCTTGAGACCATGACCCCGGAACAGCTCGCGAACCTGGAGGAAGCCTCCAAGGCGCTGGCAGAGGATGAAGAGGCGCTTTATGCGTACCAGATGATGTTCCAGCTGGTCATCCTCATCACGTCCTTCGCGATCCTGCTGGCCTATCTGGTCACGGAATTCGCTGTTCCCCAGGTGCTGAAAAACGGCCAGACCATTGGCAAGAAGGTTTTCGGCATCGGCGTGATGCGCCAGGACGGCGTGCGCGTGAACGGTGTGGGGATGTTCATCCGCACTGTGCTTGGCAAATTCGCCATTGAGACCATGATCCCCGTGATGATGGTCGTCATGCTCTGGTTTGGTGCCATCGGCGCGACGGGCTGGCTGATCCTGCTGGTGATCATCATCGTGCAGATCGTCCTGTTCTTCACCACGCGCGAAAGGTGCCTCATCCACGACAAGCTGGCCATGACCGTCACCGTGGACATCGCCAGTCAGATGATCTTTGACACCCCGGAAGCCCTGATCGAGTACAAACAGAAAATTGCCGCCGAAAAGGCTGCAGCACAGGCGTACTAAAATCAACCTTATATAAAGGAAAGGGATGCACATGAAAATCGTACTGGAAAACCTGACGAAGATCTTCCC
>CAZIUA010000072.1:0-13344 GCA_964542315.1 uncultured Faecalibacterium sp. | reverse complement strand
GCGTCGAACGGGCGCGCGAGAAATGCAAAGCCCCGGAGGCTTCGCGACCCCCGGGGCTTCGACGTCACTCGATGGACAGCACGGTGTAGTCCTCTTCCTCCACCGCCGCGCGGAGATCAGCCTCTGCCACCGGCGCGGAAAGGGTCACGATGGCCGTCCCGGCGGTATGGCTCGGCACGGCGCTTTCCACGCCGTCAATGGCCTCCAGAGCGCGCTTCACCATGGCCTCGCAGTGCCCGCACATCATGCCCTCGATATGCATGACGCGCACGGGCAGGGCTTGGGGCATTACCGCCTCGGGAAGCGTCACCGGCCTGCGGGCACGGTCACGCCTGGCATCATGCATACGGAAGAGATTCAGCCGCAGGGCGTTGGACACGACGCAGAAGCTGCTCAGGCTCATCGCCGCCGCGCCGAACATGGGATTCAGCCGCCAGCCCAGCAAGCCGATGAACACGCCCGCCGCCAGCGGGATCCCCAGCGAGTTGTAGCAGAACGCCCAGAACAGGTTCTGGTGGATGTTGCGCAGGGTCGCACGGCTCAGGCGGATGGCAGCGCTCACGTCCGTCAGGCTGCTGTTCATCAGCACCACATCCGCCGCGTCGATGGCCACATCCGTACCGGCGCCGATGGCGATGCCCACATCTGCGCGGGTCAGCGCGGGCGCATCGTTGATGCCGTCGCCCACCATGGCGACCTTGCCGGCCTCCATCATCCGGCGGATGACGCTCTCCTTGCCATCCGGCTTCACCCCGGCGATGATCTGATCCACGCCGGCCTTTTCGCCCACAGCACGGGCGGTGCGCTCATTATCGCCGGTGAGCATCACCACGCGGATGCCCATGCCCTGCAATTCGCGCACGGCACGCGGACTGTCCTCCTTGATGGCATCCGCCACGGCGATCACGCCCAGCAGCTTCCCGCCCCTGGCAAAGAGCAGCGGCGTTTTGCCCTGTTCCGCCAGGTTTTCCGCGTTTTGGCGGATGTCCGCAGGGATCTTCACCTTTCCGCCGATGAATTCCACACTGCCGCCCCAGACAGCCTCGCCATCCAGCATGGCGGTCAGGCCATTGCCCGGCAGCGCGCGGAAATCCGACACAGGCTTCACCGTCCCCTGCCCGAATCGCTCCATGACCGCCTTGGCCAGCGGATGTTCCGACAGGCTTTCCAGCGCGGCGGCGGTCTCGGTCAGTTCCGTCTCCGTCACGCCCTGTGCAGGCAGCACATCCGTCACCGTGGGCTGCCCCGTGGTGATGGTGCCCGTCTTGTCCAGCGCGACAATCTGCACCCGGCCGGTGTTCTCCAGCGCGGTGGCGGTCTTGAACAGCACGCCGTGCTTCGCGCCCATGCCGCTGCCCACCATGATGGCCACCGGCGTCGCCAGGCCCAATGCGCAGGGGCAGGAGATCACCAGCACGGAGATCGCGCGCGCCAGGGCATTGCCCACCGGCTCGCCCTGGAGCAGCCACACCAGCAGCGTCACCGCGGCGATGCTGATGACCACCGGCACGAACACGCCGCTGACCTTGTCCGCTACCTTGGCGATGGGCGCCTTGGTCGCCGCCGCATCGGACACCATGCGGATGATCTGGCTCAACGTCGTATCCTCGCCCACGCGGGTCGCCTCGCAGCGCAGGAAGCCGGACGTGTTCACCGTCGCGGCGGACACATGGTCCCCAGGCTGCTTGTCCACCGGGATGGATTCGCCGGTCAGGGCGGCTTCGTTCACGGCTGACACGCCCTCGAGCACGCTGCCATCCACCGGAATGGCCTCGCCCGGACGCACGACGAACACATCGCCTTTTTTCACCTGCGTGATGGGGACGGTCTGCTCCTGCCCGTTCACCAGCATGGTCGCCGTCTGGGGCGCCAGGGACATCAGGGACTTGAGCGCATCGGTCGTGCGCCCCTTGGAGCGCGCCTCCAGCATCTTGCCCACGGTGATGAGCGTCAGTATCATGGCGGCGGACTCAAAGTAGAACTCATGCAGGTAGTGATGCACCGTTTCCGGCGCGTGCAGCTGGGCATGGGTCATGGCGAACAGCATCGCCAGGCTGTAGCCAAAGGACGCCGCCGAGCCAAGGGCCACCAGCGTATCCATATTCGGTGCGCCGTGCATCAGCGATTTGAAGCCGCTGATGAAGAATTTCTGGTTGATGACCATGACGATGCCGGTCAGCACCATCTCCGTCAGGGCGATGGCGATGGCGTTCTCCGCCAGCACCGCCGGAAGCGGCCAGCCCCACATCACATGCCCCATGCTGATGTACATCAGCACCAGCAGGAAGCCCAGCGACCACAGCAGCCGCCGCTTGAGCCGGGGCGTTTCATGGTCTTCGAGGGCCTCCGCCTGGGCGGACGGCGCAGCACTTTCCGCCTTGCCCTTCACCGATGCGCCGTATCCGGCTTCCTCCACCGCACGGATGATGTCCTGCTCATTGGCGCTGCCCTCCACACCCATGGCATTGGTCAGCAGCGACACAGAGACCTCCGTCACGCCCGGCACCTTCCGCACGGCCTTTTCTACCCGCGCAGAGCACGCCGCGCAGGTCATCCCGGTCACACAGTATTGTTTCATAATGATCCTTCTCCTTATTTCATGAACTTGCGCAGCGTCAGCAGCAGCTCGTCGATCACTTCGTCATTGCCCTTGCGGACGTCCTCCGCCACGCAGGTGCGGATGTGCTCCGACAGCAGCGCGCTGGAAAATCCATTCACCGCTGAGGACACCGCCGCCGTCTGCGTCAGGATATCCGGGCAGTACGCGTCCTTCTCCACCATCGCGCGGATGCCGCGGATCTGCCCCTCGATGCGGTTCAGGCGGTTGATCAGCGCTTTCTTTTCCGCATCAGAGCGTTCCTTCGTGCGCACGCAGGCGCAGCATTTCTCCGACATCGTGTTTCCTCCTCCGAACCTAACCATCCGAGTTAGGTTATTCTAATTATATACCCCCACAGGGTATCTGTCAAGGCGCAAAAAAAGGCTGCCCCGCCGAAAGATCAGCAGGGTCAGCCGGATGGATACGCGTTTGCGCTTACCAGGTGGCCTTCATGGCCTCAGCCACGCAGGACTGGTGCGCGCTGTCCACCACATCGGTGCCGTGGGTCTTGCTGCCATAGAAGTGCAGGCAGAACTGACCGTCAAAGTTGTTGTCGTAGATGGTCTGGTCGCCGTGGGGCTCGGAGTAGATGGACGCCGCATAGACGTGGCCATTATACTGCACGAGCATGGCGCGGCGGCGCCAGGAGAAGTCCACACCGCCGTTGATCTTGAGCAGGATCGCCGTATCCGCCGCCGTCAGCGGCTCAGCATCCAGGTGGTTGGAGCCGTACATGACCTTCGCGTTGAAAATCAGGCCGGTCTTGACGTCCTTGACCTTGATGATGGCCTTGCTGGGGAAGGTCTTGTAGCCCTCCTTGAACCAGTCCAGGCGCTCGGTGACGTAGGTGTTATTCTCCTTGTCAGCCTTGATCGCGTCGCTCTTGGTCAGCGCAGCGGAGGAGGTCAGCTTCTTCAGCGTGGTGGAGTCCGCCGTGCCGGTGACGTTCAGGCCGTGCAGGCGCTGGAACTCGCTCACAGCGGAAGAGGTCTGATAGCCATAGGAGCTATCCACCGTGGTGTTGTAGTAGCCCAGCTCCTTCAGGCGGAGCTGCAGCGCCTTGACCTGCTCGCCGGAATCGCCCTTTTTGAGGGTCTGATTGGTGTTCAGGGTGACGCTGGTGGTCGTGTTGGCGCTGATGGCGGAGGAGGAATTCAGCTTGGCCTGGGTGGTGGGGCCGGCAACGCCGTCCGCGGTCAGGCCGTTCTTCTTCTGGAAGGCCTTCACCGCCTCCACCGTGCGGTAGCCATACTCGCCGTCGGGGGACAGGGTGTAGTAGCCCAGCTCCTTCAGGCGCTTCTGCAGGGTCTTGACCGCATCGCCCTTATCGCCCTTCTGCAGGGTGCCGTCGTCCTTGGTCTCCTCATCCTTCGCGGGGATGGCGGAGGTGGAATTCAGCTTGGTCTGGGTGGACGGGCCAGCGATGCCGTCCTGGGTCAGGCCGTTCTTCTTCTGGAAGGCCTTCACAGCGTCCACCGTGCGGTCGCCGTACTGACCGTCGGGGGTGTAGGTGTAGTAGCCCAGCTCCTTCAGGCGCTTCTGCAGCGCGGTGACCTTGTCGCCCTGATCGCCCTTTTTGAGGGTGCCGTCATCCTTCTCGGCCTCCTTGGCAGGGATGGCGGAGTTGGAGTTCAGCTTGGCCAGGGTGGTGGTGCCGGCAATGCCGTCCTGAGTCAGGCCGTTCTTCTTCTGGAAGGCCTTCACAGCCTCCACCGTGCGGTAGCCGTAATCGCCGTCGCAGGTATTGGTGTAGTAGCCCAGCTCCTTCAGGCGCTGCTGGAGCTTGCGCACCGCATAGCCGGAATCACCCTTTTGCAGGGTGCTGTCGTCCTTGGTGTCTTCCTTGGCAGGAATGGCAGAGGTGGAATTCAGCTTCTTCTGGGTGGACGGGCCAGCGATGCCGTCCGCAGTCAGGCCGTTCTTGGTCTGGAAGGCCTTCACGGCCTCTTCCGTGCGGTCACCATAGGTGCTGTCGCAGGTGTTGGTGTAGTAGCCCAGTTCCTTCAGGCGCTGCTGGAGCTCCTTGACGGCGGTGCCCTTATCGCCCTTCTTCAGGGTGCTGGTGTCGGGCGTCGCGGTAGCGTTCGCCTTGGTGCCGTCCGCCTTGATGGCGTTGGCGGCATTCAGCTTCTTCTGGGTGGAAGGACCGGCCACGCCGTCCTGGGTGAGGCCGTTCTTCTTCTGGAAGGCCTTCACCGCCTCCACCGTGCGGTCACCATAGGTGCTGTCGCAGGTGTACTGATAGTAGCCCAGTTCCTTCAGGCGCTGCTGGAGCGCCTTGACGGCAGTGCCCTTGTCGCCCTTCTTCAGGGTGCTGGTGTCGGGCGTTGCGGTGGGCTTGGGCGTCGCGGTAGCATTCGCCTTGGTGCCGTCCGCCTTGATGGCATTGGCAGCATTCAGCTTCTTCTGGGTGGAAGGACCGGCCACACCGTCGGCAGTCAGGCCATTGTTCTTCTGGAAGGCCTTCACCGCATCCACCGTGCGGTCGCCGTAATTGCTGTCGCAGGTATTCTGATAGTAGCCCAGTTCCTTCAGGCGCTGCTGGAGCGCCTTGACGGCAGCACCCTTGTCGCCCTTCTTCAGGGTGCTGGTGTCAGCCGTGGCGGTGGGCTTGGACGTCGCAGTGGCATTCGCCTTGGTGCCGTCCGCCTTGACGGCATTGGACGCATTGAGCTTCTTCACCGTGGCAGAATCCGCCACACCGTCAGCCGTCAGACCATTCTTCTGCTGGAAGGCCTTCACCGCCTTGACCGTGACGCTGCCGTACTTGCCGTCGCAGGTATTGCTGTAGTAGCCCAGCTCCTTCAGGCGCTGCTGGACTTCCTTGACCGCATCGCCCTGGTCGCCCTGCTTCAGGCCATCGACCTTGACATAGCTGGCGTACACATAGCCGCTGTAGCTGCCGCAGACGACCTTATACCAGCCGCCGGACTGGCTCAGGATCTCGACCGTCTTGCCCTGACGCAGGGTGGTCACGGCTTCACTATTACTGGAAGGACTCAGGCGCATGATCAGGCTGCTGGCCGACACCGTGCCGGTCGCTGCGGATGCGGTGGAAAACGCCATCGTCGCAGCCAGCAGACAGATCGCAAAGCCCTTCTTTCGCATGTGGATCATTCAGGTACAACTCCTTTCGCACACAATATATTACTTTTCTATTACATTGTCAATAGTTTATGTGGGAGTTTTTACGTTTTCGTCATACTTTATGACGTTTTTTGCAGATCTGTCCCCCAAAGACAGTTCGCCGACCTTATTATAGCCCATCCAGCCCCGTTTGTAAAGGGAAACCAGCGCCCCAAAGAAAATTTCGACGAAAAATAATGCCTACCAAAGCGATTTTTTGCGAAAAAAGTGCTTGACAGACGTGGATAGGAGTGATATACTATTCAAGGTTTTGAAGAAACCTGTGCCGTAGACAGCCGGTATCCCCGTCAAAAGGGATTTAATAGGAACGGGGTTCCTGCCTGCCGAGGTGTGATGGATATAGCATGACTTTGCTCATCCCTTGCACCTGTTGCAAGGGTTTTCTTTTACTCCCAAACCGTTAAGGAGGTGCAAGAAGAAATGGCAAAGGTGCATGAGATCAAGCCCGAGAAGGTTGCTGTTGTTGCTGACATCGTGGAGAAGCTCAAGAACGCCCAGAGCGTGACCATCTGCAGCTACTCCGGTCTGACCGTGGAGCAGGTGACTGAGCTGCGCAAGCTGTGCCGCAATGAGGAAGTTACCTACATCGTGCTGAAGAACCGCCTGGTGCAGCGCGCGCTGAACGAGGTCGGCATCACCGGTCTGGATGATCTGCTGAACGGCCCCAACGCCTTCGTGTTCTCCATGAAGGACGCTGTTGCCGGCCCCCGCATCATCAACGACTACATCGAGAAGAACAAGCTGCAGGCCCTGACCATCACTGGTGGTATCCTGGAAGGCAAGGCGATCGACGTCGCGACCGTGAAGGCCCTGGCGAATCTGCCCAGCCGCGAGGTCCTGCTGGCCAAGCTGCTTGGCTGCATGTCCAACACCGTTGCGAGCTTCGTCCGCGTTGTCGACGCGTACCGCAAGAAGCTGGCCGGCGAGGAATAATCAGACGGATGACCGTTCGATCATTCCCGGACAAAACCGCTGCCTGACGGCAGCATGAGGGACTCCCCTCACCTGACACTCAACATTTACCGAGGGTCATTTGACCCAATCGAATTAGGAGGAACATCAAAATGACTCATGCTGAGATCATTGCCGCCGTCGAGTCCATGACGGTGCTGGAGCTGGCCGATCTGGTCAAGGCCATGGAAGAGAAGTTCGGCGTTTCCGCCGCTGCTACCGCTGTTGTTGCGGGCCCCGCTGCTGGCGCTGCTGCTGCCGCTGCTGAGGAGAAGACTGAGTTCGACGTCATCCTGAAGGGCTTTGACGCCGCTGCGAAGCTGAAGGTTCTGAAGGTCATCCGCGAAGTGTGCGGCCTGGGCCTGAAGGAAGCCAAGGACTTCGTTGAGGCTGCCGCGACCGGCCCCAAGACCGTCAAGGAAGGCCTGTCCAAGGAAGATGCCGACAAGCTGGCTGCCCAGATCAAGGAAGTTGGCGGCGACGTCGAAATCAAGTAATTTCGATCCAGTCGAATATGCTTTCACAAGGGGATGCTCGAAAGAGCGTCCTCTTTTTTTGCATGCCGGCACACAAAAAGGCGGAGGACATTCTTTCCTCCGCCGTGCTGGTTTTTACTTCTTGTCCTTCTTCTTGAACAGGTACTCGTCCACCTTCTTCACAATCTCGTCGCTGATCTTGCGCTCGATGGGGAAGACCTTCGCGCCGTCGACGCGCTTGGCAAACATCAGCGCCTGCTGGAGGGTGATGTCCAGCGCCTCCGCACTGATGTAGCCGCTCTTGAGGTTGTCGCGGCGGTCGTGGATGTAGCCCGCACCCGGCATGCCGAAGCGGATCAGGTTCACCGCAGGCACGCCTTTATCCGCAAAGGGGATGCAGTCGGAAGAGTAGATGTCCAGCTTCACATCGCAGGCGATGCCGGCCTCGCGCATGAGGGCGTCCACATAGCCCACGGCCTTTTCCGTGCCCAGCACGGGCGCACCGTTCTTGCCCAGGATGGGTGCGGCCACGTCCACGTTGATCATCAGCACATGCTTGGACAGTTCGTCCTCATGCGCCTTGACCCACGCCTTGGAGCCCAGCAGGCCCTGTTCTTCCGAACCATACCAGTTGAACTTCATCGTGCGAGCAGGCTTGTGCTCGGCGAAATAACGCAGCAGCTCCATGATGATGACGCTGCCGGACATATTGTCATACACGCCGGTGGAGAAATATACGCTGTCATAATGCGCGCCAAAGGAGATGATCTCATCCGGATACTCCGTGCCTTCGATCACCGCACAGACATTCTGACTGATGCCCTCGTAGTCCTCCGCGACCAGCTCGATATGCATCTGGGCCGCGCCGCGGCGGACGATCTCCACCGCATCCACCGTGCGCATATGCAGCGCCGTGCAGGCACCGACCTCCTCGGTCATGGGCTCGCGCAGCTTGCGGATGTCGCAGTCCGTTTCGCTGCGGCGATCCAGCGTTGTGCCGTCGAAGGTGAGGATCGCGGCGGCGCCGGCCTTCACCAGCTTTTCGTAATTTTTCTTGCCCAGGCGGCCATTGACCATCACGGCCTTGCCCTTGACATGGGGCAGATGGGCATCCTCGGCATTCTCGGCGTAATAGAACGCCAGATCCGCGCCGCCTTCCGGGGTGGACAGGGCGCGCTCATAACCGGTCACTTCATATTCCTTGGTGTAGGGGGCCGTCACGACGAGCTTGGCATGCTTCACCCGGCCGCAAGCCACGGGGAATTCCTCGATATGGACGGATGCACCGGTGGACTGTGCCGTTTCCAGCAGCTTCTGCGCCGCCTGCTTTTCTGCATCGGAGCAGCTGACACGCTCATAAGCCAGCTCCTTCAAAAGGGAAAACGCGCGATGTGCGGATACTTTCATGACGATTGCCTCCTGCAGACAGTTTTTGTATCATTATACACATGATCACAACCGAATGCAAGTTTTTCGTTTGTATTCCGGATTCACTCCTGCATCGCAGCGTGGAGCATGCCCAGCATGGCGCCGGAGGCATCCTGTGCGACCTGCCATACCGCCGCGCCCAGCAGCCCGTTTTCGCGGATCCATTCCCTCTTCCGGGCGATGGAGCGGTCATTTTCCGCGCTGACGAAATTCGTGTCGTCGTACCACCACGCTGCCTGGGCTTCCTCATCGTAATAGGCGGTGTAGCCCTCCTCCGTCAGGCGGAGCACCGCATCAAAGGGGATCGTCTTGTTGCCGGAGGTATTGGCGCGCTGATTCAGGCCATTGCCGTCCCCGTTGACCTGCCGCCACACCCGGCCGTATGCAGGCATCCCCAGCAGCAGCTTCTCCGCAGGCATGCCGCCCTGGATCAGTGCGCGAACAGCCCGCGCGCCGGTATTGGGGCGATCCGCCGCCGGATAGAGCCCTGCGTGATGCCCCGTCATCCGGTCAAAGCCGCACAGATCATACGCCATGACCACCGCCTGATCCACCAGGCCAGCCAGGCGCGCCGCGTCCACCGCGGACAGATGTGTTTCCCCTGCCCCCAGCGCCACGGAGAGGATGTACTCGCGCCCATGCAGGGCTTCCCGCGCATCCAGGCCCTCCCGCAGAAGCGTCAGCAGGGCATACCAGTTCTCCACATCCTCCGCGCGGGAGGTGATGCCTGTGCCGGATACGCCGGGGTATTCCCAGTCGATGTCCACGCCGACAAAGCCGCAGACATCCATCAGATCGAGGATGCTCTCCGCCAGGGCCACGCGGCCTTCTTCCGTCAGGCATGCATCGGAGAAGCCCTCCGCGCCCCATCCGCCCACCGCCAGCACACCGTCGATATGCGGATGCCGTTTCAGATAGGCCGTCACCTTCTTCTGGTTTTTCCAGTGGGTGCCATCGGCCCGGCCATCCTTGATGAGGGCGAAGGAATAGTTGATCTGATCCACGGCGGACGCATCCGCATCGCGCAGGGTCAGGTCAGCGGCATCCATGGCGTACATCACCACGCGCCCATCGCGCGCCCTTTGTACGGGCGCATCCCCTTCCCCCTTCGCCGCCATGGGCAGGGGGATACGCGAGGCCGAAAGCACGGCGCTCATCGCCGCAGCCGCAGCCAGCAGGGTCAGCTTCTTCATCATCCCGTGGGGAGCTTTTGTACGCGGCAGCTTTTTCGGCACCGCGCTCACCTCTTTTCGTTTTCTCGCAGACATGATACCATACATGCGCCGCTGTGTCACAGGGAATCCATGGATAGGCCGTTCCGCCTGGCGAAATCTGCCGCGAAAAGCCCCGTTCCCCTTGACACAGCCGGACGGGTATTGTATCATTTACCGGACGAAATGACAGCCAATCGGGATACAAACGCAGACAAAGCCACCCCGACCGACACGCAACGGAGGATGAACGCATGATTTTTATCGGCATTTGCGGTGCCAGCGGAAGCGGAAAATCCACCCTGGCGGATTCCCTCGCCGCCGCGCTGGGCGATCGCTGCCTGGTGCTCCAGCAGGACTGCTATTACAAGGATCACAGCCACCTTCCCTTCGAGGAGCGGAGCCATCTCAACTATGACGAGCCCTCCATCTTCGATCATGACACCCTGCTGGCGGATGTTCAGGCACTGATGAACGGGCAGCCCATCACCCGCAAGGGGTATGACTATGCACATCACCGCCGTGCCGATTCGACCGAGCTGATCTCTCCGCCGGACGTGCTCATCCTGGAGGGCATCCACGCCTTCCACGACGAGCGCCTGCTGGAGCTGATGTACCTGAAGCTGTATATGAATGTGGATGCGGACATCTGCCTGCTGCGCCGCATCGAGCGCGATATCCTGGAGCGCGACCGTTCCATCGATTCCATCTCCGAGCAGTATCGTTCCACCGTGCGCCCCATGTTCGAGAAGTACATCCGCAATTACATCAACCTGGCCGATGTCATCGTCGCCCGCGGCGGCAAGAATGCCCGCATCGTGGAGATTCTCGCCGGGTATGTGTCCGACGAGCTGAACAAGCGCGAAAAGGCGCAGCACTGATATAAAGTAAGGAGGAATCACGTATGGCAAGCAAGGTTTATTTCACCAAAACGATCACCCCGGAAAAAGTGTTGGAGCTCTATCGCCTTCTGGGCATCGAGCTACCCGGAAATGTGGCCATCAAACTGCATTCCGGCGAAAAGGGCAACCAGAACTTCCTCGGTCCGGACTTCTGGCAGCCCATCATCAGCGAGGTGAACGGCACGGTGGTCGAATGCAACACCGCTTATGCCGGCAGCCGCGACATCACTGAGCGCCACCTGCAGACCATGAAGGATCACGGCTGGGCCGACCACTTCGATGTGGACATCATGGACAGCGAAGGCCCCGATCTGCAGCTGCTGATCCCCGGCGGCAAGGTCATCCAGAAGAACTATGTCGGCCGCCATCTGGCCAACTATGATTCCATGCTGGTGCTCAGCCACTTCAAGGGGCATCCCATGGGCGGCTTCGGCGGCGCTATCAAGCAGCTGTCCATCGGCGTAGCCTCCAGCTATGGCAAGAAGCACATCCACGGCGCGGGCAATGCGGAGCTCTCCTTCGGTGGCGATCACGATGGCTTCCTAGAGGCCATGGCGGACGCGGCTTCCTCCGTGGCCAAGCGCTTCGCCGGCAAGGCAGCGTACATCAGCGTGATGAAGAACCTCTCCGTGGACTGCGACTGCTGCGCGGAGGCGGAAGATCCCTGCATGGCGGACATCGGCATGCTGGCCAGTCTGGATCCCATCGCCATCGATCAGGCTGGTCTGGATCTGGTCTACGCCCAGAAGGACGATCCCGGCCTGCCTCACATGCTGGAGCGCATCGAGAGCCGCAACGGCGTCCACACCATCGAGGCCGCGGCGGAATTGGGCTTCGGCACGCGCGAATATGAGCTGATCGACATCGACGCGTAAACCGCATATGCCAAAATCGCCCGGGAGCAGAACGCTTCCGGGCTTTTGATGTTACCGATTCACTTCTTCGTGCAGTTCCGCTTTCTGCATGGCGCGCAGATGCCGATTCATCCGGAAGATGATGCAGGTCAGCACCCCCATCACGCCCAGCACAGCAAAGAAGCATGCCGCGCCGCTGCCCTTCCCCCCGCCGAAAAACCGGATAAGCAGGCTCCCCTCGGGCTGCATCGCCATCAGCGGCTCAAAGATCACATCCACCGCCGCACCGCCCAGCAGATACCCCACCGGAATGGTGAAGAACTGCAGCGAGTTGCGCGCCGCATATACACGGCCTTGCAGCTCCTGCGGGATGTTCAGACGCATCACCGCGCTGAGATTCGTGTTCATGATGGGGATCACGAACCACCCCAGGAACGCACCGACGCACCACACCGGCAGGGAACGGCCAAAGGCAAGGAAGAAATTCTCCGTGGACATGGAGAGCAGGAGCGTCCATGCGACAACGCGCACCCGGCTTTTGGGGGCAGGCAGCGCCGCAGCCAGCAGACTGCCCAGCAGCATCGTCACTGCGGTGAAGGAGTTGAAGAAGCCCATCGCCGCTTCACCGCCGCCTTCGCGGGACAGGAGCATCGCAGGCAGCGCCGCGTTATACATGCTCGCAACCAGGTTGACGGCCGCCAGGAACATGATCAGCGCGAAGATGCCGGGATTGCGGCGCAGGAAGCCCACGCCCTCGCGAACGGGATGAAACAGCGGCTCCTGTGCATCCTCAGGCGCTTCCCGCTGAGGGATGCGGATGAACAAAAGCAGCGTCAGGAAAGCCACAGCGAAGGTGGCCAGGTCAAAGAGGATCACGCCTTCCAGACCGGTGACGGCAATGAGCGCCATGGCCAGCATGGGCGTCAGGATGCCGCTCAGGCTGCCGGAAAGCTGACTGAGTCCGCCCGCCTTCTGATAATACTTGCGCGGCAGCAGCGCAGAGGTTGCAACCTCCGAGGCAGGCTGCTGCACGGTATTCATCAGGCCATTGAGCGCGTTGAGCAGATAGAGATGCCACACCTGCAAATGTCCTGTCTCCAGCAGCAGGAGGGTGGTGACGGTGGTCAGTGCGGCGATGAGGTCGCACACGAGCATCGTCCGTCGCTTGTCCCATCGGTCGGAAAGCGCACCTGCAAAGATCGAGCAGATCACATAGGGGGCATAGGACGCGACGCTCAGCAGCGCCGTCACCAGCGCACTCCCATCCTGAGTGTAGGACCAGACGATCAGCGCATAGCTGGTCATGGCACTGCCCAGCCCCGAAAAGGCCTGGGTCGCCCACAGGAGCAGGTACGCGCGCATCTCGCGCAGCATGGTCATGGCGGACAGATATTTGGTTTTCACGTTGATTTCGCTCCTTTTCGTGTCGGAAATTCATTAGCCACAAAAAGGAGCCAGGGCAATCATGAGCAACACTTGCGTTCCCCCCTTTCATCAGCAAAATCAAGGCATATCATTGGGTTTCCGTTTGTGCATCGCGGATGATGAGCGTTTGCGGCATCACGTCCGCCGCTGGATTATCGTGTGCCTTTCACACCTTTACGCCTTTCCGTCCAGAATGTCCAGCCCCTGTTCCTCCTGGAACTGGTTGGTATAGAGCTGGTAGTAATACCCCTGCTTGGCGATCAGCTGGCGGTGCGTGCCGTCCTCGGTGATCCTGCCGTTTTGGATGACCAGGATGCGATCCGCCGAGCGGATGGTGGACAGGCGGTGGGC
>CAZIUA010000071.1:0-13685 GCA_964542315.1 uncultured Faecalibacterium sp. | reverse complement strand
CATAGCATTCGCCGCGCTTGAGGCCGGTGACGGTGCCATCCTGGCTGACGCTGACCACATCGGGCTTGTTGGTGGAGAAGGTCACGGAGGGATCCGTGGCGGTGGCAGGGGAGACGGTCCAATTCAGGCGGATGCTCTCGCCGACGGCCACATAGGGGTTCTTGTCGGTGAAGGCGACCTTCTGCACGGGCTGATAGACGCGGATGATGGCCTGTGCATACACATTGGGATGGGTGTTGCTCTGGGCGGTGATGATGGCCGTGCCGGGATTGACGGCGGTGACGCGGCCGTTGGCGTTGACCTTTGCGACGGAGGTGTCGGAGGAGGACCACACCACGGACTTATCGCCCACCGTGGAGGGCTTCACCGTGGCGGACAGGGTGACGTAGTTGCCAGCCTTCAGGCGGACATCGGTCTTGTTGAGGGTGACTTCCTCCGGGGGCTGGCGGATGATCAGCGTATAGGAGCCGGTGCGGCCGGAGCCATCCGCCGCCTTGGCGGTGATGACGACCTGTGCGCGCTTGAGCGCGGTGACCACGCCGTATTCATCCACGGAGGCGCATTCGGGCTGGTCGGAGGACCAGGTGACGCTCTGGATGGTGGCATCCGCCGGGGTGATGGCTGCGGACAGCGCCAGCGTCTCGCCCAGGTAGAGGTATTTCACATCGCTCTTGACCTGCACGCGGGTGACAGGCTGCACCACCAAGGCACGATACTGCTGGCAGATCTCGGGATTCTGCACGCTTTCCACCGTGACGAGGCATTCGCCGGCCTTCTTGGGGACGAAGGTGTTGTCACTGACGCGGACGATGCCTGTATCGGCGGAAGTCAGGCGCCAGTTGCGGTTGGTGGCCGTGGACGGGGAGCAGGTGGCGGTGATGGTCTGCTGCTTGCCGACCTGGAGCACCAGCACCGGCAGATGCCCATAGGCGGAGGTCGGGTCGAGCTGGGCGGCGACCACCGGATCCCACGGATCGTAGACCGTCAGGCGGCTGCCGGTCACCTCGATGCTCTCCACCCGGCGTGCCACCGTGACGGACAGCGTGGTCGTCCAGGTGCGCTTCTCGGTCTTGAGCTTGGCGGTGATGGTCACCTGCCCCTTGGTCAGGCCGGTCACCACGCCGTTTTCATCGATGGTGGCGATCTTGGCGGAAGAGGTGGTGTAGGTCAGCTCGCCCGGTTCAGCGCAGTCGCCCGCGCGGACCAGCACCAGCTGGAGCGTCTCGCCCTCGAAGACGGTACGCACAGTCTTGTCAAAGTGGAATTGGTTTTCCGCCAGGGCGGTGGTACACATCGCGCACACCAGCATCAGGACGGTCAAAATCAGGGGGATCACGCGCTTCATAGCCATTCCTCCGTTCTTCGTGATCGGCTTTCATTCATATAACGGTCAAGGGTTGGTTTTTCTTCCCGTTTCTTCATAAATAAGTATACTGGCTTTTCGGCGCAAATGCAACTGCTTCTGCGAAAAAACGCGCTGCCGGCCAGGAGGCGGCGATCCCGCCCGATGCGGACGCAAAAATGCTGTTCATTGTTACATCGCCCCTTGTAATCTGCCGGAAGAAAGCCTATAATTAGTATGAGTAAATATGCGGAGGGCATGATCCGATGGCACGACGTCAACAATACATTTTTGCGGAAGAGACGCATCGCGGACGCGGCATCCTCCTGGGGGTGCTCTTGGTCGCAGTGCTGGTGCTGGCGGCGCTGTTCACCGCGAACCTCGCCATGACGCACACCGTCGCCTACACACGGGAATACGTCACCGTTTCGAACCTGCCTACCGACCTGGATAACTTCACCATCCTCCATTTGTCCGACCTGAACGGTGCGGAATTGGGGGATCGCCAGTCCGCCGTGAAGAAGGCCATCGGCGACCGCAGCGGCTATGGCGCGGTGGTGCTCACGGGCAATATGGTCGGTAGCAGCGGCGATGTGCAGCCCGTGCTCGATCTCCTCGCGCAGCTGCCCAGCGGCACACCGGTGCTGCTCCTGCCGGGCGATGGCGATCCGGCGCTGTATGATGCCACCGCGCACACCAGTCTGTCCGTCTATGCGGATTGGGCGCAGCGCCTGCAGGAGGCCGGTGCCATCATCCTGGATGAACCCTACGCCATCAAGACGGGCAAGGCGACCATCTGGTTCGTGCCGGAAAACCTGTACACCATGGACATCGCCAGCACGGAAAAGGCCTGGCAGAACCAGATCGACATGCTGGAGGCGCAGGTGGAGCCCCTGACATTGGAGCAGAGCGCCCTGAAGCGCACGGCGGAATTCCAGGTGGCACGCATGGGCCGCATCCGCGAAAGCATCGCCGCGGTCAAGGACAGCCACATCCAGGTCGCGGTGAGCCACATGCCCCTGACGCGCGAGGCCGTCGCGGAATCCCGCGCATGGGCATCCAGCAAGACCTTCACCATGGAGAAGGTGTCGCTGATCCTCGCCGGCGGCTATTGCGGCGGACAGTGGCGCATCCCCGGCATCGGCGCGATCTATGTGCCGGAGCTGGGCTTCTTCCCCCCGGACGAGAAGATCCAGGGCATGGGCTATCTGGCTGGCGTATGGCAGCACATCAGCCCCGGCCTTGGCGCAGGGACGGAATACCCCTGGTTCATGTCCTTCCGCCTGTTCGATCCCCCCGGAGCAACCATGCTCATCCTCACGGCGACGATGCACTGAGACACCAGCACGAATGAAAAGGAGATAACGCGATGTTTCTGACGAAAAACGGACAGTTCCTCCCCTTTGTGGTGGAAGATTCCGCCCATGCAGGCGTTGTGCGTGTGGCCGGCAAGGTCATGGCGGATGTGGAGAAGGTCTCCGGCGTGAAGCCGGTGCTCCTGCGAGAGATCCCCGGCACGCCCCATATCCTCTGCGCGACGCTGGGCTGTTCCGCACAGGCGGATGCCCTCATCGCCGCCGGCAAGCTCCCCCAGGCGGAGATGATCCGCGGCAAGTGGGAATGCTATGCCCTGACCGTGGTGGACGGCAGCCTCATCATTCTGGGCAGCGACAAGCGCGGCACGGAATTCGGCATGTTTGAACTGTCCCGGCGCATCGGCGTGTCCCCCCTGTGCTATTGGGGCGATGCGGAGCCGGAGCACCATGCGGACATCCTCTGGCCGGATGATGAAGCATTCGTCTCCCGGGAACCCAGCGTCCGCTACCGCGGATTGTTCATCAACGATGAATGGCCCTGCTTCGGCTCGTGGTGCATGGCGCATTTCGGCGGCGTGAACGCGCAGATGTACGACCATGTGTTTGAGCTGCTCCTGCGCCTGAAGGCCAACTACCTCTGGCCGGCGATGTGGGCGAGCGTCTTTGGCGAGGAAGGCCCCGGCGCGCTCAATGAGCAGCTGGCGGACGAATACGGCATCGTGGTGGGCAATTCCCATCATGAGCCCTGCCTGCGCGCGGGAGAGGAATTCCAGCGCAGCGTCCGTGCAGGCGGCGCCTATGGCACGGAGTGGAACTTCCTGCGCAACCGCGATGGCGTGACGCGCTTCTGGGCGGATGGCCTGAAGCGCTCCGGCCAGTACGAGCACCTCATCACCATCGGCATGCGCGGTGAGGCGGATTCCGCCATGCTGGGCGAGGCGTCCGGCCTGAAGGAGAATATCGAATACCTCAAGGATGTCATCACCACCCAGGAGGCGCTGATCCAGGCCCATGCTGGCCCCAAGTCGAAGGATCAGCCGCGCCTGCTGGCCCTGTACAAGGAGGTCGAGCCCTTCTTCTACGGCGATGACGAGGTGCAGGGCCTCAAGGACTGGGAGGGCCTGCGCAACACCGTCTGCATGCTCTGCGAGGACAACCACGGCTTCATGCGCAGCCTGCCCACGAAGGAGATGACCGCCGCGCTGAAAAAGCGGAACTGCGGCTGGGGCATGTATTACCATGTGGACTATCACGGCGGGCCGGTGAGCTATGAATGGATGCCCTCAACGCCCTTTGCGAAGCTGTGGGAGCAGATGTGCCTGGCGTATGATTATGGCGTGCGCGATGTGTGGATCCTCAATACCGGCGACCTCAAGGGCAATGAGGTCAGCCTGCAGCAATTCCTTGATCTGGCCTATGATTACGACCGCTGGGGCAGCCATGATCCGCTGAACTGGCGCAAGTGGGTCGAAGCCTTCATCCGGGATACCTTCCCCACGATGACGGCGGAACAGCGCCATCAGGCGGAGGACATCCTCGTCGGCCTGTATGACCTCAACGGCAAGCGCCGTCCCGAGGCGCTGAACGCCGCCGTGTATCATCCCTGCCACGAAGGGGAGGGAATGCGCCTGCACGACATGGGCGAGCGGCTGATCCGGTCGGCCAGCGCCCTGAATGAGGCGCTCTCCCAGCCCGCACAGGATGCCTTCTACAGCATGATCCTCCTGCCCGTGCAGGCCAGCGTCAACCTGCTGGACATGCACCTGATGGCAGGATTCAATGCCCATTATGCCGCGCAGGCGCGCCCGGTGGCCAACGCTTTTGCCGCCCGGGTGGATGCCTGCATGCAGCGCGATGCCGCCCTGAGCGCGGAATACGCCGCCTTCCGGGATGGCAAGTGGTCGGGCATGGAGAAGGAGGCCCATATCGGCTTCACCTCCTGGAACGAGGACGGATGCAGGATGCCCCTGCGCACCTATGTCTATCCCTGGCATGCGCCGCGCCTGTCCGTTTCCCGTGCGGACAGCGAAACCACCTATGGCAAGAAATACGGCGCGCCCTATGTCATCAAGGCGGATGATTTCTGCGATGCGGGCGTCACGGAAGTCCGCCTGGAGGTCGCCAATGCCGGCACGGGCGAACTGACCTGGCGCATCGAGGGCGAGGCGGACTGGCTGACCGTCACCCCGCGCGAGGGCAAGACCGCGGAACTGGACACGGTGGTGCTCACATGCGACCGCAGCCGCCTGGGCGAGGGGAAGCAGCACTGCACCCTGACCCTCCGGGCGGATGACGCCACGGTGCAGATCGCCGTGTCCGCCCAGAGGCATGCCCCCAACGCCGAACCGGCCTTCATACCCGTCAAACAGGTCGTGACCATCGGGGCGGATCACTTCTGCGCCCGGCACGACACGGCGGATGCAGCCTTCCGCGTGCTGCCCGGGATGGGCCGCAGCGGTCAGGCAGTGAAGGTGTTCCCGACCACGGCGTCCTTTGCCGATGCGGCGGATGCCCCTGCGCTGACCTATCGCTTCCATGCCGAAAAAGAGGGCGATTTCGTCTGCGAATTGTGGCTGACGCCCACCAGCCTCGTCCAGCCGGGCGTGCCCATGCGCTGCACCCTGGCGGCCAATGACGAAAAGCAGGTGCTGACCTGCATCCCGGCGGATTATCGTCCGGGCGAAAACAGCGATCCCCGCTGGTGCGCGGCGATGGTCAGCCACATCCGCAAGGTGAAGGCCGTCATCCGCTGCCATGCCGGGCTGAATGAGGTCACGGTGGGGGCGATGGATCCCAACCTGAGCCTGGAACGCCTGCTGATCTATCCCGTGGGGCATCAAATGCCGCAGAGCTACCTCGGCCCGGCGGAAAGCCCCTGTATCTGATCCCGATGTCCCCCCTACAGAAGGAGAAACAACAATGGCAAAAAGCAATCGCTATGAAATCGACATGACCGAGGGCGCGCTGTTGCCCAAGGTGCTCATGTTCTCCCTGCCCCTGATCGCCTCCGGTATCCTGCAGCTGCTCTTTAACGCGGCGGATATGGTGGTCGTCGGCCGCTGGGCCGGCAAGGAATACCTGGCGGCGGTCGGCTCCACCGGCAGCCTCATCAACCTGATGGTCAATGTGTTCATCGGCCTGAGCGTGGGCGGAAGCGTGGCTGTGTCCAAGGCCTTTGGCGCGAATGACGCCGCGGCGGTGCATAAGTCCGTCCACACCGCCATGAGCCTGTCCCTCATGGCAGGCGTCGTGGTGGGCCTGGTGGGATTCATCTTCTGCCGCCCCCTGCTGAAGCTGATGGACAATCCCGTGCTGGATCTTGCCACCACTTATATGAAGATCTACTTCCTGGGCATGCCCTTCAACATGGTGTATAACTTCGGCGCGTCCATCCTGCGCGCCGTGGGCGACACCAAGCGGCCGCTGATCTACCTGACCATCGCGGGCGGCGTCAATGTCATCCTGAACCTGATAACGGTCATCGGCCTGCACATGAATGTGGCAGGCGTGGCCATCGCGACGGTGGCCAGCCAGGCCGTCAGCGCGGCGTTGGTGGTCATCTGCCTGATGCGCTCCAACGGCATGATCCGCCTGAGCCTGAAGGATCTGCGCATCCACAAGCGCCAGCTGCTGGAAATCGTCCGCGTGGGTCTGCCTGCCGGGCTGCAGGGCAGCCTCTTCTCCATCTCCAACGTGCTCATCCAGTCCTCCGTGAACGGCTTCGGCGAGGTGGTCGTGGCGGCGAACTCCGCCAGCAGCAACCTCGAGGGCTTCGTCTACACCTCCATGAACGCCATCCATCAGGCCGCGCTGACCTTTGCCAGCCAGAACCTGGGCGCAGGGAAGATCAAGCGCGTCCGCCGCAGCGTATGGGTCTGCGTCGCCACGGTGACGGTCATCGGCCTGGTGATGGGCAACCTGATGTACCTGTGCGGCCGTCCGCTGCTCTCGCTGTATCTGGATGACCCCCTGGCCATCGACCCGCTCACCGGCATCACTGTGCTGGATTACGGCATGAAGCGGATGTCCTACATGCTGCCGCTGTATTGCCTGTGCGGCCTGATGGACGTGATGGTGGGCAGCATGCGCGGCATCGGCTATTCCATCATGCCCATGCTGGTCAGCCTGACGGGCGCATGCCTCTTCCGCGTGCTGTGGATCATGACGGTCTTCGCCGCCAACCCCACGCTGGATGTGCTCTATGTGTCCTATCCCATCTCCTGGGCGCTGACCTTCGGGACGCATATGCTCTGCTACCTCATCGCGGGGCGGAAGAAGCTCACAAGCCTGGAAATGCGGATCGCCCGGGCGGAATGATCCCTCTGCAAAAGAAACGGCGCTGGCTGCGGATGAATGCAGTCAGCGCCCCTTTTTATGCTGTGAAAATACGGTTTACCGAACCGGGGTGACGACGGGCTTGCCGTCCTTGTCCAGCAGGACAGTCAGTCCGCCGGCATAGCCGCTGGTGCGAAAGAGATAGTTCACGCCCGTTTCCCTGTCCACCCAGATCTCGATGGTGCTCATTGTTCCCTGGCTGTAGGTTTTTTCAAAGCGTTTGTCATCGTTGAACATCGCGGACTCCTTTCCGGTGCCGGTTTATTCCGCCTTGGGGGCGTCGGGCGCATCGGCCTTGCCGCCCGCGCGGCCTACCAGACCGCCGGTGCTTACGTCCTTGAGCATGGCGGGGATGTCCAGGCCGACGGCGTCCTTCACGGCCTCGAAGGTCTGGAGCATGGTGCCTGCGGTGTCGCGCGCCATGGACGTTGCGCCGCCCTCGCCAAACAGGATGATCTTGTCGGTCTTGCTCAGCGGCTCGGACACGGCCTTTGCCATTTCGGGCAGTTTGTCAATGACCATCTGCATCATGGCGGCCTGGCCGTACTGCTTCATCGCTTCGGCCTTCTTGAGCATGGCTTCCGCCTCGGCTTCACCCTTCAGGCGGATGGCTTCGGCTTCCTTCTGGGCCAGGATGTACTTGGCTTCGGCCTCGCGCTGGGCGGAAACGAGATTGGCTTCGGCTTCCTTCTCGGCCTTGAACAGCTCTGCCTCGGCGCGCGCCTGCGTTACCAGACGTTCGGCCTCAGCGGCGGCGATCTTCGCGTCGCGCTCGGCTTCAGCGCGTTCACGCACCTCGATGGACAGCTTCTCGCGCTGGATCTGGACCTGCTGCGCCTGGAGCTCGGTCTCCTTCTGCAGGCGGATCAATTCAGCCGCAGCGCGCTCGGTCTCCAGCGCCTTACGGGCGTTCTCCTGCTGCACCTGATAGGCCAGGTCGGCATCGGCCTTGGCGCGATCCTGCTCGGCGCGGTACTCCGCACGGCGCAGCTCCAGCACCTTGTTCTGCTCAGCGATGGCGGCATTGGCTTCCGCGCGCGCCTTGTTGCCCTCCTGATCGGCGAGGGACTGGCGGATGACGGTGTCGCGCTCGGCCTCGGCACGGGCGATGTCCGCATCGCGCTTCTTTTCGGCGATGTTCTTCACCGCCAGGGTGTCCAGCACGCCATCGTTATCAGAGAAATTCTGGATGGTGATGTTGACGATCTCCAGGCCCATGTTGCGCATGTCCGCGGTGGCGGCGTTCTGCGTTTCGCTGGCGAACTTATCGCGGTTCTGCACCAGGTCGGAGATGGTCATGCGGCCGATGATCTCGCGCATGTTGCCTTCCAGCACCTGCATGGCGACGGCAGCGATCTCCTGCTGCTTCCAGCCCAGGAACTGCTCTGCCGCCGTGGCGACGGACACATCGTCCGAACCGATCTTGATGTTGGCCACGCCGTCCACCAGCACGCCGATGTATTCCTGGCTGGGCACGGGCTGGGTGGTCTTGATGTCCACCTGCATGATGCCCAGGTTCAGCTTATCCACGCGCTCGAAGAAGGGGATGACGAAGGTGGCGCCGCCGCGCACGATGCGGTAGCCGAAGGACTTGACGGAGACTTTGCCGTCCGATTCCTTCACCTTGTACTTATGCTTGCGGCCGGAAACGATCAGCGCCACATTCGGCGGGACCTTGACGTAGTTGCACATGAAGATGATAAGTGCGAACACGGCCACGATGATGGCGATGATCACAGCGGTGGAAAAACCGGGCATGATGGACCTCCTTATCTTTGTCGTTGCATCAGGGCGGGAAATTCCGCCTTTCTGACTTGATTATACCTGAAACGACACCGATATGCAAGGACAACATAGACATGCAGGTGATGCTTTGGGACGTCGTGGACGACAGGTCATTGTATGCGCCCGGATAGCCTGCATTGCGGGTCTGAGCGCAGCAAAAAACCCCGCACCATAGCTCGGTGCGGTGTGACATATGCGGAGGGTCATTCGGTCACGTCGAAGGACGTGGTGTAGATCTGCTGGCCGTTGAAATAGAGCGTGACGAGGTATTCACCGGTGGGGATGCCGCCGTAATACCGCGTCAGGTAGCTGAAGTAGTCATCCATCTCCACAAAGCCCCATGCAGGCACTTCGGACTTGCCGTAGGTCAGCGTCAGCGAACCGGAATACACCACATCCGCGAAGCCGTTGGGGGCTTCCACCGCCAGGCGGAAGGCGTAGTTGCGGTCAGCGCGGAGCATGGAATACGCCAGCTTGACATACAGGCCGTGCTGCCAGCCGTTTTCTTCGGTGAATTCATGGACGCGCCAGGGGTATTCCAGCACCTTGCCGTCATTGTTGGGCTTGATGAGCTTGGTGTGGATGCGGATCTTCGCGCCGATCTCGTTGCCATCCTTCGCGGCCGGGGCGTAGTAATTCGCCTTGGTGCGGTTGCCGGCGGCATCCGCCACGGTGAAGACATAGCTCACCCCGGGGACGAGCTGCGTCAGGGTGACGGCGGTGGACTCAGTGCCGCGGACAGCCGTCCACCCGAAGGGCGTCGGCGCGCGGTCGAGCAGCTCATAATACACGGTGTAGGGACCGTTGGCGGCGCTGTCCTCCCAGATGAGGGTGACGGAGCCATCCGCATTGGGGAGCATCTCAGTGATTGCGATGGTGGAGGGGCTTTCCTCCTTGCGCAGCAGCGCCGTCAGGCAATCGGCGCACAGGTATGTGCTGCCAGCGGCTTCACCGCCGCACAGGGTGCAGGTCTCCGCCAGCACAGGGGTGACGGACAGCAGGATCATCAGCATCGTCAGCAGAAGAACGGCGGGCTTGATACGCATGGAACGGACTCCTTTCGCACGGGCATGACAGGTAACTACATATTAGCACGCAATGGGCTTGACTGTCAAGAAAGGCGCGCGAAAAACCGCTGAATTCCGCCGGTTTTGCTACGTCCGCCAACCGCGCAGCGCACCGCGGATGCTCACCACCGCAGGAATCGCCAGCACCATGCCCGGCGTACCGGCGATCAGGCCGCCGGCGGATACCAGCAGCAGCACCGCCATGGGATGCAGTGCGGTGGCATCGCCGACCAGGCGCGGCGAAAGCACGGCACCCTCCAATTCCTGCACCGCCATGAGCAGCAGCAGCGTCCACAGCGCATGCCCCCAGCCGCCCTGCAGCGCCAGCATCACCGCAGGCGCACCGGCGATTACCGGCCCGATGTAGGGGATCAGCTCCATCACGGCCATCAACGCACCCAGCAGCAGCCAGCCCGGCGTGCCGGTCAGTGCCAGCACGAGCGCCGTCATGCCGCCCACCGCCAGTGAGAGCACCAGCTGTCCGCGCAGGTAGGCAGCGGTCTCCCGGCGCATCTCCCGCGCCGCGCGGACGCCCCGGCTGCGATCCTTCACCGGCAGCAGGAGCGTCATCGCGGCGGCGAGCTTCCGCCGGTCCCGCAGGAGGTAGAAGGCCAGCAACGGCGACAGCAGCATCTGGCTCAGCCCGGATACCGCCGATCGTGCTGCGCTCACCGCACGGCTGACCATATTCCCAGCCAGGTTGGTGGCCTTGCCGAGCAGCCCCTCCCACAGGGGCGCCAGGTCGATGCCGCGTGCATCCAGCCATGCGGTGACCTGCCGCAGACCGGCCTGAAGATCCGCCGCCAGCCCGGGCAGCAGCACGGTCAGCTGCTGCAATTGGCGGATCACCGGTGGAAGTGCCGCCACGCAGAGCACCGCCGCGGCCGCCAGCAGGGACAGCAAGGCCAGGAAGGCCGCGATGCCGCCGGGAAGGCGCTTCTCCAGCAGGCGGCAGACCGGCAGCGCAAAGAGCATCAGCAACGATGCGGCCAGCACCTGCATGCCCAGGGCGCGCAGCACATCCCGCAGGAGGAAGGCTGCCAGCGCTGCGCCTGTCCCCCATAGCAACAGCCGCCGGCGATGGGCGGCGATCCTGATCCCTTCCATAACCGGCGGCCTCCTGTCATTTCATGTGTTCCAGCTTGCGAACAAGGCGGCGTGCCTTGCTCATGCCCTTGTTCACATCGCGGCGGATGCTGCGTCCCATGGGGGACATCATCAGCCCGATGCCAGCCATCAGCCCCATGGCGGAGCCGACCATCATCTTGCCCATTTTACGAACCTCCTTCCCATTCTTCCCGGGGAATGACGACCTGCGGACCGTCCGCACCGGGGTGGAGCGTCCACCGGCGCACAGTACGCCGGCCGATGCGCAGGTCTTCCACCGGCCCCAGGGTGATCTCCAGCGCGGTGATGGCGAAAGAATCCGGGCAGACCCACAGATCCGTCACCCGGCCCAGGGTCAGGCCGCTTTCATCCTTCACGGCGCCCAGGGCCATGCCTTCGCCGCGCGGCAGGCGAACGGGTCTTGCACCGAGAATGACGGACACATCCCCCAGCACGCTGATGGTGCTTTGATCAGCCCATTTGGCGCTGCCAAGTCCGCGGCGGATGACAAGTCCCTGCAGGCGTCCGCCGGCGGCATCGGGGATGGCGCGTTCCACATGGCCGACCACCTTTTCGCCGCACACTGCCGGCAGCCCAATGATCCGCCCCAGCCGCACCTCACAGGTCATCCGCGTCCTGCACCGGCTCTTCCCATTCATCCCAGGGCACGCCGGTGTAGGAACCGAGCACATCCGTGCGATCCTTCCGCCGCTGCTCGGCGATGATGGCTTCCACCAGGTCGCGGGATCGCTTATGCGGGCGTTCTGTCATCTTGCATTCCTCCTTCCGCATGCAGTATGCGCCGTTCCCGCCTTTCTCATCATGCCAATTCCCGGTGGAGGGACTTCGTCTCTTTCTGCGCGGCATCCATGCTGGTTTCCTCCGCCGAAAAACCGGCGTTTTTGCGAGGAAATGTTACAACTTTCATTGACAAGGGGCGCCCGGATGACGTACAATAAAGCTGGTATGTTGTATCATCTGATTTATTGTATAGATCATAGTTACGGAGGACTCCAATCATGCGTATCTGGGAACGAATGAAGCCGAAGCGGCTGCTGCCCGTCCTGCTGGTGATCGTGCTGGCGGTCGGTGCGGCGATGGCAGCCAGCTATCCCTACAACGGCGTCATCAACAAGGAAACGAACATGCGCAGCACGGCCAGCTCCTACGAATCCAATGTCATCCGCCGCATCCCCCAGGGGGATCAGGTCAAGGTGCTGGGCGCGAAGGGCAATTTCTATCAGATCGAGTATGATGGAAAGATCGGCTATGTCTTCAAGCAGTATGTCACCGAAGGCACGGGCGCTTCCACCGGGACGTCCTCCGGCTTCACCGCGGTGGGCTATCCCTACACCACCGTGGCCACTGGCAATGTCAACCTGCGCCAGTCTGCCTCCACGTCCGGCAAGCGCCTGACCACCATCCCCAAGGGTGCCACGATCACCGTGAACAAGATCAGCGGCTCCTGGGCGAATGTCACCTATGCCGGCACCACCGGCTGGGCTTCCAAGAGCTACATCCAGCTGGCGACCATCGTGGCGGCGACCCCGACCCCCAAGCCCGGCGCGACCATGGATGCCTCCCAGAGCGCGAGCGGCTATCAGCTGCTCCAGTCCGGCTCGGACGGCAATCAGGTCATCGCCCTTCAGGAGGCCCTGATCGAGCTGGGGTACCTGCGCGGCACGGCGGACGGCGTGTACGGTTCTGCCACGGCGCAGGCGGTCATCGCCTTCCAGCAGTCCAATAGTCTGCCCACCACCGGCTATGCCGATGCAAACCTGCAGGCGCTGCTCTTCAGCGGCAAGCCCGTGAATGCCAGCGGCAGCAAGGTGGATGTGAAGACCCTGCCCGCGCTGGACGGGCTGAATGTCACCACTGGTGACAAGGGCATTATCGTGCGCAGCATCCAGACCAGGCTGAAGGAGCTGGGATATTATACCGGCCTGATCAGCGGAACGTATGACAGCGCCACCGCCAGTGCGGTGAAGGCGTTCCAGACCAAAAACGGGCTGAAGTCCGACGGCGTGTGCGGCGCCAACACGCAGGAATTGCTGTTTGGCAAGGGCCTGGCGGCGTCCGCAACCGCGACGCCCACCCCCACGCCCGCACCCACCCTGCCGCCGGCGATGGAGACGCCCAAAACCACCGTTCGCTCCGGCTCCAAGGGCAATGATGCCAAGCTCGTCCAGCAGCGGCTGATCGAGCTGAAATACCTGGCGGGGACGGCGGACGGCAAGTTCGGCACCAAGAGCGTGGCCGCGCTGAAGGCGTTCCAGATCAAGAATGGCCTCACCGCGGATGGCGTGGCCGGCACCGGCACTTATGAGGTGCTGTTCTCCTACCTGGCGCTGGCGGCGGATTATGTCCCCCTGGCCACCCCGTCGGTGTCCGCGTCGGCCACCAATACCGCTGCACCCGCTTATCCGCCCGTCGCCAAGGAGAATGTCGTCCTTGTCAAGCAGGGCGTGACCGGTGCATCCGTGCTGCGCCTGCAGACCCGCCTGGAGGAGCTGGGCTATTACACCTCCGCGAAGGACAGCCGCTGCAAGGCGGATGATGTGGCCGCAATCCGCGCCTTCCAGACCCGCAACGGGCTGAAGGTGGACGGCATGGCCGGCTATGACACGCAGGTGCTTCTCTATTCCGACGAGGCCCTGACCTATGACGGCAAGCTCGCCGGCAGCCTGAAGGTCACCTACACCCTGCTGAAGAAGGGCATGACCGGCGATGCGG